>JAEWLN010000001.1 GCA_023457535.1 Bacteroidota bacterium
CATCGGCAGTTTCCACCCCGATTTCGGTAATTGTAAATCCATTGCCTGCTGCACCAACGATCACCGCATCGGGTGCCACGATATTCTGCGAAGGCGGCCATGTGGTGCTGACGTCATCATCGGCGAGCGGAAATGTTTGGTCGAACGGCGCGACAACGCAATCGATCACGGTGTCGACTGCGGGTTCGTATTCAGTATCGGTCGATAACGGAACATGCTCATCGGCCATTTCAACCCCGATTTCGGTAACGGTAAATCCATTGCCCGCCACGCCAACGATCACCGCATCGGGTGCCACGACATTCTGCGAAGGCGGCCATGTGGTGCTGACGTCATCGTCGGCGAGCGGAAATATTTGGTCGAACGGCGCGACAACGCAATCGATCACGGTGTCCGAGGCGGGTCTGTATTCGGTTTTGGTAAATGCCGGAGCGTGCAACTCGCTTCCTTCATCGGGCATAACGGTTACCACAAGCGCGGTTCCGGATTCCGGTGTCACTGAAAACGATGGCATTCTGACCGCGACACAATCCGGGGCGACCTACCAATGGTTTACGTGTGCGGGCGAGGAAATCGGCAATGAAACGGGCCAGACTTTTGTTCCGACCGCTTCCGGGGAGTACTATGTTGTGGTTTCCAATGGCAGTTGTACCACTACTTCCACGTGCATCGCCATTTCTGTACTGGCGACGGGCAATTTTGCGCAACACGGATTCAGGATCTATCCAAACCCTGTAGTCGATCTTTTGCACATCGAGCATACGGCTTTGCTCACGCAGGTAGAGGTGTTCAACATGGTGGGCCAGAAGTTGATTTCACGAAATGTGGGCGCTGCATCGGCGCAAATCGACATGGGTCATTTACCGGCCGGGACTTTCATCGTAAAAGTAGCCGCGGGCGACACGTTAAAAACATTCAAAATATTGCGAAAATAAGCAGCGATGTTTTAAAGCCCGGAGTCGATTGGTTCCGGGCTTTTTCTTTATGCCGATGTCCCAACCAAAGCGAAATGAGGTTTTAGAACCGATGCCAGGCCAACGGTATTGCAATCCGGACAATTGGCAATGTGCTGCACGAGCGAACAAGCCGAAAGATTTTTATTTCGCGGGTTTGCCTCGTTGGCGGCACGATGATAAAGTGTGTCGAGCGGACTGAACGCCCTTCTTTTGTCATACTGCGCCACGTGCAGATAAATGAGCGTGGTTTCGATCTTTGAGTGTCCGAGCATATCCTTGATGCTTACAATGTCAAGGCCGTCTTCGAGCAAATGCGTCGCGAACGTATGCCGCAACGTATGGACCGACATCTGCTTGATGATCCCGGCCTGATTGGCGGCCTGACGAACGGCCCACTGGACGCCGCGGTTCGAGTAACGACCGTCAAAATCACCACCGGCGCGGCCTACCGGACGGCCATTGAACAGCCAGAGGTCTGGTTTTTCGACAGCAATGTAATGCTGAAGCCATGACAAAAGGACGTCGCTGAGCGGAACATACCGGTCGCGTTTGCATTTTCCTTGTCGGACGTGCAACATTTTGCGTTCAAAATCGATATCGGACAACTGGACGTTGCGCGCTTCGAAACACCTGAGCCCGCATCCGTACAACAAACCCAACAACACCCGATGCTTGAGGAGTTTGGGAGCCGAAAGCAACCGGCGTACCTCGTCGCGGTTCAATACAACCGGTAAGCGCTTTTCGCGTTTGAATGACGGCAACGCGGTGTACTTTTCCTGCAAACCCTCCATCTGGTAAGCAAAGCGAAGCCCGAACACCGTGAACTTGAAGTACGAATCGGACGCCGAACGGTGATTTTGTTGCAGGTAATACAAGTATTCATTCATCTGATCCGGCTCGACCATCGTGGGCAATACGTTAAAATGAATGGCGGCTTTGGCCAGGTGCGACCCGTAGGCGTGCAATGTACTTTGACTTTTCCCCGACAACGAGATTTTTTGCTCAAGCCGACGGTAAAGCTCCGCGAAACCCGCTACCTGGGCGCATGCGGTTTGAACAAGATTCTTTTTTTTTGCATGGTGTTTAAAATTTGGCGGCAAATGTAAGCATTGTCCACTTACCAGGGCGGCAGGAATCCGATACTCCCGCTGCTTTCGGGCCCTGTAGATTGTTCAGATTTAGACTCAATCCATATTGGAAAATCCACGGCGTACCGTTAAAATATAATTTCAGGCTGCTGCGTTATAGCCCAATACCCAATCCTTTGTTTATGAAAATCATAGCCCTGTTGTTACTGCTGGCGCTACCGATTCAGTGGGAACCGAATTTTGACGACGCCAAAAAGATCGCCAAAGAAAAACATGAACTGATCCTGCTCAATTTCTCAGGATCGGACTGGTGCGGCCCTTGCATCCTGATGCGCAAAACGTATTTTGAAAGCGATGCGTTTATGGAAATGGCCACGAACCGATTGGTCCTGGTCAATGCCGATTTTCCGCGTAAGAAAAAGAACCTTGCCAACCCCGAAATCGTCCGACGCAATGAAGCGCTTGCCGAACAATACAACAAAGACGGCATGTTCCCCCTCACACTGCTGCTCGACGCCGACGGAAAAGTCATCAAATCCTGGCGCGGCAAACCTGACACCAGCGTGAGCGAGTGGGCCGCCGAGATCAAAGCCATTTGCGATAAGCAACCGTAAAGTGGAACGTTTTTCCAACTCGATGCGGCTGATGGGAAACCAGTTCACCATCACTGTCGTTGCGCAATCGACGACCGAAGCGCAACATTACATCGGCATGGCCGTGGCAGAAATCACGCGTATCGAGCAGTTGCTTTCTACTTTCAAAAGCGACAGCCAAACCAATCTCATCAATGAAAATGCGGGAATTGCACCGGTTCGCGTAGACCGTGAGGTTTTTGATCTCATCGCGCGCAGCCTCGCATTGTCCAGGATCACACAGGGCGCATTTGATATTTCATACGGCGGCATCGACAAAAGCTTGTGGAATTTTGATCGTGCGATGACCCGACTTCCATCGGCGCAAACCGCACGCCAGATGGTGCACCTGATCGATTACCGGAACATTGTGCTCGATCCGGACAACCAAACGGTGTGGCTCCGGAAAGCAGGAATGCGGATCGGCTTTGGCGGCATCGGAAAAGGTTATGCCGCAGAAATGGCCAAAAACGTGCTCATCAAAGCGGGCGTTGCAAGCGGGATCATCAATGCCAGCGGCGATCTGACCACATGGGGGTTCCAACCCGACGGCAAGCCCTGGACCATCGGCATCGCCCACCCGGACGCGCCGCGATCGGCGTTTTCGTATCTTGAAATTTCAAATAAAGCCGTAGCCACATCGGGCAATTATGAAAAATTTGTTACGATAGACGGCAAAAAATACTCCCACACGATCGACCCCAAAACCGGACTTCCCGTCACAGGCATCAAAAGCGTCACGATGATTGCCGACAACGCCGAATTTGCCGATGCGATGGCCACCCCGATTTGCGTCATGGGCATCGGGGCCGGTTTGTATCTGGTCAACCAGATCCCGGATTTGCACTGCATCATCATCGACGACCAAAACACTGTTTACACTTCCAAACACATTCATCTGACATGAAAAATCCAACCATCAACCTGTACCGGCCGGGCGGTTTACTGCTGCTGGCATGGGTAGCGACGGCCTGCACGCCCGTTAAGGAATACCAGAAAGGGAAACTCAACGACGCTGAAATGGCGCTGTCCAACCGGAAAGTAGAAAAAACCGAACTCAGTTTTCAATCCTATCGCGAAGGTGCTTCCGGGGCCAATGCGGGTAAGAGCGGAGGCGGCTGCGGCTGCAATTAACGATGAAACGAATTGTCATCTCCGGATTCGCACTGCTTTGCATGATGCGCGCAGCGGCCCAAACACCGGTGGATTCTGCCGGATACCGCAATACCAAACTCAAACTCGACGAAATCAACCTTGTGTCGAGCTATTACAAACAGGACGGAAACAATGCCGCAGTGACAGGCGGTACCGGGTCTGAAAAACTGACCGATTTGTCCAATACGCTCGATGTGCGGCTGATCAAATACGGAAGCAACGGAAAAAAACACACGTTGGACATTGAAGCCGGAATCGACCATTACACGTCGGCGTCATCGGACATGATCGATCTGCAGGCCAATTCGTCGGCATCGTGGTCCGACAACAGGTTCTATCCGTCGCTGAATTATACGGTGGAAAACGAACAAACCGGCAATGCGTTTGGCGTGGGGGTCTCTTCGTCCACCGAGTACGACTACCAGTCTTTTGGCGCAAATGTCAGCTACTCGAAAAAAACAAAGGACAGGAACGGTGAGTTTACCGCGCGTTTTCAGGCGTATCTGGACCAGGTCAGGATGATACTGCCGGTAGAATTGCGCACGCCGGCATCGCCTACCGGAACACAGGCGCGCAATACGTTCGCCGGGTCGCTGAGCTATTCGCAGGTCATCAGCCAAAACCTGCAATTGATGGTGATGGCCGATGTGATCATGCAGCAAGGTTACCTCAGTTTGCCTTTCCATCGCGTGTATTTTCAGGACGGTTCGGTCCATCAGGAAAACTTGCCGGACAGCAGGCTCAAAATCCCGATCGCCGTACGCGCAAGCTATTTTTTAGGCGACAATGTAATCCTGCGCGCTTATTACCGATATTACGCGGACGATTGGAAACTATCGGCCCATACCGCCGATCTCGAGGTGGCTGTCAAACTTTCGCCTTTTGTTTCCGTGAGCCCGTTCTACCGCTATTACACCCAGAATGCGACGCGGTATTTCAGGCCTTACGCAAGTCATGACGGATCGGAGGAATTCTATACAAGCAATTTTGACCTGTCCGGATTTGACAGCCAATTTTTGGGCGTCGGGTTCAAATACACGCCTCTTAACGGAGTTTTTGGCATCGCGCACTTCCACACCGTCGAGATGCGGTACGGGCATTATGAGAGAACCACGGGAATGGCTTCTGACATTGTCAGCATTCACCTTAAATACAACTAGTCAGCGCGCGATATCGGCCAGCAATTGCCAGCGCAGCGTTTTTTCGGCCAATGACATTCCGGCGTACAATCCGCTTGTCGAGGGCAACACATGATAGCTGATGTGGGGTTGGAAGCTGGCATACCGGCCATACCAGGCATGTGCGGTCTTGCTTTCAAAGAACACGTGCCTGATAAGCGGATGCGCGGCGAACAAGGCGCCAAAATCATTGGGCACCGCATGACGTATGGCCTGGTCGCCACTACCGGTGCGCTCGCAGGAGGCCAGTACGTTCCACAGGGCGATGCGGTGGTCTTTGAGCAATCGGACGCGCTCTGAATAGTCATCGCTGAACGGCCGGCTAAAGACCGCAAACAGGATCTTCCAGAATTGGTTGCCGCGGTTGCCGTAATATTGCTGTAAAGCAATGGAGCGCTCCCCGGGCATGGTACCCAGAATCAGCGACCGGCTCGACGGATCTATTAGTGGGGGCAGTGCTAATTTGCGCATAGTCATTTTTTGGGCAATATCGGGAAAGGACCGCAGCTTGCGTTACAGGATTGCGGCTGTTGTTATCGGCATTGTAAAAAAACGGGCAAAAATACAGAACGTTAGCAATAAAATTCTATATTCGGTCCGATAACGCCTTCTGACTTTCTGAACCTAAAACAAAAAACATGAAAACCACGACCATTTTATCGGCTTTGGCCTTGCTCGGCTTTTGCCAGGCGCACGCGCAGGATGTCATCGTCAAGCGCAACGGGGAAACCATCCCGACGCAAATCACAAACGCCAACCTGGAACATTTGTATTACCGCAATGCCGACGATCCGGAAGGCTCGCAACGGACGATTGCAAAAACGGAAGTCACTGAAGTGCGGTTCGCATCGGGCAAAACAGAATATTTTGGCAAAGCGCCCGCCGCAAACACCACGTCAATGGAAGAAACGCGGCAATTCATCATTGACAAGATCAACAAGCACGGATTTGATCCCGACAGTTTCAAAAGGCATTACCGCGCCAGCTTTGAAGGCGATCACCTGCGGCTGACCATCCTGAATAAAAAGGGCGAACCCACAAGCCACAGCGAATTGTATGACTTTTCAAATGTGTTCCGTTTTTCAGGGGTTGACCGGCGTACGGATCAGGTGGCCTACATCAACATTTATGTCGCCGCGCTCGAAAATGAAAAAAAGAACCGATGGGCCAAATCGAAAATTACAATGCTTGTAGATGGCGACATCCACGCCGAGTCTATTTTCAGCGCGCTTAAACACTATAATGCGCTGTTGCTCCAACGCGAAAAAGGCGACTCGAAGTTCTGATGTTTGCCCTTGGATTATAAAAAGTCCAGTACGCGTTCAAGCGCCATTCCCCGCGAGCCTTTGACCAATATCTGTGCGTTTTGCGGCCGCTCATTTTTTAAGGATGCGGCGAGTTCGTCGAAAGTTTCATAGAATGAAAAGCCGTCGCGGGCAATGCGTGCTGCGTAAAAATCTTTGCCAATGAGATAAACGCTGCCCGTTGCGCGCGCGTCCAATAATGCAACGATGGCACGATGCTCGTTTGGGCTTTCCTTGCCCAGTTCGAACATGTCGCCCAGGATCATTATCTTTTGACGGCCGCTCTCGCCGAGTTGCACAAAATTGTCGATCGCCACAGCCATACTGCTCGGATTGGCATTGTAGGCGTCGAGGATGATTTCATTGGTCCCTTTGCGCAGCATTTGCGAACGGTTGTTCTCCGGGACGTAACTTTCGATAGCGGTTTTGATCGCGTGGATACCGATGTTAAAATAACGTCCGATGGCGATGGCGGCATTGATATTACCGGCATTGTACAGTCCGATCAGATGCGACTGGATCGTATGGCCGTCAAGCCCGATCTCGACAAACGGATCGGCGCTGACCGAAGCAATGTTCACGTCGGCCGATGGCTGCTGCACGCCAAATGTGTACGTGTTCATATCACGCGTTTTTTCCACCTGGATCGCATCACCAAGATGGACAAATGCCGTTTTACCCGATCGCCTCAAGTAATCATACATTTCACTTTTGCCTTTGATCACGCCTTCCACCCCGCCAAATCCTTCGAGATGCGCCTTGCCGAAATTGGTGATGTAGCCGTAGTCGGGACGCGCGATATCACATAGTAACTCAATTTCCTTTTGGTGGTTGGCACCCATTTCGACGATTCCGATTTCTGTATCGGCGTCAAAAGACAACAATGTCAATGGCACGCCGAGGTGGTTATTGAGGTTGCCTACCGTCGCGCGCGTTTTGAAATTTTGCGACAGCACGACATGGATCAGTTCTTTGGTGGTGGTTTTGCCGTTGCTGCCGGTAAGGGCTACAATCGGGAGTCCGAGGTATTCGCGATGGAACCGCGCCAGATCCTGCAACGCCGCAAGGCTATCCGGCACGAGCAAAGTGCGGTCATCGATATGGTATTGCGGATTGTCGATAATGACATAGGACGCGCCTTTGTCGAGTGCCTCCTGCGCGAACGTATTGGCGTCGAACCGCTCGCCTTTGATCGCCACAAAAAGGCAATGCGGCTCAATTTTTCTTGTATCGATCGATACAGCGGAACATTGCAAAAACAGATTGTGCAAAAACAGTGTGGTCATAGACTAAAAAACAAAAGCCCTCGAAAGGGCTTTTATGGGATATTTTGAAAATTAATTTCTTGGTCGTTTCTTTTTGTCGGCCTTAGGACCTACTCTTGACATCGCGCAACGGAAACCGATGTAATCCGTAGCCATATCCTGCGGGAAGTATCTTCTTTGGGCCGGATCGAGCCAGTAAGCGCGGTCTCTCCACGAACCTCCTTTGTATACGCGGACGTTGTCGTTGACGAGCGTCGTACGCTTGGAAGACTTATCGTATTTGCGCATCATGTTCCCCAAACTGTCCGTAGTGACGTTGTGAACCGGTGAATCGTACATCCTGTGCGTGTCCTTTTGCTGACCGGCTTCATCACCTTCTTCAGAAGATCCGAATTTGAAGTAACGCGTAGACTGTTTGTCACCATCGCGGTAGTTTCTGTTGTCGGACTTGTCGAAGTTCTGACGCAGGTACGTTTCTTTTTCGTCCACCGGAACCTGGGCGATTTCACCCGGATAGTTTCTGGCGATGATACGTCCGTTGGCCAAAGTATCGAAAACCTGTGTCTCAGCCGTGACGATCTCCACTTTACCGTCTTCACCGATTTTGTTTTTGGTGTACACGTTACCGCGGTAGTAGTTGAAGTCACTCGCTTCGTCATCTACGATCGGACGGTAAACGTCGGCAACCCATTCGGCCACGTTTCCTGCCATGTCATACAAACCAAAGTCGTTTGGCGGGTATGATTTAACTTTATTGGTGATGTCGGCACCGTCATCAGACCATCCTGCGATTCCGCCGTAATCTCCTTTTCCTTGCTTGAAGTTAGCCAATTGATCGCCACGTACCTGACGCTTGCCCGAGCGGGTGTAGCTTCCTGACCATGGATATTTCTTTTGACCTTTGTAAATGTTGTATTCGCGTTGACCGACATCTGCGGCAGCGGCATATTCCCACTCAGCCTCTGTCGGAAGTCTGTATTCCGGCAAGATCAAACCTGAGGTTCTCTGGGCGTAAACATTCTTAGGTTCTTTTACGTTTCCGTCCTTATCTGCTTTTCCGGGCTTGGCAGCCGAGTTTCTTCTTCCCTTGAGAACGATCTCCTCATCACCGCCCATGGTTTTGGTAGGCGCAGCGAGATAGGTTTCGGTGCTGAATGTTTTATCTGCACTTACCGCCGTTACTTTCGAATCTTTCTTGAGGTATCCTTGCTGCTCGAGCGTATTCTCGTTGACACGGTCCGTTCTCCATTTGCTGAATTCGA
>JAEWLN010000002.1 GCA_023457535.1 Bacteroidota bacterium
TCATTTCCTCGTTAGGCGGAGCGATGCTAATGGCTTTAGTTTCTACGGTGTATTTGTCCGGATGCCAGTGTTCGCGGTGGTTCATCATAATGCCCGACAGCGCAAACGAAATTATAAGTCCAACATAAAAATAGCCCAGGTCGCGGTGCAGGTTGCGGATAAGTTGCTGTTTCATGGCTAAAACTTGTATTTAAGCGTCGCAATTACCTGACGCGGTGCAATAGGGTTGATGCTGTAATTTTCGTGGACATTGTAATTGAGTACATTGCCAACGTTGGACAATTTACAAAGCAACGACACTTTACGCCATTCATAACCCGCCGAGAGGTCTACAGACGTGTAACCTTCAAGCGGAATCGACCGGTCAGGAACGGTTTGCCCGATGGTATTGTTCCATCCGCCCAGACGATCGCCGATGTAATTGGCAATCGCGCCGCAGGAAATGCCTTTGAGCAGTCCGCCCGGAACGGTGTAGAACGCGCTCAGGTTGGCCGTGTTTACAGGAGTGCGCACGATGCGGTCGCCTTGTATGAAACTGCCGGTAAGCCCCGAAGTTTTCGTATAACGCATATCGTTGTAGCTGTAACCTGCCATGAGGTTCAAACCGTCGATAGGTTTGGCAGAAAAATCGACCTCAATTCCTTTGCTCGTGGTTTCGCCGCTGAGCACTTTAATGTTGGTGTTCGTATTGATGGTGCCATCGGCGTTGAATTGCGCCATTTGTGCCAGATTGCTGTTGACGATCTGATACAGCGTCACGTTGGCCGTAAGCAATCCGTCCAGAAATTCGTTCTTGATACCGGCTTCATACTGGTCGATAATGGACGGCTCGAGTGTTTCGTTCGATACGGTCACGCCGGTGTTTGGCGTAAACGAATTGGCGTAGCTCGCAAACAACGACATGCTTTTTACCGGCTGGAACACCAACCCGATCTTAGGCGAAAATGCAACATCTTGTTGGTAGCGCTCTTCTTTGACAGTGTTGGCCACCAGGTCATATGCGTCGGGCTGCGACTCCTGCCATGACCAACGCACACCGGCGAGTACTTTTATTTTTTCCGACACCGAAATCAAATCCTGAACGTAAACGCCAAAACGGTTGGCCTCGGTCTTGACGATTTTCGTAGCGGGCGCAAACGGGATGTCGGTGCGTTGTACGAACAGCTGCGGGAAAAACACGTTGATCATGTCGTACGTGGCCGGATCGTATTTAAAAGTATAGGTTTGCGCAAAAGAGTGCTCGAAATCCACGCCGGTAAACAATTGATGCTTGATTTTTCCGGTGTTGAAATGGCCCTGCAGGCTCAACTGCTGGCCAACAATCTGGTCCTGGTTGCGGTTTTTACCAAGCGGACGGTTCCAGTCACCGTTTTCGAGCGGCTGGATGCGCTCGGTTCCTTCAGAGGTGCGCTTGTAATTCTGGAACGAAGTGGCAAATCCAAGCTTCCAGTTTTCGCTGAACTTGTGCGTGAGCAATCCGGAAACTGATGCCTGGCGCGTCTGACCATTCGACCATAACGCCCCAAGGTAAGTGTTGCGCGGCACATCGGCGATCGTTCTTCCTGATACGCCCGTTCCAAAATCCGGGGTCCAATCGTCATGCAGGTAATCGGCCTGCAATAAAATTTCAGTTTTGCTGCTGGCTTTAAAAAGCACCGACGGATTGACATAGTAACGCTCGCGTTCCACCACATCGCGGAAACTACCGGCGTTTTCATACGTTCCGACAAAGCGGTAAGCGATCGTATTATTGAGCGGGCCATACACATCCACAGACGGTTTGTACAGCGAATAACTGCCCGCCTGCATCGCAATTTCACCACCGTGCACGAACATCGGCGATTTGGTCACCATGTTCACAATCCCGCCCGGCGTAACATTGCCGTACAGCAATGCCGAAGAACCTTTGAGGATCTCTACCTTTTCGAGCGACGCCACCTCAGGCATTGCGCCGTTGCTGGTGCGGAAACCGTTTTTAAACATATTGTTGGCGGACATGTCGTAACCGCGCGAATAGAACGTTTCCTGCGCGCCGCCGCGTGCGGAAGCTACGTACACGCCATTGGCATTCTTGACCACGTCACTGAGACGCAAAACCTGTTGCTGTTGGAGGATTTCATTGCCGATCACTTGTATGCTTTGCGGCAGATCCATTGGTTTGATACCCGATTTGAGCACCGACATCGGCTTTGGACCTTGCGCCGTGATGTTGATTTGTTGCAACAGTTGGCGTTTGTTTTTAACGGTATCGTTTATGTTGAAAAACGCGTCGAGCTCAGCATCGGTAAGTGAAGCGGTATCCTGAGCCTGCGCCGTTTGTAGCGTGAGCAGGAAAAACCCTGCCAGAAGTAAAGGTTTGTGCATTGTTGAGAATCTTTAGAGACGGTGCAAAAGTAAGCGCCGCATTTGAATTGCGCAAGCTTATTTAGAATAAATAAAAATAAAAATTACTATCGGACTGATTCTCAATTCGTCCGATTAGAAAAAAAATGCCGCCCTAATATCCCGATTCAATAATCGTAGTTGACCATCCAATGGATCCCGAACTTGTCGGTCAACATGCCAAAATACGCGCCCCAAAACGTCTTATCGAGCGGCATTGAGATGGTTCCGCCTTGGGAGAGGCCGTTAAATAGCTTTTGGGCCTCGGCCTCGCTTGAAGTGTTGATCGAAATCGACACATTGGACCCGAATTGCGCCGTTTGGCCAAAATGTTCATTGGCGTCGCTGCCCATGAGCGTGGTTTCAGCGCTGATCGGAAGCGAAACGTGCATGATCAGATCGGCTACGTCATCAGGCAGCGGGTGCTCAGTGGGCATGTCCTTGAATTTGCCGATATACGCATAATCACCGCCAAAAACCGATTTATAAAAGTCGAACGCCTCGGCGCAATTGCCATTGAAGGTCAGGTACGGATTGATTTGTGCCATTATTGGTTTGTTTTTTCTGCCGTTTTGGACATCGGGAATTGTTCGGATACCGGTTTGCCTTGTTGCGTACCGGAAATCTGCGCTACCATGCTGTCATTGCGGATCAGGTTATACGTAATTTTTTTCGGATAATCATGCGCCGGATTTTCGAAAACCAGTTGGCTGGCCGTGCCGCTGGTAAGCTTGAACGCCACGGGTAAATCCCCGTTCTGGCCCGCCACGGTGACCGTATAAAGTAAATCGCCTTTGTTTTCAGACAGTACGATGGTCTCGGCAAAAAGCGTGTCCTTTGCTTTAATAAAGTAACTTTGGCCGGCATAAGTGCTGTCGTTTGTTTTTTGCCAGCTTTCGGTAAGCTGGCCCTGAGCGGTTTTGTGTCCCCAGTTGCCGAGCAGCCACTGAGCGCTGTCGATCTGGTGCACGGGGGTCTCTTTTTGTTTGGTGCACGAAACGGTCATTGCGGCCGCAAGCACCACTGTCATTATTTTCATATCGGATATTTTAGCCGATGCCAACATCGGAATGTAAAAAAACGATTTTTATCCCAGATTCAAAAATTGTCCGTTAAAATCGATATACGAACTTTTATGCGTATAACCAAATAAAGGCGATAATCCTTATCTATTTCGATCAGTCGGAATTAACAAAATTACAGCAAACGGCCAGGCGCATTGATTCAACATTTTTTGCTAAATTTGCGCCTCCAAATACAGCAACATGTTAGACAGGCTACAGATTGTAAAACAGCGCTTCGATGAAATCTCGGATCTGATCATCCAACCCGAGGTCATCGCCGACCAAAAGCGCTACGTACAACTTAACAAAGAATACAAAGACCTCAAGGCGTTGTCCGAAAAGCGCGACGAACTCGTTAACCTGATGGGCAACATCAACGAGGCCAACGAAATCATAGCCGATGGGAGCGACCCGGAAATGGTCGAAATGGCACGCATGCAACTCGACGAGGCCAAGGACAAACTGCCTGCGCTCGAAGAGGAAATCAAATTCATGCTCATTCCAAAGGATCCTGAGGACGCCAAGAACGTTATGGTCGAGATCCGCGCCGGGACAGGCGGCGACGAGGCGTCGATCTTTGCAGGCGACCTTTACCGCATGTACACCAAATATTGTGAAAACAAAGGCTGGCGCACTTCAGTGGTGGATTTGAGCGAAGGCACATCGGGCGGATTCAAGGAAATTATTTTTGAGGTGACGGGCGAGGACGTATACGGCACGCTCAAATTCGAAGCCGGCGTGCACCGCGTGCAGCGCGTTCCCCAAACCGAAACCCAGGGGCGCATCCACACCTCGGCGGCCACGGTTATGGTATTGCCTGAAGCGGAAGAGTTTGACGTACAAGTGGATATGAACGATGTGCGCGTAGACTTTTTCTGTTCATCAGGTCCGGGCGGACAATCGGTCAACACGACCAAGTCTGCGGTGCGGCTTACGCACATCCCGACAGGACTCGTTGCCCAATGCCAGGACGAAAAATCACAGCACAAGAACAAAGACAAAGCCCTTTCGGTCCTGCGTTCGCGCCTATACGAAATGGAATTGGCCAAAAAGCAGGAGGAAGATGCCAAAAAGCGTTCTTCGCAGGTGTCTTCGGGCGACCGTTCTGCCAAGATACGCACGTACAATTATCCGCAGGGACGCGTGACCGATCACCGCATCGGGCTTACGCTTTACGATCTGGACGGCGTGATGAACGGCGGCGTACAAAAGCTGATCGACGAGCTGCAGCTGGTCAACAATACTGAAAAGCTCAAAGAGGCGAGCGAGGTTTTTTGATCGTCGCCTTTTTACGCACAGCCGGATTGATGTCCGGCTTTTTTTTGCCCGCGGGTCATCGGAAACAGTCGGGATTTGAGCCATGGAACGTTTAAATTGGTCCGGATTACGTGGAAAAGAACGCATCCGGTTGCCCGAAATTGCACCCAAAAGGCTATCTTTGCGATATGACGACACAACAGCTTATATCCCAGATTGGCGAAAAACAATCTTTTTTGTGCATCGGACTTGATGTAGACCTTGATAAAATTCCCGCACACCTGTCCAATGCCGAATTCCCGATTTTTGAATTCAACAAAGCCATTATCGACGCCACGCACGATCTGGCTGTGGCCTATAAACCCAACACCGCTTTTTATGAAGCTTACGGCCTCAAAGGTTGGCAATCTTTGCAAAAAACGATTCAATACCTGAACGAAAATTACCCGCAAATTTTTACGATCGCCGATGCCAAGCGCGGAGACATCGGCAATACGTCGAGCCGCTACGCCAAAGCATTTTTTGAAGATTTGAACTTCGACTCGGTTACCGTGGCACCTTACATGGGACGCGACTCGGTAGAGCCGTTCCTGGAATTTGAGGACAAGCACACCATTATGCTTGCGCTGACGTCAAACCCGGGCGCGGCGGATTTCCAGACTTTGGATACCGGTGCGCACCAATTGTACGAGCAAGTGATCCAAACATCCAAAACTTGGCGCAATGCACACAACCTGATGTATGTGGTAGGGGCTACAAAGGCCGAATATCTGGCCGAAATCCGGCAATTGCTGCCCGATAGTTTCTTTCTGGTTCCAGGCATCGGCGCTCAGGGCGGAAGTCTTGCGGAAGTTTGCCAATACGGCATGAACAAAAATGTCGGATTGCTGGTCAACTCTTCACGCGCGATAATTTACGCGGGCCACGGCGATGATTTTGCAGACAAGGCGCGTCTGGAAGCCATGGCGATACAGCAGCAAATGGCGCAAATCTTACTCGGCCGGTAATTTATCGAGCAGGTATAGGTACGCCAGCAAGCTGTGGTGCTGGAAAATCTTGGATTTATCGTCCGGAAATTTTTGGTAATAGGCCTGGTCGGGATTCAGTACGATCATATTGCCGCACCGCATGTAATTGTTCGAATCGTAAAATTCCTCCGGACTTTTGTATCCCGGAACGTTTTTTTCAACCATGCGCGAGGCGATCTTTCCGAGGTATAACTGGTACTTTCGCAACGCTTTTTTATTCGGGCGTGTGAGTTGCCCGTGCATGAACGTCATGAGTTTGTTTTGCGGGAACGGCAGTTTTTTTAGCTTGCTTTTCGCCTCGGTGAACGGATTGACCGTGTTGAAATCCTCGACCACCTGAATCGTAACGGGAACTTCCGGAACCCAGTCTGCGGCGTTGACCACGCTGTACGACCAACCCATTTGCGTGGATGCCTCATAATCATAGGCGAAATACAGATTGCCCGGCTTGGGCGCTGCGCTGCAATAGGTTTTCCATACAATGTCCTTGGGCAACACTCCGGTTTTTTGGTAATGTTTAAGTTGGGCGGTAATGAAGTAACCCAAGGCCGCGCCCTGGCTATGTCCGAAAATCATGAACGCGCGGAATCCTTTGGCGTATTGCTCCTTTACCTTGGGCAATATATCGGTCAGCAGATAGGCGCTTGACAAAGCCCATCCGACGTGAACGGCCGCCCTGGGATTATCGGCAAAATGATAGTCGAATTTTAAAGTATCGTTGAGTTGCAGTTGCCCGACGGCCGGAATCATCGCCGCGTAAAAATTTGCCATCCAGCTTACTTTGCTGCTGGCCGTACCGCGCAGGCAAATCACCGAATGGGTATGGTTTTCATAAAGTTCCCATTGGTTTTCCATCCCGATGACCTTTGATCTGTAAATGGTGCGGTAGACGGTGCTTTCCGGAATCCCTTTGTAGATCATACTGTCGCCCCAACACGAAAAGGCCCGCAACAGCTGTCGGTATTCCTCTTTGTCAAAGCCGGGCCGCAATGGTTTTGGAGATTGCGCCGAAGCGATGGCAGTGGCCAGAAGGAGCAGGGTAAAAAGCCTTTTCATTGCGGGATTTATTTTTATTTAAAATTATTGCAATTGCTTATTTTAGCATTTACAGCATTTTAACAATTAAGTTACAAATTATGCACACTTCGATGCACGACCAGATGGGCCACCTTGTTGAATTCGACCGCGTTCCGCTTCGGATCGTGTCGCTTGTGCCGTCGCAGACCGAATTGTTGTGCGACCTCGGACTCGAGCGGAACATCGTTGGCGTGACGAAATTTTGCGTGCATCCGTATTACATCAAATCGGTAAGCGCCGTTGTGGGCGGAACCAAAAAGGTCCACCTGGACAAAATCGCGGCGCTCGCCCCCGATATCATCATCTGTAACAAAGAAGAAAACACTCCTGATATGGTTGACGCGCTGCGTGCCATTGGCCCGGTTTGGGTTACCGATGTGCGCTCACTGCCTGACAATGCGCAAATGATTTCCGATTTTGGCCAATTGTTCAACAAACGCACCGAGGCAAAAAAGTGGAACGACAAAATCGCATCGGCCTATAGCGCGTTTGTGCAGTATATGCACGGGAGGCCGCATCGGAAAACCGCCTATTTTATTTGGAAAAAACCGTGGATGGTTGCCGGAAGCGACACCTTCATCGACCAAATGCTGGCGTTGAACCATTTTGACAACATTTACGCAGGGCAGGGGCGGTATCCTGAGATTGAATTGCGCAAAATCCGGCTGGCAGGCGATCCGGAACTGGTGCTGTTGTCCTCCGAGCCGTATCCGTTCAGGGAACAGGATGCTTTTGAGATTGGACGCTTTACGCACCACGCCAAAACGGTATTTGTAAACGGAGAGATGTTCTCGTGGTACGGAAGCCGGCTGCACAAGGCTTTTGGGTACTTTAGACAATTGCATGAACGCATCGGATAGGCAAAAAAAAACCGACGATTCTTTCAAACCGTCGGCATTTTTTAACTAACTCTAAACCAAATAATAAAAACCTTTTATTACCCTACAAAGGTGCAATAAATTTTTGAGCAAAAGTGTTAAGGATTAGTTATTTATGCGTTTGTTCAGGTGCTACTTGTCCTGCAGGGCGAACACGCGTTTAAGTAAGTCCGATGTACGCGCAGAAAGGTTATTGCGGATGTCCTTTTCCTCGACGGCCACCATTTTAAAAACTCCGTTCATCGCCTGGTTGGTCACATAATCATTAAGGTCGGGATTGATCTTTTTGACCAGCGGTACGGCGTTGTATTTAGTGATGATCTGGTTCCAGACCTTGTCCGCGCCGACTTTGCCGAGCGAATTTTTAACCACCGGATTGAATTTGGCATACAACTGCGCCGAAGTAGTGTTCTGCAGATACGTCGTGGCCGAGGTGTCGTTCCCGAGCAAAATGTTGCGCGCATCGGTAAAGGTCATGCCCCGAACGGCCGACACGAAAATAGGCGTGGCTTCCTTTACGGCATCTTCGGCAGCGCGGTTGAGCACTTTGAGCCCTTCATCGGCCAGGCTTGACATTCCGAGGTCGCGCAGCGTTTTATCGACTTTTTTTAATTCATCGGGCAGCAGGATTTTTACAGCTTCATTTTTAAAAAACCCGTCGGTTACGGTAAGCTTTGAAACTTCTTTGGTAATGCCGTTGGTGAGCGCTTCTTTCAATCCCGCGGCAATGTCGGCGTTAGAGATGGTCGTTCCCACTTGCGGATATTGGCTGGCAACCTGCTGCAGCTCGGCGCAACTCAAAATAAGCAACACCGGAAGAATAAAAAATACTTTGGACATGATGTAGGTTTAAGATGACTGGATTCGGGTTGGATATTAAATTTTAACAAAATGTACAGATTTTCTGCTTGCGCGGTATTTGTAAATTTTGTTGGGGTATACTTCCAACGCCCCCTTCCCTAGAGCTAAAATACGATTTTAAAAGCTTACTTTGGTATAGAAAATCTGTAAATTTAGTTGAAAGTCGAACGTCAAACGTCGAACGTCAAACGAACGTAACTGTAGACTTTTCTGTCGAACGTCAAACGTCGAACGTCGAACGAACGTAACTTTAAACTTTTCTGTCGAACGTCAAACGTCGAACGTCGAACGAACGCAACCTTAAACTTTAAACCTTAAACTCAAATCCCAACCATTAATCCTGCAACGCAAAAACTTTCCTCAACAAATCCGAGCTGCGGGCAGAGGCTTTTGTGCGGATGTTGTCTTCCTCGACGGCAATCATCTTGAACACGCCGTCCATCGCTTTTTGGGTCACATAATCGGTGATGTCCGGATTGACTTTGGAAACGAGTGGGAGTTTGTTGTATTGCGTGATGATCCTGGCCCAGATCTGGTCCGCACCCACTTTACCGATCGACTGCTGCACCACGGGGCTGAATTTCGCGTATAAATCCGTCGACGTCGCGCCTTTGAGATACGCTGTTGCGGCATTGTTTTGCCCCATCAGAATGTTTTTGGCATCGGTGATCGTCATGTTTTTGACCGCCGATACAAAGATGGGCGTGGCTTCTTTGACCGCGTCCTCGGCGGCACGATTGAGCGCCTTGATCCCGTCGTCGGCGAGCTTGGACATGCCCATGCTGCGGAGCGCCTTGTCAACTTTTTGCAGTTCGTCGGGCATCAGGATCTTGACGGCGGCGTTTTTGTAAAATCCGTCCACGGCTGTGAGTTTGGTGACCTGTTTGGAAATGCCGTTGTTGAGCGCTTCTTTGAGCCCGGCGGCTATGTCGAGCCCGTTGGTGTTGAGGTTCGCGCCCTTGGTTTGGCCGGAGACTTGTTTGATCAGATCACCGAGTTGGGCATTTGCGATAAGTGGGGTGAAGAGTAGGAGCAGGAGGAATTTGTTCATGGGGTTTGAAGTTTGAGGTTTAAGGTTTAAGGTTGGATTGGGGGAAAGATAGGATTTTGTTTTTGGTGGGGATGTTAGGGAAATATTAAAAGTCGAACGTTTGATGTCGGACGTCGAATGTCAAACGTCGAACGTCAAACGAACGTAACGTTAAACTTCAAACGCAAAACTTTTCTGTCGAACGTCGAACAAACGCAAAAAAATGGATAATATGAAAGCTCACCCGGTGGGTATTAAACTTTAACAAAATGTACAGATTTTCTGCTTGCGCGGTATTTGTAAATTTCGTTGGGGTATACTTCCAATGCCCCCTTCCCTAGAGCTAAAATACAATTTTAAAAACTTAGTCTGTTATAGAAAATCTGTAAATTTAGTTGAATGTCGAACGTCAAACGTCGAACGTCGAACGAGCGTAACCTTAAACTTTAAACTTTAAATTTCCTGTCGAACGTCGAACGTCGAATGTCGAACGAATGTAACGTTAAACCTTAAGCCTTAAACTTCCTTGTGTGAAAAAATCAATCAAATTTAAAAATCCACACAGATTTGTGTGAAAAAATTTAACCGGGTAAAAAATCCACACAGATTTGTGTGAAAAAAAATGTTTCGATGAAAAAATTCACACAACATGAAACGCCGATCATTGAGGTAGTAGAAACCCGTTAATTCTCTAAATTTCACGGTGCGCTTTGCATTTTTACTTTGATTGGTTACATTTGGTACCTTATCACAATATAATGTTCGAACAAACTTTTAAAAATATAGACGACATCTTGTATAAAGATGCCGGAGCCGACAGCGAACTCGATTACATCGAACAAACCTCATGGGTACTGTTCCTGCGGTATCTCGACGATTTGGAGCAAGATAAAAAAGACCAGGCCGAACTTCAGGGCAAGGAATATCAATTCATCATCGACGAAAAATTCCGTTGGCCCAATTGGGCAATGCCAAAAACCGCGGACGGCAAACTCGACCATTCGGTAGCCAAGACCGGCCAAGACCTCGTCAGGTTCGTCGACCAGGAATTGTTTCCCTATCTGGCCGATTTCAAGCAAAAGACCGAGAATCCCAAAACGATCGAATACAAGATCGGCGAGATTTTCAGCGAACTCAATAACAAGATCAAAAGCGGCTACAACCTGCGCGAGGTCATTGAAAAAGCCGACGAACTCGTGTTCCGCAGCTCGACCGAGAAACACGAACTGAGCCACCTCTACGAAGCCAAGATCAAGAACATGGGCAATGCCGGTCGCAACGGCGGGCAATATTACACCCCGCGTCCGCTGATCCGCGCGATGATCGAAGTGATCGACCCGAAGATTGGCGAAAAGATTTACGACGGTGCGTGCGGCAGTTGCGGCTTTTTGTGCGAAGCGTTCGATTACCTGTACGCGCGCATGGAAAAATCCACCTCAAACCTGCGCATTTTGCAGGAAGATACGCTGTACGGCAAGGAAAAGAAAAACCTCGCTTACATCATCGGGACGATGAACATGATCCTGCACGGCATCGAGGCGCCCAACATCATCCATACCAACACGCTCAGCGAAAACATCCGCGACATACAGGAAAAAGACCGTTACCACGTCATCCTGGCCAACCCGCCGTTTGGTGGCAAGGAACGTCCTGAAGTGCAGCACAATTTCGACATCCGCACGGGCGAGACCGCTTCCTTATTCTTGCAACACTTTATCAAGAGCTTGAAAACCGGCGGGCGCGCGGCCATCGTCATCAAGAATACGTTTTTGAGCAATGCCGACAACGCCTCGGTCGCGCTTAGAAAGCATTTGCTCGAAACCTGCGATCTGCACACGGTGCTCGACATGCCGGGCGGTACGTTCCTGGGTGCGGGCGTCAAAACCGTCGTGCTGTTTTTTACCAAGGGCGAACCCACGCAAAAGACCTGGTTCTACCAAGCCGATTTCGGACGAAACCTCGGCAAAGGAAACCCGCTCAATGATAACGACCTGCGCGAATTCATCGAATTGCAAAAGACCAAGCCCGAGACTGAAAAAAGCTGGAATGTAACGATTGCCGACGTGCAAACGCACAACTACGACCTCTCGGTCAAAAACCCGAACAAGCCGCAGGAAGCCGCGTTGCGCAGCCCTATCGAGATTCTCGAGGAAATGCAGTTGCTCGATAAGGAAACGAAAAGTTTGTTGAATGAAGTTAAAGATTTGGTGGGATGATGGAAAATTGGAACATTCAGAAGTTGTCATCTGTTCTTAAGATTCAAAATGGATACGCGTTTGACTCTAAATTATTTACAGCGGTTGGCGGAATGCAATTAATTCGTATAAGGGATTTAAAGAACGGAATCAAAACCGAAATAAATTACTCAGGAGCATTTGACCAAAAGTATTTGGTGTCAAGTGGAGAGTTTTTGATCGGAATGGATGGAGAATTTGGATGTTTCGAGTGGAAAGGAATAAATTCTCTTCTTAATCAACGAGTTTGCAAGTTGTCGCAATTTTCTGATAATATAAATCCTCGATTCCTGTTTTATGGGATTAACAAATACCTGAAAGAAATAGAAGAGGTTACTGCGTTCACGACAGTAAAACATATTTCCTCAAAACAAATCGAAAATATTGAAATCCCAATTCCGTCATTGAGTGAACAAAATTACATTGTTGAACTAATTGACAAATCCTTCTCCGCCATCGACCGCGCCAAAGCCAACCTCGAAAAAAACCTTCAAAACGCAAAGGATTTGTTTCAGAGTGAATTGAATTCAATATTAACGGATACTCGGTGGGAAGTTCGAGAATTAGGAAGTGTTTGTAAAAAAGTTGAGTATGGATCTTCAGCAAAATCAGTGGCCGAAGGATCATTACCCGTCTTAAGAATGGGTAATATTAGAAACGGACGATTTAATTGGGATAATTTAGTGTTTTCCAATAACGAAAAAGACAATGAGCAATACCTTCTTCGATATAACGATGTGCTTTTCAATAGAACTAATAGTCCTGAATTAGTTGGAAAAACTGCAATTTATAAAGGAGAACGACCTGCAATTTTCGCCGGATATCTGATCAGAATTCATCGTGACGAAAATCTATTGGATGCAAATTATCTTAATTATTATTTAAACAGTGACGTGGCTCTTGGATATGGTAAAACAGTCGTCATTTCTAGTGTCAACCAAGCAAATATTAATGGAAGCAAACTTAAAACTTATCCAATCCCGTTACCGACATTAGTTGAACAACAAATTATTGTGGAAAGATTAGACAGATTAAATGATCAAATTGAAGGTCTGGCAAAAATTTACACCCAAAAACTCCAAAACCTCGAAGAACTTAAAAAATCCATACTCCAAAAAGCCTTCACCGGCCAACTCACCCAAAAAGAAATTCCCGCATGAACGAAACCCAAACGCGCTACGAACTGATCGACCCAGCCTTAAAAGCCGCGGGTTGGGGCGTTGTGCCCGGTAGCCGCGTGGCCAATGAGTTTCCCATCAGCAAAGGCCGTTTGATCGGTGCGGGCCGTCGGGCCAATCCCGACAAAGCCGATTACATCCTGCAATACAAGAACCGCAACCTGGCCGTGATCGAAGCCAAGGCGGCGACCAAATACTACACAGACGGCGTGGGCCAGGCCAAAGCGTACGCCGAAAAACTGCAAATCCGGTTTGCGTTCGCGACCAACGGCAAACAACATTACCGCATCGACATGCACGAAGCGCTCGAAACCGACGTGCTTTCGTTTCCAACGCCTGACGAACTCTGGGAGCTGACCTTTGGCCGCGAAGAACGCCGCGAGCCCGAGAAGGAATTGTGGATGCGCAGGTTCGACGCCGTGCCGTTCGAGACCAAAAGCGGGCAAAAGCCGCCGCGGTATTACCAGGTCAATTCGGTACACAACGTGCTCGAGGCGATCGCGTCAAACCAGCAACGCATTTTGCTCACGCTGGCCACGGGAACGGGAAAAACTGCCACGGCATTTCACATCGCGTGGAAATTGTTCCAGACCCAGTGGAATTTATCGGCACAAACCGAAGGCTATTATGCCAGAAGCCCGCGCATCTTATTCCTGGCCGACCGCAACCTTTTGGCCGATCAGGCGCTGACGTCATTCAACGAATACAACGCATTCGAGGAAGATGTGTTCAAGCGCATCAAGCCGTCGGAAATCAAAAAAGAAGGGAAAGTCCCGACGAATGCGGGAATCTTCTTTACGATTTTCCAGACGTTCGTATCCGAACTCGACGGCCAATCGAACTTCGGCCAATATGCACCCGATTTCTTCGACTTCATCATCATCGACGAGTGCCACCGCGGCGGCGCAAAGGACGAAAGTGCCTGGCGTACGATCCTCGAATATTTCAAACCGGCCGTACAGCTCGGATTGACCGCAACGCCCAAGCGCACCCTGAATGCCGATACGTATAATTATTTCGGACAACCCGTTTATGTTTATTCGCTCAAGGATGGCATTAACGACGGCTTCCTGACGCCTTTCCGCGTCAAGCAGATCGATACGACCATCGACGATTACATATTCACTTCAGACGATACGGTGATCGAGGGCGAAATAGAACAAGGCCGCCGGTATACCGAAAGCGACATGAACCGCATCATCGAAATCAAGGAGCGCGAGGAATACCGCGTCAGGATCTTCATGGACATGATGAACCAGGACGAGAAGACGCTGGTGTTTTGCGCGACGCAGGATCATGCGGCGGCCATCCGGGATCTGATCAACCAGCTATCGAGGAGCAAAAACCCGAATTACTGCCAGCGCGTAACGGCCAATGACGGCGCACTCGGCGAACAGCATTTACGCGATTTCCAGAACAACGAAAAGCGCATCCCGACGGTGCTCACCACTTCGCAAAAATTGAGCACAGGAGTCGATGCGCCCGAAATCAAGAATATTGTGTTGTTGCGACCGGTCAATTCGATGATCGAGTTCAAACAAATCGTCGGTCGCGGTACAAGACTTTTTGACGACAAAGACTATTTTACGATTTTCGACTTTGTCGAAGCGTACCACCACTTTAGCGATCCGGAGTGGGACGGGGAACCTATCGAGCCGGTCCGGCCCGAGCCAAAGCCTGTCGTTACGGGTAAGCCATGCGAACTTTGCAATAGTGCCCCGTGTATTTGTCCGAAAGAGCCGCCAGCGACTTGCGAGCGTTGCGGATACGAAATGTGTCGGTGCGAAAAGACAGGGGCAAAACTGACCCGGATCAAACTAGCCGACGGAAAAGTGCGTGAATTTCAGCACATGTACAGTACGTCATTTTGGAGTCCGGAAGGCAAACCCATTTCAGGCGAGGAATTTCTGCAAAGCCTGTTTGGTACGCTGCCGGAGTTGTTTAGTGACGAAGCCCAGTTGCGCAAATTGTGGCGTGACCCTGCTACGCGTAAAAAACTGCTTGAGGAATTGGCCGAAAAGGGATTTCCAAAAAGCCAGTTACTCGAATTTCAGTCGATGCTTCGGGCGCAGGAAAGTGACTTGTACGATGTACTGGCTTATATTGCATTCGAATCTGCAATTGAAAAACGTGTCGTACGTGCCGAGCGTGCAAAAATTCATCTTTCAGATTACGATCCTAAACAACAGGCGTTCCTCGATTTTGTACTACAGCAGTATGTCCAGCAGGGTACAGATGAACTTGACGATAGTAACATAGGGGATTTGCTGGTTTTGAAATACCACGCGATTGCCGACGCCAAGAAAGAACTCGGCGAAATTCCTTTGATCAGAAGGGCATTTATAGATTTTCAAGGGCATCTGTACGACGCCGTATAGAGTTCCGCACACGTAACAAAAAATAGTATTGTGTGAAAAAACAGCCCCGTCACAAAAATCCACACGAATTTGTGTGAAAAATCATCCCGCTCAAAAAAATCCACACAAATC
>JAEWLN010000003.1 GCA_023457535.1 Bacteroidota bacterium
GCCCAGACCCGAGCCCAGGATAATCCCGTACTCCGGACGGAAATCGATTGTTTCTTTGATGTAATTTACGGTCTGTTGCACCTGATTCCACATAGTCAAAATAATTTTAGTCCTCGACGCCCCAAATGTAGTAAAAACGCACTTCATAAGCGGTATGGATAAAAAAAAAGAGCCGCTCGATGCGGCCCTTTCTCAAATAATCAGTGGTTATTGCTTGACGACTTTCATCACGGCGCTTCCCTGATCTGTGGTGATTCTGAACAGATACACGCCCGGGGCAAGATGGGTCATCGGAATGGCCTGCCCTGATCGATGGAGCGCTGCGTTGCCCACCACGCGCCCGTTCACATCGAAAATCGCTACTTTCGCGTGGGCCGATGGCGTCTCGATCCAAACACTTTCCCGCGTCGGATTCGGATAAAATGCGCACCACGCCAGATGCAAACAAAGTAGTTCCGAGCAAAACCGACAACGTCGCCGCATCGGAAAATACCGTAGCGCATACACCGTTGTCAACCTGCAACCTGAATTTGGTGCCGTTAAGCGCCGCGTTCACAATGGCTGCATCGAGCGTCAATGCAACGGATTGTGTTCCTGTATATCCTGCGCCTTCAGCAACGTCGTTCCAGCTTACGCCATCCTCACTGCGCTGCCATTGAAACGAAATTCCGCCTGAAACCGCGGCTGACCGCAGCCCCTTCTGTAACAGATGTGTCTTGCGGCTGGCTCGTCAATATGGCCTCCGGAACGATGGTAAGCTCGAGTGTTACGGTGTTGCATTCGAAGGTGTAGTCATAGCTGCCCGATTCGGTAAAGACCGCGCCGTTGACGTCCCATGTAAATGTTCCACATGCGGTTTCTGTGATCATGTTCGAGGTGACCGGCGTGATGGTCAGGTTCAAGGTCTCGGTATGGCATCCGTCCTGATCGGTGTAAATGCCGGAATCCGTGTAGGTCATTCCGTTGACGTCCCATGTAAATGTTCCGCATGCGGTTTCTGTGGTAGCGTTCGAGGTAACCGGCGCAATCGTTACAGCAACCGCCACCCTATCGCTCTCACAGATCCCGACGGATTGCGAGGCGTAATAAGTACCGCTTACCAAAGGCGCAACGGCACTGAGAGGGGTTCCACCGGTAGCATCGGTGTACCATGTTACATCATCGCCTATGGCTTGCAAATCTGCGACGGTCGTCGCTGCGCAAAACGTTTGTGCTGACGCCGTTGGCATATCGAGCGCACAAAACAAATGCGGCCGGATAACATACGGTTTAGAGAAAGCGGCCCTAAACGCTTCATTGTGCGACCATCCTGAATTGGGATTTGTAGGCCAGTTATGTGTATTTTGACGATTTTTTTTAGCGCTTTGACGAACTGCCGGTATGCACAAAGAGTTGCACGGCCTTGTCGAACGCCTCGCTGTGGTGGATATCCATTTGGATCGGAAGATAAAATAGCGGTAACTGTGGAAGTTTGCCGCGCAACCTGACATAGTCCTTTTCAGTCGTTACGATAGGCCGGCCCTGCGCCAGGGCGATGATCTCGGCGATGTCGCGATCGGAAAAATCGTGATGGTCCGCAAAGCGCCTGACCGTATCGCCGGGTGCGAGAAGGAAATCAAAGAACGGCTCCGGTTTGGCAATTCCCGCCAATAGCAATTTGGCCGTGTCGCGAATTTCGGAAACCGGAATTTCCCGACCCTCACCACAAACGGCGTCCGCATACCCGATGGACGAAAAAAACACTTTTTGGTGCGCTGCCGGAGCTAACGCTTTTTCGATTTCCTTTCTGCGATCGGCGGAAATTCCGGGCGGGCATTTGGTTACCATGATGACATCGGCGCGGCGCGCACCCCGACGTCCTTCGCGAAGATTGCCCGTGGGCAGCATACAATCGTTGGTATACAAATCGCCGTAGGCCGTAAGCAGGATGTAGAACCCGGCCCTGACACGGCGGTGCTGGAACGCGTCATCGAGCAGGATCAAATCGGGTTTTGGGCTTTGGCGCAACAGCGTCTCGATGCCGTTTTTGCGGTCTGCATCGACGGCCACCTGAATGGTGAACGCAGAAGGATTCGAACCTTTACCGGCAAACTTGCGGTAAAATTGCAGCGGTTCATCGCCTATACTTTCTGCCGTTGCGCGTTCATCGGCAAGAATAAATCCTTTGGTATTGCGCTTGTAGCCCCGGCTCAGCGTGGCAATGCGGTATTCAGGACCAAGTAACCGGATTAGATATTCAATGGCCGGCGACTTGCCCGTACCTCCCACGCTCAGGTTTCCGACGGCGATCACCGGCACGTCGAACCGGTACGCGCCAAACACGCCTTTATCGTACAAAAAGTTGCGCAATTGCGTGACCCAACCGTACAATACGGCAAGCGGGAACAGCAATTTTCGAAGCAATTTCATTTTGCGAAAATATAATATTTTATCTTTGAAGGAAAATAAATCGGCCTTACTGATGCGCGCTTACCTTTTACTTTTATGGCTTTTTCCGTTTACTGCGGTGGCTCAAATGCCGGACGATGCCGCGGTGCTCCAAACGATTTTGCATCGGTATTACAAAAATGAAAAACCCGTTTTTAAAGGCCGTAGCCAGTTGTTGTATTTGTATTGCCAACGCGCCAACAACAACGAAGAGCTGGTAGAGGCAATCCAAAATACGGCGCTCCCAAAGGATTTCAAACAAGAAGTTCGCAGCAAGATCGCCGACTGGTCAGAGAAAGATTGGACGTTAGAACTTGAAGCCATCTATGCGTCAGAGCAAAGCAATCTCAAACAAAAAATCAGCCAGTGCCTGGGCCTTGAGCAATACCAGCAAGTTTCGACACGGCTCAATTTGAACAACCAGCGGCTTATGATTGTGAGCAAGCCGCTGTACCATTCCAAAAGCAATATCGCGCTGGTCAAGGTCACGTTTTACCGAAACATCGAACACAACAGCGGCGCGGTGCTGCTGCTCGAAAAAAACAACGGGAACTGGATCATCAAGGATTACCTGAACCCATGGTCGACATAATATGAAAATCAAAGAAATTTTTCCGATACTCGAACAAATGGCGCCATTGGCTTACGCCGAGGATTTTGACAATGTAGGCCTGCTTGTGGGCAATGCCGACAATACCGCTACCGGAATACTCGTGTGCCACGATGCGCTCGCGGAAGTGGTGGACGAAGCGGTGGCCAGGAACTGCAACCTGATCGTGTGCTTCCATCCGATCATTTTCTCTGGTCTCAAAAAAATCACAGGCAAGAATTACGTGGAGCGCGCCGTACTGAAAGCCATACGCCACGACATTGCGATTTACGCCGTGCACACCGCACTGGACAACCATAAAAATGGCGTGAACAAAATCCTCTGCGATGCCATTGGTGTGGTACGCCCTAAAATACTCGTCCCCAAGCTTGCCTTCATTTACAAACTGGTCACGTTTACGATTCCGGAAAACGCCGAAAAATTGCGCAATGCGTTGTTCGATGCGGGTGCAGGCAACATCGGCAATTATGAGAACTGCAGTTTTAATTCGCGCGGAATCGGCACTTATATGGGCAATCAGGACAGCAATCCGGAAATCGGGCAGCGGTTTGAATTTGTAGAGAACGACGAGATCAAGATCGAAGTGACCTTTGAAAAACACCTCGAACGGCAGGTTCTCGAAGCGCTTTTTACTCATCATGTCTACGAGGAAGTCGCCTACGAAGTGTACGCCTTGCAGAACGCGCACCAGCATATCGGGCTGGGCATGATCGGTGAATTGGAAACGGCCCTTGATGAGCGTGATTTCCTACAGCATATTTCCGATAAGATGCAGGCCGGCGGCATCCGTCATTCGGCGTTTACGAACAAACAGATCAAAAAGGTGGCCGTGCTGGGCGGTTCGGGAAGTTTTGCAATAACGCACGCTTTGGCCGCGGGTGCAGACGCGCTGGTTACGTCGGACCTTAAATACCACGATTACTATCAGGCCGAAAACCGATTGCTGTTGTGCGACATCGGGCATTTTGAAAGCGAGCGGTATACAAAAAATTACATTGCTGATTTTCTTATGAAAAAAATCACTAATTTTGCCATCATTTTATCGGAACAAAATACAAATCCAGTTAAGTACTTTTAATATATGGCTACGAATACCAAAGAATTGAGCGTGGAAGAGAAGTTGAGAGCGTTGTACGACCTTCAGTTGATCGACACCAGAATTGATGAAATCAGAAATGTACGCGGTGAGCTGCCACTCGAAGTAGAAGATCTGGAAGACGAAGTGGCCGGACTGACCACGCGTACCGAGAAGCTCAAACAAGACCTTGACACGATCGAGGAACAAATCAAAGCCAAGAAAAACGCGATCGAAGAACACCAGACCGCGATCAAAAAATACCAAAAACAACAGGACAGCGTACGCAACAACCGCGAATTCAACTCGCTGACCAAAGAAGTGGAATTCCAGGAGCTCGAAATCCAATTGGCTGAAAAGCAGATCAAGGAACTCAAAGCGTCGATGGAACACAAAAAGGAAATCATCGCAAGTTCCAAAGAAAAGCTTGAAGCTAAAATGAGCCACCTCAAGCACAAAAAATCGGAACTCGCCGACATTATGCAGGAAACGGAAAAAGAAGAAGTGTTTTTGTCTGAAAAATCAGCACAATTCCGCGAACTGATCGAAGACCGTTTACTGGCTGCGTACGACCGCATCAGAAGCAGCGTCCGCAACGGATTGGCTGTTGTATCGATCGAGCGTGGCGCATCGGCAGGATCATTTTTCACGATTCCACCACAAACGCAGGTGGAGATCGCAGGCCGCAAGAAAATCATCACCGATGAACATTCCGGCAGAATCCTGGTCGATTCTTCACTGGCTGAAGAAGAAAGGGAAAAAATGAAACAATTGTTTTCAGAAATCTAAATACAAGCCTCGCTCGCGGGGCTTTTTTTTATGCGAAAATTCACGGGTTTACTGGTCAAAAAATCGCTTGGGTGCTACCTGAACCTACTCAGTTATGCGCGCCCCGAAAAAGCGTCGCTGCTCGCCTACCGACTTTTCAGCGAGCCGCGCGACGGGCGTTTGCTCAAAGACCGCCTGCCGCAGGTTTTGCGCGATACCGATACGGAAACCTATCGGCATGACGGGCACGACATCCAGTTTTACACCTGGAAGGGCAACCGTCAGATCATTTTGCTGGTACATGGCTGGGAAAGCAACGCCGCGCGATGGGAACAGCTGTTGCCATATCTCAAAGCCTCCGGAAGTACGGTGGTGGCCGTCGACGCGCCGGCGCACGGACTCTCGAGCGGAACGGAATTCAACGTGCCGCGCTATGCTGAATTCATCGATGCGGCCATCCGGCGCTTCAAACCCGACGCGCTGATCGGCCATTCCATTGGCGGTGCAGCGTGTTTGTACCACCAGCACCTGTATCCGCACCATGCAGTGGCAAAGATGGTATTGCTTGGCGCGCCGTCCGATTTGCAGACGCTTGTGGATAATTTTGGAAAAATGCTTGGCTTGAATGCGCGCATGCTGGACTTGCTGGAGCAGTATTTTTCCGACCGGTTCAAAATCAGGACCAGCGAATTTTCAGGTCGTATTTTTGGATCGACACTGCGCGCCCAGGGCATGATCGCACACGATATCGAGGACGACGTGGTGGCCTTTGCCGAGGCCCGGAAAATTGCGGGCTCATGGAAAAGCGCGACGTTCATTGAAACGCGCGGACTGGGTCATAGCATGCATGATGTAGCGTTGTATGAAAAAGTGAGCGCATTTTTGGCGCACCCGTAACGGTTTGGAGCAGTAAAAAATTCGAATCGGCTGAAGCGGCCTTTGATTTACAGATTTTCTGTAAGAAAGGTATCGAAAAAAATCGTATTTTATGCCCAATTGGGCAGGGGGAATTGGGCTTGCCCCTAAGCATTAATTACAACATTACGCGATAGAAAATCTGCCTAATTTGTTAAAGTTTTCTCCCTCTTAAAACCCGTGAGAAGTCGATGCCTTCCGAAAAAAGGTAGATTTTCTGTAATGGAAGTTGGAGAAAAATTCGTTATTTTATCTCTAGGGAAGGGGCGTTGGAAGTATATCCCAACAAAATAAAAATCACACTCCGATACAGAAAATCTGTACATTTTGTTAAATTTTTATTTATTCGGATTTTGATGGCCAACAAAATCGCTTTCATTTGCGCGCAAATAAACCGGATGTACGCCCGACTGCCAAAAAACATTACCTTTGCCACATGGACCAAGAACAAAAACGCCTCAACAAATACATTGGTGAAACAGGATTCTGCTCGCGCCGTGAAGCCGATGCTTTAATCGAAGAAGGTCGTGTGACCGTCAACGGCAATCCGGCCGAAATGGGAATGAAAGTCACCAACGATGACCAGGTGCGCATCGACGGCAAACTCATCCGCGAGAAAAACGAAAGACCAGTGTACCTGGCCTTCAACAAACCCCCGGGAATCGAATGTACGACGAACCAGGAGGTCAAGGACAACATCGTGGATTTTATCAATTATCCCAAACGCATTTTTCCGATCGGACGATTGGATAAAGCCTCAGAAGGACTCATTTTTATGACCAATGACGGCGACATCGTCAACAAAATCCTGCGCGCGCGCAACAACCACGAAAAAGAGTACACCGTAACGGTCAACAAACCGATTACTTCGCGTTTTATCGACCGCATGGGCAATGGCGTACCGATTCTCGATACGGTAACGCGAAAGTGCCATGTTGAACAACTGAGTAAATTTACGTTTAAAATCATACTGACGCAGGGCCTGAACCGGCAAATCCGCCGTATGTGCGAATATCTGGGTTATGAAGTCACGCGCCTTATCCGCATCCGGATCATCAACATTTCGCTCGATTTGCCGCAGGGACGTTGGCGCGATCTGACCGATTCTGAAATTGCCGAGCTCAACCAACTCATCGAGCCGTCAAGCAAAACGGAGGAAGCGAGTTTGCCTAAAATCGAAAAAGGCATCATTCTAAAACGCAACGCCAGCCGCAGCAAAGATTCCGGCGCAAAACCTGAACGCGACGCTCCCAAGCCGTATGACAAGCGAAAACGCGATGATCAGCCTGCCTCGGAACGCCCTACGCGAAAGGTCGGATTTGTAAAAAAAGAAGATTCTAAGACCCTCCCTGCACGGGAAAATCCCGACGCTCCAAAATCGAAGAAAACGGCTAAGCCGCGTCGTGATGTGGAGTTTGTCCAACGCCAGGAAAGCAAAACGCGACGCGACGACACCCCGGACGCATCTTCTAAAAAATCCAACCCCAATGCCGCGCCCAAAAAGCGGTGGAACATTGAAATCATCAAAAAAGACGATCCGGATTACCGGAAACCAGGTGATTATGATGCGCAATAGAAAAGGCCCCGATGCATATCGGGGCCTCTTTTTTATCCGTGCGACACTTTGCGCTGTTCCCGTGCCAATAGCGTATTTTTGAGCAGCATCGCAATGGTCATTGGTCCCACCCCACCAGGAACGGGCGTAATAAACGAGGCTTTTTTACTGACGTTCTCAAAATCGACATCGCCTGTTATTACATAACCTTTCTCAGCATTTTTATCTTCGACGCGTGTGATTCCAACGTCGATTACCACTGCATCGTCCTTGATCATTTCGGCTTTGAGGTAATTCGGAACGCCAAGCGCAGTGATGATAATGTCGGCTTGTGTCGTGATTTGCGCTATATTTTTGGTGAAACTGTGTGTTAGGGTAACGGTCGAATTGCCCGGAAAACCTTTGCGTCCCATCAGAATACTCATGGGTCGGCCAACAATGTGACTGCGACCGATCACTACCGTATGTTTACCTTTTGTTTCGACACCGTAGCGTTCGAGCAGTTCCAGGATCCCAAACGGCGTGGCCGGAATGAAAGTCGACATATCGAGCGCCATTTTGCCAAAATTCTCGGGGTGGAATCCGTCAACATCCTTGCTCGGATCGATCGCCATCAACACCTTTTGCGTGTCGATCTGTTTTGGCAATGGCAATTGTACGATAAAACCGTCGATATTGTCATCCAGGTTGAGCTGCTTGATTTTTTTGAGCAATTCGGTTTCTGAGGTTGTACTCGGCATTTTGATCAACGTCGATTCGAACCCGACGCGTTCACATGCTTTCACCTTGCTTCCCACATAAGTCAGGCTCGCGCCATCATTGCCCACGATTACGGCCGCCAGATGCGGTACCTTTTCGCCATTGGCTTTCATGAGCGCAACTTCGGCCGCAATTTCGTTTTTGATGTTTTCTGAGGTTTGTTTTCCGTCGAGTAGTTGCATTGTTGTGTTTGGTTTAAATATTAAAAGTTTAAGGTTTAAAGTTCTGGCTTCGAAAACCTCAAACTTTAAACCTTAAACAATTTCATCGCATCCCCTTCATTCCACCCATCATCTTCATCAAGTTCTTTCCGCCCGGACCCTGCATCATCTTCATCATTTTGCTCATTTGGTCGAATTGCTTCATGAGCTGGTTGACTTGTTCGATTTTGGTCCCCGACCCTTTGGCGATCCTGTTTTTGCGCTTGACGTCGATAATCGAAGGTTTGCTGCGCTCCTTGGGGGTCATCGAATGGATGATGGCCTCAATGTGCTTGAAAGCATCGTCCTCGATTTCAATATCTTTCATGGCTTTGGATGCGCCCGGAATCATTCCCACGAGGTCTTTCATATTCCCCATTTTCTTGACTTGCTGGATCTGGGTCAAAAAGTCGTCAAAACCAAATTCGTTTTTGGCGATCTTCTTTTGCAATTTGCGCGCCTCTTCTTCGTCAAATTGTTCCTGCGCGCGTTCGACAAGCGACACCACGTCGCCCATTCCAAGGATTCGCTCGGCCATACGCGAAGGGTAAAACACATCAAGCGCTTCCATTTTTTCGCCGGTTCCGACGAATTTGATCGGCTTGTTGACCACCGATTTGATCGACAACGCGGCACCGCCACGCGTATCGCCATCGAGCTTGGTCAGGATCACACCGTCAAAGTTGAGTCGGTCGTTGAACGCCTTGGCTGTGTTTACCGCATCCTGCCCGGTCATCGAATCGACGACAAACAGGGTTTCCTGCGGTTGGATCGCTCGGTGGACGTTCGCAATTTCGTTCATCATTTCCTCGTCTACGGCCAATCGGCCCGCGGTATCCACGATGACCACATTAAAGCCGTTCGATTTGGCGTGCCTGATCGCATTTTCGGCAATGCTGACCGGATTCTTGTTGTCGCGCTCAGCGTAGACTTCCACCCCGATTTGTCCGCCTACAACATGCAACTGATCGATCGCCGCCGGACGGTATACGTCACCGGCCACCAACAGCGGCTTTTTATGCTTTTTAGTTTTGAGATAATGTGCAAGTTTACCTGAGAACGTTGTTTTACCCGAACCCTGCAAACCGGACATCAAAATGACCGTAGGCTGCCCTGAAAGGTTGATGCCTGCCGCGTCGCCGCCCATGAGCTCGGTAAGTTCATCTTTGACGAGCTTGACCAGGAGTTGCCCCGGCTGCAACGTGGTAAGTACATTTTGCCCGATGGCCTTTTCCTTGACGCGCGTCGTGAAATCTTTGGCAATTTTGAAGTTGACGTCGGCATCAAGAAGCGCGCGGCGCACTTCCTTAAGGGTTTCGGCTACGTTGACTTCAGTGATTTTGCCGTGGCCTTTGAGTATATGGAACGCTTTGTCGAGCTTGTCGCTTAAATTATCAAACATCTTGATTCGTTTTATGAAGCAGCAAATATAGCACAAATCCGCCAAGCAGCCAAGCGGGTTTTGCGTGCGGCGTCAAAAAAAAACCGGTCAAAACGACCGGTCTTCTGGATATATAACCTAACTACTAACTCTACTCCATGCAGGTGTTTACATCGCCGTCAAGGCCAAACAACACTGCGATTTCCTGCGCACTCAACGCGCGCTTGTACATACGGATATCATCGATGAATCCTTTGAAATTATTGCCAAAAATACCGCCGCCCAACATTTCGCCCGAGAATGCGACTGCCGCCGCACTTCCCTGCAGCACCCCATCGCGGTACAACAGCATTGTATTGCCGCTGTAGGTAACGACCATGTGGTGCCATTGATTGAGTTCACCGAGCATTCCACCATCGATCCAACCCGTATCGTATAACGGATTGACCATTCCCGAGGCCCAGACTGACGGACTGCGGATTTCCTGATTGAACGGATTGCCGAGCGACATCCCGAGTTCTGCGGTGCTGAACAATTGCTCAAAATCAAATACCTGCGGATTTTGCCGGTTGAACCACAAACTGATTGTAAAGGCACCGGCCTGCAACAAATTGTTTTGTGGCGTGGCGTTGATCTGAATGGTGTTGCCATTGGCGGTTTGAAATGAAAATGCGCCGTTGGCATTGCCGCTTCTGTCCGTTACAAAACTGACGTTCGCCCCCGGAACGACCGGCGTGGAAAAACCGGTCAAATCGGCCACTTCATTGGCAAATGGCATGTAAAACACCAGATCATTGTCGATCAGAACGCCAACATTATCGCATGAACTGCATTGATCCCCGAAGTTGTCTATGAATTGCTGCAGCGCGGCGTTGGTCTCAACGGACTGAAAAAAACCATCATTGCGCGCCACGCTGATCGGGTAATTAAGTTGGAAAAATGCGGCCGGTTTGAGGTTGTTGAAAAACGCGACCAGCCCGAACGCATCGGCAATGGTCAGGATTTGCGGCGTTTGGGAAACGGCGTCATACATTGAAATGGAAAACGGAAAATCAAAATCGACACATTGGATCGGGATCATCGAACTGTCGGCAGGACATTGCTGTTGCAGCTGCCGGAATTGTGCCGCACCGGTTACGGTGGTTTCGCTGCCGTTTTCCCAAATGAGCGTGATCGGATATTGAAATGAAACCGGATCCGGATGCTCCCCGGGCAAAGCCAAAAGCGCAGCGGCCTGCTGGTAATCCTGCTCATCATCGATCCATAACGCATGCCCGTTGATCGTGGCCTGAACCGGCAATTTAATCTTAAAGCAAGTGGCGCTGTCCAGCACATCATTGCCCGCCGCGAGCGCCAATGCAACGCGGTGCAGCTTTTGCGTCAAAACGGAACTTTTATGCAACACCTGATCGCTTACAAAACTTTCATGACGCTCTTCCTGGCACGATACGAATCCCATGACAATGCACAGGACCACCATCCATTTCAACTTAATTTTCATGCGCGCCTTATTATTTTAGAGGTGAAACAAGCCATTTTAAAATTACCCTACCGCAAACCTTTTTTATTTGCGTTAAATCTTATATTTGGCATTTTAAAAATGTAAAAATAGGTTTTTTCGACTTCACTTGTTGAGCCAACTAAAAATCCGTCCCCACCATGGATAAAAATGCCACGCACGGAATTTGCGAGGAGCGGGCCTTTGCCTCGTTTTTCAAAACCCATGCGAAAACGCTGACCCATTACCTGTATTACAAATTCGGGAATTCCGATATGGCCAACGACGTCGCGCAGGACGCATTTATCAAATTATGGGAGAATTGCGCCAATGTCCCGCCTGAAAAGGCCAAATCGTTTGTCTATACCGTGGCCAACAATGCGTCGCTGAACCACGTGGCGCACCAAAAAGTCGTCCTGCGGTACGCCCAGAGTGCCGTAGCGGCGAGCAATGCGCCCGAACGCCCGGACTTTGTGCTCGAGGAAGAACAATTCAAAATCAAGCTCCAGCACGCGATCGACCGGTTATCTGAAGGCCAGCGCACGGCGTTTTTACTCAACCGCATCGACGGCAAGAAATACAGTGAAATTGCGGACATGCTTGGCATCAGTGTCAAGGCGGTCGAAAAGCGTATCAGCGGCGCGCTGGTGTCGCTGCGCAAAGAAATCGGCAATATTTAGTAGGGTTTTAGAAGGGTTGCTTGTTTGAGTATCAAAAAAAGGAAAGGAATACGAAGATGAAAGAACATAATTTAGCGAAATGGCTCGAAGGCAGCATGACCGATCAGGAGCGCAAAGCATTCGAGCAAACGCCTGAATTCAAGGCTTACGACCGTATACGACATTATTCGGCACAGCTTCAGGCTCCTGAATTTGACACCGATGCGATGTACCGTACCGTGATCGACACCCCAAAAACAAAAGTCATCCCCATCAAAAAATCATTCGGATGGCTGCGCATGGCCGCCGTATTGGTCCTTGCGCTCGGATTGCTGTTTACCGCGCAGCAATACACGCCCAAAACGCAAACTGCTGACAATGGGACCACGCAAATGTTCGCGCTGCCCGACGATTCAGAGGTCACGCTCAACGCCGGTTCAGAGATCCGATACAAAAGATGGAACTGGAACAGCAACCGGTCGCTCGAACTCGATGGCGAAGCATTCTTTAAAGTGACCAAGGGCCAAACTTTCGATGTGCAGACCAATTGGGGCACCGTAACGGTCGTCGGAACGCAGTTCAATGTCAAATCGCGCGGCGACCGCTTTGAGGTGGCGTGCTACGAAGGCAAGGTACGCGTGCAAACCGGAAACCGCATCGCTGTGCTTACACCGGGACTTTCGGTCGCATTTGAAAATGGCCAACCGGTAGCGGCCTTACCCGCAGCTGGCGGACCTTTGTGGATGCAACAGCAGATTGCTTTTCAGGCAGAAAGCCTTGAAGCCGTCATTGCGGAAATCGAACGCAGGTACGACATTGCGATCGCGTTGCAAAACGTTTCGTCCAAAGAGCGATTTACGGGCACGGTTCCGGCCGATGACCTCAATGTGGCACTCCAAATCGTCAGCGCAGCTTACCATGTCCAATACCAAAAAACAAAAAATAGTGTAACGTTGACCGGAAAATGAGGCGAATAAAAACCAAATCCTTGTGGATGATATGGTTCTTATTGTTTTCATCGGCGGCCTTCTGCCAGGAAAAGCTGCCGTTGAAATCGGTTTTTACGGCCCTGGAGCAACGGCACAATATCAAATTCAATTACACAGAGGAAACCATTTCCGGGATCCAGGCCATCATGCCCGATGCCACCCTGACGCTGCAACAGCAACTTTTGCAAATCCAGCAGCAAACGCCGTTTGGGTTTGAGATCATGGGCAAATATATTGTTGTCACCTCTACTTCCGACAATTTACCTGCCGAAAGTCCGCTTATTTACGACCTCAACGAAGTGGTTATTGCCAATTTCATGACTTCGGGCATCTCAAAAAAAAAATACGGCAACTTTGAGATCAAGCCCGATAAATTCGGGATCCTTCCCGGACTTACAGAACCTGACGTGTTGCAAACCATGCAGCAAATCCCGGGCATCTACAGCGTCGACGAAAGCATTTCCAACCTCAACGTTCGCGGCGGCACGCACGACCAGAATTTGTTTTTGTGGAACGGCATCCGCATGTTCCAGACCGGTCATTTTTACGGACTCATCTCGGCGTTCAACCCGATGCTGGCACACACGGTTTCCATTTCCAAAAACGGCACGCCGGCCTATTACGGCGAAAGCGTCTCGAGCCTGATCGACATCTCTTCGCGCGAGGCATCAATTGGCCCATCGCGGTTTGGGGTGGGCGCCAATCTGATCTGCGCAGACTTTTTTGCGAAGGTCAAAGCGTCGAAGAAAGCGTCGTTTACCGTATCGGGGCGGCGCTCCTTCACCGAACTGGCCAACACGCCCACGTACCAGTCCTATTACAAGCGGATGTTCCAAAATACGATCGTCACGCGGCTCGACAACAACCAGATCGTGGATTACCGCACCACCGAAGAATTCTTTTTTTACGACCTGACGCTGCAATACCACCAAAAAATCGGGAAAAAACACGAATTGTTCATCGATGGGATCGGGATCAGCAACACGCTCGACATCGGCCAAAATGCTACGGTGGACGGCGCGCTGACCTCTAAGGTGAGTTCGCTCGGACAACAAAGCCTGGGCGCGAGTGTGCAGTGGAAAACCGTTTGGAACGCGGGCAATTACACGCGCATCAACGGCTATGTTTCATCGTACGAGCTCAATGCCACCAATGAATCGGTCGAGAACAACCAGGTTCTGGAGCAGCAAAACGCCGTGCTCGACGTCGGGATCCGCGTGGAAAACCACCACCGGATCGATGCGGAGGTCAATGTGCGTTACGGCTATCTGTTCAACGACATGTCCATTACCAACACCGATGACATCAATGCCCCGCAACTGGCGCGCAAAATGACGGAAATCATGCGTACGCACGCGGCCATGGGCGAGATTGAATATGCGCCATCGGACAAAAGTATGCTGGTCAAAGGCGGCGTAAGGTTCAATTATTTTGAGCAACTCGGCCAATTTATCGCAGAACCCCGGCTGCAATTCAGTTATACGCTCACGCCCGAACTCAAGGTGGAAATCCTCGGCGAGCAAAAAAGCCAGACCGCCGCGCAAATCATCGACTTGCAGCGCGATTTCCTGGGCATTGAAAAACGCCGGTGGACGTTGGCCGATGGCGAAACACCATTGCAGCGCAGCGGGCAACTGTCGATAGGATTGTCTTTCCAGAACGCCGACTGGCTCGTATCGCTTGATAATTTCTACAAAAAAGTCAGCGGTATTTCGAGTCCGGCCCAGGCGTTCCAGAACCAGCTCGAGATGATTTCGATCAAAGGCAATTACATCGTGGGCGGATCTGAATTGCTGGTGCGCCGCAACTGGGGCCATTTTTACGGATGGGTTGGCTACAGCCTGAACCGGAACGAGTATCATTTCGACAATTATGACCCGGAAATGTTCCCAAACAATTTCGAGATCGAGCACAGTTTTTCAGCCGCGACCGTGTATGAGCAAAACAAGCTCAAACTCGCACTCGGCTGCAAGTGGAATTCGGGTCGGCCCACTACGACACCTATCGGATTTAACGAAGGAACGATCACGTATGACGATCCCAACGCACGATCGCTCGGGGCGTACATGCAGGTGAATTTGTCTGGGTCGTATGTGTGGCACATCGGGAAATCGCGCATTCAGGCCAACGCATCGGTGCTGAATCTGCTCAACAGAAGAAACGTGATCAACCGCTATTACCGCGTCAATACGGTCGCCAACGAAATCGAGCGCGTCAATACCTACGCGATGCAGCGAACGCCCAACCTGAGCGTGAGGTGGTATTTTTAATTACATGCGCTCGGGAACCGCAATTCCAAGCAATGCAAACGCAGATTTGACCGTTTGGGCGACTTTGGCAGAAAGTTGGACGCGAAACGTTTTTACGCCGGTGTTTTCTTCGCCCAAAATCGGGACCGATTGGTAAAATGAATTGTATTCCTTGACGAGCTCATAGGTGTAATTGGCCACGAGCGCCGGACTGTGGCTGCTGGCGGCATCCTGGATCACTCCCGGGAATTGCGCGATGAGTTTGAGCAACTCCTTTTCCTTTTCGTGCAATTGCGTCACCTGGGCACGCGGAGTCGTATCGAAATCGGCTTTGCGCAAAATCGACTGGATGCGCGCGTAAGTATATTGGATGAACGGGCCGGTGTTGCCTGCAAAATCGACCGATTCCTCCGGATTGAACAAAATGCGCTTTTTAGGATCGACCTTTAAAATGTAATATTTGAGCGCGCCAAGACCGATGGTTTGGTACAGTTGCGCTTTTTCATCGTCCGAATAACCGTCGAGCTTGCCGAGTTCTTCCGAGATCTGCCGGGCGGTTTTGGTCATATCGGCCATCAGATCATCGGCGTCAACAACCGTTCCTTCGCGGCTTTTCATTTTCCCGGACGGCAAATCGACCATGCCATACGACAAATGCGTAAGGTCTTTGGACCATTCAAAACCGAGTTTTTGCAAAATCAGGAACAACACCTTAAAGTGATAATCCTGTTCGTTGCCGACGGTGTAAACCATACCGCCAACATCAGGAAAATCCTTGACGCGCTGGATGGCCGTACCGATATCCTGTGTCATGTAGACCGCCGTTCCGTCCGAACGCAGTACGATTTTGCGGTCGAGGCCTTCATGGGTCAGATCGATCCAGACCGAACCATCGGGATCTTTTTCAAAAATACCTTTTTCGAGCCCGAACTGCACGACTTCTTTGCCCAGCAGATAAGTATCGCTTTCGTAATAATAAGAGTCGAAATCCACGCCGATGCTTCGGTAGGTTTGCTCGAAACCGTCATAGACCCAGTTGTTCATCATTTTCCACAGCCCAACGACGTTAGGATCGCCGGCTTCCCACTGGCGCAGCATTTCCTGAGCCTGGAGCAACACGGGCGCATTTTTTTTGGCTTCGTCCTCCGATTGGCCCTGCGCGATGAGCTCCTGGATTTGCTGTTTGTATTGCTTGTCGAACGCCACGTAATAATTGCCGACGAGCTTGTCTCCTTTCAGTCCGGTCGATTCAGGCGTTTGGTTCAGTCCGGACTGTTGCCAGGCGAGCATCGATTTGCAAATATGAATGCCGCGGTCGTTGATGATCTGCGTTTTGTACACTTTTTTACCCGATGCCTTGAGAATTTCGGACACCGAATACCCGAGCAGCACATTGCGAACGTGTCCCAAATGGAGCGGCTTATTGGTATTGGGCGACGCGTACTCGACCATAATGGCTTTGCCTTCTGGTTGTGGCGGTGAGAAACCGTATCTGTCGTCCGTCCGGATGCGCTCGAAAAAATCAAGGTAGTACGCATCGGAAATGACGATGTTCAAAAAACCCGCAACGACGTTAAAACGCGCTACTTCCGGCACATGCGCGGTAAGGTACTCCCCGATTTTGTTTCCGATATCGGCGGGATTTCCTTTGATGATTTTGAGCAATGGAAAAATGACCAGCGTGATATCGCCTTCAAAGTCGCGTCGCGTAGCCTGAAACTCAAATTTTTCAGGGGTTGCGCCAAATAGTTGCGCCACGGCGGAGTGAAGGTGCGGAGTGAGGATTTGCGTGAGCATCGGTACTGATTTTTAAGCGGCAAATATACGCATTACCGACGCGATTTAAAAGCCGAATGCAGCCCAAACGCGGTTTTAATCTTTTCAATTGCCGTTCAACTGATTGAGATTTTACTTTTCAACAGTTTTATAAACATAAATTGTAAGATTTTTCAATGTTAAAATAATATTTTTATGCATTTCATCGACTTTTTTTGCATTTAAACGATATTTATTTGAAACTTTGGCCTGTCAAAACACAAATCTTATCTCCCTACTAAGATGAACATGAAAAAGTTATTACTCTTTTTGGCATTGGCCTCCGGCGCACAATGCTTTTCCCAAACCATTACGGTCAACACCAGTACCCATTCTGTGCCCCAACTGGTCAACAACGTACTGATCAATTCCCCATGCGTGGCCGCGAGCAACATCACGTGGTCTACCGGAAGCAATTTCGGATCCGCCAATGGAATTGGTTTTTTTCAGAACACGAATCCGAATTTCCCGATGGATTCGGGCGTTATCCTGTCCACAGGTGACGTCAACAACGCACCGGGCCCCAACGGCGTACACCTGAACGACGGCACGATGAGCTGGCCCGGAGACGCAGACCTCGAAGCGACATTGGCCACAGCCGGCATCCCGATGAACTCCGTCAATGCAACGGTGCTGGAATTCGACTTTATGCCGATTTCGCCCAATTTCAGCTTTGACTTTTTGTTCGCTTCAGAAGAATACGGAAATTTCCAATGTGAATTCTCTGATGCGTTCGCGTTTTTGCTGACCAATATGAATACGGGCGTCACGACCAATCTGGCTGTGGTTCCCAGCACGAACCTGCCGATTTCGGTGGTGACGATCCGCGACTTTTTATACAACTCCTCCTGCCCGTCTGCCAATGCGCAGTATTTTGGCAGCTACAATGGCGGTTCGGCTGCGGCTGGCTCTGCGACCAACTTCAACGGGCAAACCAAAGTCATGAACGCATCGGCCGTTATGGTTCCGGGCACGCCTTACCACATTAAACTCGTGATTGCGGACCGTACCGATCATGAATCGGATTCCGCGATTTTTATTTCTTCTGACAGTTTCAACATCGGACAGGACGTTTTGGGCCAGGATCTTACCGTAGCGGCAGGCACGGCCATTTGCCCCGGACAGAATTATGTGCTGGATTCCGAGCTCGATGCGGCCAATTATTCGTTTATCTGGAAACGCGGCAATGCGGTACTCAGCGGCGAAACAGGCCCTACGCTCACCGTTACCCAGCCGGGAACCTATACGTTGATCTACCAGTATCTGGTGGGCACTTGTTCTCCGGTAACGGATTCGGTTTCGATTGAATTCTATCCGCAACTTACCACGCAAAATCCGATCAACCTTTACAAATGTTCCGGCAGCGCAAGTTATGTATACGATTTATCGCTCAACACACCGATTGTCAAAACCGGGCTCGATGCCGCGACAACCGTATCTTATCACCTGACGCCGCAAGCCGCAGCAGACAATACCGGCGCATTGCCGCTGAGCTATACCAGCGCGGGCAACCAAACCATTTACGTACGCATCCAGACACCCAATTCTCCATGTGCGGTGGTCAAGCAATTTGAATTGCTGCTCGCACCTGCGCCAGTTGCGCACACGCCTGCCGATTTGACCTTGTGCGCGCGTTCGCAAACCTTGCTCAACGGCATTTTCAACATTGCCGCACAAACGCCTACGGTTTTGGGTTCACAGTCCGCAACGCTGAATCTTGTGAGTTACCATACGTCGCAGGCGCATGCCGACGCCGGAACCAATGCATTGGGAACGCACTACATCGGAACCAACAACACCGTTATTTATGTTCGCGTCCAGAATGTGACCGATGCGGCTTGCTACAGCACCACATCGTTTACGTTGCACGTAGACCTGTTGCCGCCTGTAGACGCCCTGAACAATGTAGTGGTATGCGAACCTTTTACCTTGCCTGCCTTGACCAACGGCAACTATTTTGAAGGACCTAATGGAACCGGCGCACCCCTTTTTGCGGGTGACGTTATCACAGAAACGCAAACGGTTTACATTTTCAACCAGCCTGGCGGGCCGGACAGTTGTTCCGCGGGAAGCAGCTTTAAGGTAACCATTATCAATCCGCTGACGCTGTCTCCGGGATCTGGTACGTATTGCGGTTCTTACTCGCTGCCATCACTCGAAAACGGCACTTATTACACCGCTCCGGGCGGACCTACGGGAACCGGGACCGCCCTGGCCCCGGGAGCGACCATTACCACGACGCGGACGCTTTATGTGTATTTTAAAGCGCTGACCGCTCCGTTTTGCGTCATCGATACAGACTTTACGGTAACGATCCTGCCTGCGATCAACATCGGCGATCACGTCAATGTATTTGATTGTACTGCTTATACGTTGCCTTCATTTAACGGGACCTACTATACGCAGGCCGACGCACAGGGAAGCGAAGTGCCTGCGGGGACCGTCATTACAGAAACCACCACATTGTTTGCTTACGCCACCACCGGGGCGCCCAACAATTGCAAGACCGAAAAAAGATTCACCGTTTACATCGGGATCAATCCGCCGGCCGATATTTCGCAATGTAACGGCTATACGCTGCCGCCGCTTGCCATCGGGCAGTATTACACCGGACCGGGCGGAACGGGCGATGTGATCCCGGTAGGCACTGTTCTGGAACAGACCACAACGGTATACCTCTATGTGGAAAAGGCCAATCCAGGCGGACCAAACTGTACCGATGATGTCCATTTCACGGCCTACATTGCCCAGCCGCTGATCGATCGCCTCGACGACGTCCGCGTATGCGAAAGCTATACTTTGCCGGCGCTGACCAGCGGAACATATTACACCGGTCCCGAGCAAAGCGGCGTTGAACTGGCCGCAGGGGATGTGATCACGAGCACCCAAACCATTTACATTTTCAAAAGATCGACCCCAACGTGTTACAATGAAGACACCTTTACGGTAACAGTACTGCCTAAACCGGCCATCGATTCGCGTTCGGATATCGACGTGTGCAACAAATACGAGCTTACGGCGCTGGCTGTCGGAAATTATTATACCGGACCGGGCGGAACCGGCCAGATGCTTCCGGCAGGGACATTCATCCACGAAACCCAAACGATTTACATTTACGCCGTAAGCAATACCGAACCCGCGTGTGTGGCTGAGAACCAGTTTACGATCACCGTGTTTACGATCCGTGCCGATGACCCGGCAGATGTGGTAACGTGCGACAGTTATACCTTGCCGGCGCTGACCGTCGGGGATTATTACAAGCATCCGGGCGGACCTGCCGCAGGGGAAGGCTCGCTGATGCACGCAGGCGATGTAATTACGGAATCGACTACGCTGTACGTTTACGTTGAATCGGGCGAACGCATCAACTGTATCGATGAGAACAGCTTCAACATTACAATCAACAAAACGCCGGTAGTGGTGCCGATCGCCGATGAATTTGTGTGTAATTCGTACAAATTGCAGCCGCTGACCGTTGGGAACTATTACACCGGACCGGACAAAACCGGTACAATGCTTATCGCAGACCAGGAAATCACGACCACGCAAACCATTTATGTGTATGCCGAGACCGGAACGCTTCCTAATTGCGCGGCGCAACGCAGTTTTACCGTCAATGTATTCAACGTGGACGAACGCCCCGATGTGACCACTTGCCAAAGCTACACGCTTCCGGCGCTGACCCACGGCCGCTACTATACCGGGCCGGGAAGAACGGGCGCGCTGTTGCATGCGGGCCAGTCCATCACCACATCGCAAACGATTTATATCAATGGCACTTCGCCATGGTCGCCGATGTGCGATGACGAAAGTTCGTTTGATGTGACCATTGTTCCAACACCGATTGCCAACGCAGTAAGCGCTGCCCAGACGACGGTTTGCGACCAGGACGGCAACAATGACGGGATCACGAGCTTTGACCTTACGTCAGTAAGCGCTGCGGTTCTGGGAACCCAAACCGGGGCAGAATTTACCGTGACGTATTATCCGACCCTTGGCGATGCCCATGCGCAAACCAATGCCATTACGTCCACGACGCAACCGCTGGCCTTTGCACGGGTAAACAACACGCTCACGTCAGACTGTTTTGCGGTGCAGACGATCACCATACGCGTCAATAAGATTCCGGAGCCAAAACCGGTGGGCGGCATTATCTGCTACGACAGCAAAAACCAGCAATTGCTGCAGGCCTATACGATCCCAAGCGGACTCAGCGCGGCCACGCATACGTTCCAGTGGTTCAATGAAGCGGGCGATCTGGTGGGGACCAACAGTTCTTACACTGCTGTTTTGCCGGGCGAATATTCGGTGATTGCGACAAGCCATGCTACGGGATGTTCGTCTGCGGAGACATTTGTGAGCGTGCTCCCGTCTGAACCGGCACTGGTCAGCTTTACCATTACGGACGACTTTTCAGACAACCAGATCGTGACCGTCGAAGCCATCGGCGTGGGCGGCGACTACGAATACCAGCTCGATAACGGACCTTGGCAGGACAGCAATGTGTTCCAGGGCGTATCGAGCGGAACGCACGTGGTGAATGTCCGCGACAAAAATGGTTGCGGAACCTCTACGGCGTCGGCGTTGGTGGTGAATTACCCAAAATACTTTACCCCGAACGGCGATGGTTACCACGACACCTGGAACATCGTCGACCTCGAAGACCAGCAAAATGCCAAAATCAGCATCTTTGACCGTTACGGCAAGCTGATCACGCAAATCTTCCCGCACGGACCGGGATGGGACGGCACCTTCAACGGCAAAACGCTTCCCTCCACCGATTACTGGTTCGTCGTGAATTATATGGAAGACGGCATCCAAAAAGAATTCAGAGCGCATTTCGCGATGAAACGATAACCCCAAATCTTACGTCGGAAGGTGTAAAACCTTACATCGGAACATGTAAAAACCTTACCCCCAAATCTTTAAGAAGCTCCTGTTCGCGGGAGCTTTTTTATTGGGGAAAGTTGAAAAAAAATTGTAACATTTGCCCGGTCAATCTGTCTAAAAACGCAATCATCAACAACCTCCTTATGAAACTAAAACTATTTCTGTTGTGCGCGCTGTCATCGGTGTTTTCGATGCAGGCTCAAAAAAACGCCGCGCTCTCAGGCAAGGTCACGGACAAAAACAACGCTCCTATTTCGTACGCCAATATTGTACTCAAGCTGGACGGCAAAATCGCCACAGGCGGCATTACCGGCGATGACGGTCAATATGAAATCAAAAACCTCGAACCTAAGAATTACCAGGTCGAAATCCAGTTCATCGGCTATAAAACCTTTGTAACGCGCGCCGATTTCACGACCGGACAAAAGTCCATTTCGCTCGGCAGGACCACCCTGGAGGAAGAAGCGACCACATTGGGCGAAGTGGCCGTGATCGCTGAACGGTCGACGATCGAGCAAAAAATCGACCGCAAAGTCATCAATGTCGGCAAGGATCTGACCACGGCCGGCGCTACGGCATCGGAAATCATGAACAACATTCCGTCGGTCAATGTGGATCAGGACGGCAAATTGTCGTTGCGCGGCAATGAAAACGTGCGGGTACTCATCGACGGCAAGCCTACGAACATCGACGCATCGCAGTTGCTCAAACAAATTCCGTCCACGTCGATCAAGAAAATCGAGCTCATCACCAACCCAAGCGCCAAATACAACCCAGAAGGCATGTCGGGCATCATCAACATTGTGCTGCACAAAAACGCCAATGACGGTTTCAACGCATCGGTCAATGCAGGCGCCACGTTTGCGCGTACGCCAAAGGCCAACGGATCGTTCGATATGAATTACCGCCGCGGCAAGGTCAATTTTTTTGGAAATTACGGCACCAATTTCGGGAACCAGTTCAACGCCGGGCATTTTACGCGTACCGACAGTATTTTCGACACGCGCATCAACATGACCAACGCCAACATGAATCAGCTTTTCAAGGTAGGGCTCGATTTTTACCTCAATGACCGCAACACGATCTCTGTTTACACCAACCAGAATTTCTTTGACGGCACGGGGCTGATCGATTCCTATTATATGTTTGCCGATGTTTCGACCAATGTGGCCACGTACGACAAATACCTGACCGACAATGTCAACTCAGCGTACAACATCGCTTACAAGCACTTGTTTGGCAAGGAAGGCCACACGCTGGACGTCGAGGCCAATTACAGCGTAACGGGCAATGACAAAAAGATTTTTTTCAAAACCGACGCCACGCCGTATATTTTGTCCGATGCGACGCTCAACCGATGGGATTTCATTTACGATGACCGCGAGCAAACGATCGTCAACGTGGATTACGTGAATCCGCTCAGCGACAAATCGACGCTTGAGCTGGGCGCCGAGTCGCGCACGATCCGCACCGACAACGAATTTGCATCCTTGCGCACAGCCGGCTTCAACTATACTTACGATCTGGATATTTATTCGGCCTATGCGACCTTTGGGCAGAAATTCGAAAAAATCAGCTACCAGCTCGGGGCGCGTCTTGAAAGTTATAGCGTGTTGGCCAAACTGGACGGCGCGACGGCTTACAAAGACGACTACCTGACGGTCTATCCATCGGCTTATGTGACTTATACGCCAAGCCAGAAGAACAATTTCCAATTGAGTTATTCGCGTCGCGTGGACCGCCCGAGCCTGGAACAAACCAAACCGAGCCCGGAATTTGCAACACTCAAGCTGACTTCGATCGGCAATCCGGAGCTCGATCCGCAGTTTACCAATTCGGTCGAACTCAATTATACGCGCACCTTGTCCAAAGGGTCAATCACCGGCGGCGTGTTTTTCAGGCTCATCAACGACGAAATCAGCCGCGTACTGTATCCGGATCCTGAACGCGACGGCAACCAGATCATGAGTTTCCAGAATTACGACAACAACAATGCGTATGGTTTTGAACTCTCGGCCAATTACAAGATCACTTCGTGGTGGGACGTTCAGCCGTCGGTCGACTTTTCTGCGATCAACCAGAAAGGACAAGTCACCGTCAAGCGTCCCGGAACGATCAACGAATTTGACGTGGTGATCAAAGACGTAACGGCCAATGCGTTCAACGGACGCATGAACCACAACTTCAAAGCGAGCAAAACACTGCGCTTCAACCTGTTCGGGTTTTACCGCGGCGCCGTGGAAGGCGTGCAGTTCACAGGCCGTGAAATGTATAAAATGGACGCCGGGGTACGGTATTCGATGCTTAAGAACAAAGGCAGCCTGAGCGTGCGGTTCAACGACGTGTTCAACACGATGCGCTTTGCATTTGTGGGCGATAACCCGTATCCGCAAACCGGGTCGTTCAAATGGGAAAGCCAATCGATTTACGTAGGCTTCAACTATATGTTTGGCGCAGGCAAGAACCGCGCGCTGCAACGCAAACAACGCGACGACAACACCAAGCAGAATTCCGGCGGAATGTTTTAATTTTTACACAATAATTCGGCACACTGCTGCGTTGAATTGTTTTATCTGAATTTATTTGAGTTTAATAAGGACCTCCCGGGTGTGCAACCGGGAGGTTTATTTTTTGGGCCGATTTGAAAAAAATCGTAAAAAAAAAACCACTTTTTGGTTTATTATCGTAATATTGCAATATATAAATATTAATAATGGGTGCAAGCAAAACAGAACATTTCACAGCCAATCAAAACCATATCGCTGCGATGGCCAAAGCCATGGGGCATCCGGCGCGCGTGGCCATTATCGAATACCTGATGTCTGTGGATACGTGTATTTGCGGAGACATCGTCAATGTATTGCCACTGGCCCAGCCTACGGTGTCCCAACATCTTAAGGAGCTCAAGAATGCCGGGCTGATCAAAGGCAACATCGAGGGCAACGCGATTTGCTATTGCATCGATGTGCAGGCGCTGCAAACCTTGCAGGACTATTTTGCGTCTGTGGCCTCAAAACTGGGGCAAAACAAAAATAATTGTTGTTAACCAAAATAAAATCCAATGAAACTTTCCGAAATCAAAAAACAGCTCGAATCGGTTGAAACCGTCAGTTTCAAATTAGAAAACGGCACATTTGTCCCCGAACATTTCCATGTTACAGAAGTAGGTATCGTCACGCGTCATTTCATCGATTGCGGCGGTACGGTGCGACACGAAAAGGCGGCCAACTTCCAGCTGTGGGATGCCAACGACTTTGAACACCGGCTCAAACCGGGCAAATTGCAAAAAATCATTGCGCTGTCTGAGCAAACCCTGGGCATGGAAGACCTGGAGGTCGAGGTCGAATACCAATCTGACACCATTGGCCGGTATGATCTTGGGTTCGACGGACTGAATTTTGTGCTTCACGCCAAGAAAACCGCGTGCCTGGCGCAGGACCAATGCGCGCCAAAAATCAACAAGCCGCTGCAGGAGCTACAAAAATCATCGCAAACATCGTGTTGCACGCCCAATGGAGGCTGTTGTTGATTTTGTCATCCGGTATAAAAGACCGGTCATCATTACTGCGTCTGTCATCACACTTCAATGCCTCTTTGGCTGGGACCCGAAATTTTGCATCATCAATCTGATATGGCTGCTCGTATGAAAAAAATATTGGTATTGTGTACCGGTAACAGCTGCCGAAGCCAGATGGCCGAGGGATATTTGCGTCATTTTGCACAAGGCAAAGCGGTTATATACAGCGCAGGGATCGAAACCCACGGCGTGAATCCGGGTGCGGTCGCGGCGATGCTTGACGACGGGATCGACATTTCGCACCATACGTCCAACCACATCGATGCGTTTGGCGACATCAGTTTTGACTACGTCATTACCGTATGCGACCACGCCCGCGAAAGCTGCCCGTACTTGCCAACGAGCGCTCGAATGTTCCACCACAATTTCCCCGATCCGGCCAAGGCTGTCGGCACCGATCCGGAAATTCAGGCACAGTTCAAAAAAGTACGCGACAGTATCAAGCAATACTGTCGCGATTTTATACTTCATCATTGCTGATCCTTACCAGCGGATCACGGCGCTGCCCCACGTAAATCCGCTGCCGAATGCCGCGAGCACCACAAGATCGCCTGACTTGATTTTGCCTTGCTCCCACGCCTCGGTAAGCGCAATCGGGATCGATGCCGCCGTGGTGTTGCCATAACGCTGGATGTTGTTGTACACCTGATCGTCCGACAACTGGAATTTTTGCTGGATGAACTGTGAAATCCGCAGGTTAGCCTGGTGCGGGATGAGCATGTCGATGTCTGAAACCTCGAGCTGGTTGGTCTTAAGGCCTTCCATAATGACTTCTGCAAAACGGACGACTGCGTTTTTAAACACGAACTGGCCGTTCATGTATGGAAAATAACTTACATCGTTTGGATCGTTGTCGGCGACGATGTCCGACACCCATCTGCCGCCCATTCCCGGCGCTTTGACGATCAACTCTTCTGCGTGCTGGCCTTCAGAATGTAAGTGCGTCGACAAAATCCCTTTCGACAAATCTTCTTCGCGACTCAACACCGCCGCTCCTGCGCCATCGCCAAAAATCACCGATACGGCCCTACCGCGGTCCGTCATATCGAGCCCTGAGGAATGTACCTCCGATCCGATGACCAGAATATTCTTATACATGCCGGTCTTAATGTATTGATCGGCAATTGAGATCGCATAGATAAAACCCGAACATTGGTTGCGGACGTCGAGCGCACCTATTGTCGGCAAACCCAGATCACGCTGGACCAATACGCCCGGACCCGGAAAATAAAAGTCCGGACTCAAAGTAGCGAATATGATGAAATCGATATCCTTTTTGTCAACGCCCGAGCGCTCGATCGCTATTTTAGCCGCTTTAACGCCCATGGACGTGGTAGTGTCCTGCCCTTTTACGATGTGGCGGCGCTCCTGGATTCCGGTGCGTTCCTGGATCCACGCATCGTTGGTATCCATGATTTTGGAAAGGTCGTCATTGGTCACTACATAATCCGGCACATAGTAGCCGAGACCCGATATTCTGGAATGATACATATTGCAGTTTTTGGAATTTTGAAACGCCAAATGTAGGCGATTCGCAAAATTTATGGGGTCAATTTAGGTTTTTTTTAGGAATCGGCAAATTCATCGTTATCGCGCTTATCCCAAAGGGGTTTATTTCACAAATTGAACCGATTGCCGGCCGGTGTTGGTGTGCACATTCACAAAATACGTCCCCGACGGAAATGCAAAATCAAAGTGGTAGCTTTTTTTGGAACGCGTTGCAATATCGTCGCGCAGCAACTCGCGAAGCCTGCGTCCGGAAGCGTCGTAAAGTTCGAGTACCACGTGGTCGCTGTCGGGAAATTCGATGGTAACGGTGAGCTTGTCCCGGACCGGAATGGGCGTTACCACCACTTTGAGCGGCGTCCGTGCCTTTTCCGTGAAAGAGGTATTGCTCAGAGTTTCGCTGAATTTATAAATGGTTGCGCCCGAGGCATACGCCAGATTGTCGCTCAAAATCTGAATCCGGTTCAGGTTGCTGCCTACAAAAACGTCGTTCCAACTCGCGCCACCATCGGTCGTTTCAAGAAAAGGCGACGCGTGTCCGCCCATAAAACCGTGGTTCTCGGTTAAAAAACCAACGGCTTGAATATCTGTATCGGGCACATCATGCGAGGTCCAGGTGACGCCATTGTCAAGCGTGCGCAAAAGCTTTCCTGGCAGCGCGTTGACCGATTCCACAGAACCGAAAATGCAGTTGGGATTGGAAGCGAGCACCTGCAGTTTCCATACATATTCTCCAGGCAGTCCGGTGTTGTAGATTTCGGACCACGTTTGGCCGCCGTCCATTGTTTTGAGAATTGTACCGCCCAGCGCGCCTTTGCCGGATGCATACCCTGTGTTTTCGTCCACGAACAGCAACTCGACCAGGCCTTCCGCATGGGCGCCCATATCGATGTATTGCCAGGTTTGGCCGCTGTCTGTCGATTTGAGGATGTACGCCGATTCACTGAAATACGCGCCGCACGCATATACCGTCGATCCGCCCACGCAATCAATGCCGCAAATGGCCGCCGGCGCCGGTATGATGTTGTTGATCACGGACCACGTTTGCCCGCCGTCTGTAGTGCGCAGGAATTTGTTGTTTAGCGTCCCGAGAAAACCAATCTGTTCATTGAGAAATTCGATGTTCCGGAAATAGTGGTTCCCGGGCAATTGCGGAGTTTGTTCGGCCAGTTGCAATGTCCAGTTCTGGCCGCCGTCGGTGGTTTTGTAAACCGATGCTGCCGAACCGTTGGCCGCCCAACCGAGCGTTTCGTTGAGAAAAAAGACATCGTCAAAACGCTGGCCATTTGTGTTGGATGGCACCGATTCGAGCGCATGCCATTGAGGTTGGGCCGATGCGAAAGCGGTCCAGAGAAGCAGAAAAAGTTTTTTCATCGGATTGATTATAAAGCACAAATGTAATTTTTTTATCGACAGTAGACCGGATTTTCAGTTTTTCCTGGCCAGGGACACCACCGTTCCCGGAAACAGACTTTTATCGTGCTCAAAAAACACGCGCCCTTTTTCGTAAACCGATTCCACGAGGTAGTTTTTCCCTTGGTAATACGACTGGACGACTGTTGGCTGCAAACGCGATTGCGCAACGATTTGCAGTTGGTGTGGATACAGCAGCACCTCATCGTCGGTTTCCATTCCTATCAAACGGCCCGGAACTGCACTGATTTCGCCCAGCAAAGCGCCTACGTCAAACCTTTGCGGATCGTCAAAAAGCGCCTGTGGCGTGTCCTGACGAATGATCCGGCCTTGTTTCATGACCGCGACCGTGTCGGCAAAAGCAAGTATATCCGTTTTGTCATGTGTCGCGACGATGCACGAAATATTGTTCGCCTTGAGGTATCGGAACAAATTGCGCCTGAGATTATTGCGCCTGAACGTATCGATCTGGCTGAATGGCTCATCGAGCAGCAACACCTTTGGCTCGAGCGCCAGCACACGCGCCAGGGCCACGCGCTGTTGTTGGCCGCCGCTCAGATATTGGGCCTTGACATGGGCAAATTCGGTCATTTCGACCATTTCGAGCAACTCGTGAATACGCGCGTTTTTCTTGTCGCGGTAAATATTTGAAAGGTATTTCCCTATATTTTCCGACACGGTGATAAACGGCATCAAATCAAAATCCTGCGCAAGGTATTTCATGAAGTCCATGCCCGGGATGAGGTTGAATTTGGGTCCGAGGACGGGCCTTTGCTGGTATAAAATGGTGCCGTGATCCAGATCGTACAATCCGTAGATGAGTTTGAGCAGCGTACTTTTGCCGCAGCCGCTTTCCCCGATCAGCGCCAGGTGCCCGCCCTGAGCAAGTGATAAGGTGACATCCTGAATGACGGGTGATTCCGTATAACCAAATTGAATGTTGGAAAGTTCAAGCATGCGTCAAAATTAGCAAACAAAATCCTATCGGCGAGAAATAAAAAAACAAGCTAATGGGCTGATAATAAGTAAAAAACTTTTTTTATTTCGAATTTTATCTGATATTTACACTACCCCTTCCGGCCTACTCCTTGTTTTATTTTATCGGACCATTATGAAAACAACGCTACTTTTAGCAGTCTGTTTGGCTGGATTTTCGGCCAGCGGACAGGTTGGAGTGGGAACAACCACGCCCAATGCCCAACTCGACGTGCGCGCCACCAACGCAGCCGCACCCACCAACACGGACGGTTTGCTGATTCCAAAAATCAACACCTTTCCAGCGGTGAACCCCACAGCAGTCCAACAAGGCATGCTCGTTTACCTGACCACGACGGTCGGGTTGCGCACACCGGGTTTTTACTATTGGAATTTCCCGACGCTGAGCTGGATCGGGCTGGCGGCGGCCGGCAGTGGCTGGCTTACAACGGGAAATGCGGGTCTGGCTTCCGGAACCAATTTTATGGGCACTACAGACAATATATCGGTGGCTTTCCGATCGAACAACACCGAAAGGATGCGCCTGCTCAACACCGGAAATTTTGTCGTCAACAACACCACGGCCAACGCCGCCGACGTTTTCTCGGCCTATGCCACGGGGACCAATTTTGCGGTAAACGGCTACGCCACAGGTATGGCTGCCGGCGGGTACTTCCAAAACACCGCAACAGGCCCTTCCATGATGGGAGTCAAAACCGGGACAACAGGACCGGCTGGTTATTTTACCACTTACATCACGGCCAATAATTCGCCCACAGTAGATATTTTCAACCAAACCGGTACATCGGCGGCCCTCAGCATACGAACCGACCCTGCGAGCGCAACAGCTGACGGCATCGAACTCGACATCAACGGTGCGGCTGCCAAACGCGGCATCGATATGTACATCGACCCTGTTGTGTCCGGATTGGGCGTGGCGGTATTCCACGATGGCACCAACCGCGTGATGAACCTGCAACAGCAAAATGCGGCAAACACCCAACCGGCGCTGTTCGTCAATGCAGCAGGCAATACCGCGCGCGTCATCAATGCCCAGAACATCTCCACTACCCATAACGCGCAAGTAGGGTTCTTCTCGCAATTGTCCACCGGACTAGGCTTTCCGGCATACCAAAACGCAGCATCGGTCTGGGGCCAGAGCAATGGTATCCGCAGCGGCATTTTCCTTGCCGGTGGCGCCAGTGCCAACACAACGGTTCTGGAAGCCGGCTATTCGGGAGTACTCGGCAACTATGATGGCGTGGGCGTTTACGGTACTTTTGCGCCTGCAGTCGGTTATGGGTATGGCGTGGTAGGCGAAGGCAACTGGTACGGCGTATTCTCTTTAGGAGATACCGGTGCCACGGGCCTTAAAGCGTTCCAGATCGACCATCCGCTGGATCCGGAAAACAAGTATCTGAAACACTATTCGATGGAATCACCTGAAGTCCTCAACGTGTACCGCGGCAATGTGATACTGGATGCACACGGCGAAGGCACGGTCGAATTGCCGTCTTA
>JAEWLN010000004.1 GCA_023457535.1 Bacteroidota bacterium
CAATCGCGAACCTGTCGCCAACCGTTACCGGAAACGTTGTTTCGTACAGCATTTCCCCGGCATTACCGGCGGGACTGTCGTTTGATGCGGCAACGGGCGTCATTTCAGGAACACCAACTGCAGTTACCGCCACCACAACGTATACCGTTACGGCCACCAACAGCGGCGGCAGCACTTCATTTGATATTGTAATTACCGTCAATGACATTGCGCCATCGGCGTTAAGTTACACTTCGCCAAACGTTTACACTGTAGGTGATGCAATCGCGAACCTGTCGCCAACCGTTACCGGAAACGTCACTTCGTACAGCATTTCCCCGGCATTACCGGCGGGATTGTCGTTTGATGCGACAACGGGCGTCATTTCAGGAACACCAACTGCAGTTACAGCAGCAGCGGGGTATACCGTTACAGCAAACAACTCGGGCGGAAACACGACGTTTGAGATCGTAATTACCATCAACCCGTTAGCGCCGCTGGCCCTGAGTTATTCCAATCCGAATGTGTTCACCGCAGGCACGACAATCGCGAGTTTGACACCGTCGGTTACCGGCCACGTCGATACATACAGCATTGTACCGGATTTACCGTCCGGATTAACGCTCGATGCCTCTACGGGCGTCATTTCTGGAACGCCTGCCACGACGTCGGCGCTCACAACGTATCTTGTCACGGCGACCAACGCGAGCGGAAGCGTCTCCTTTGCGTTGTTCATTACCGTCAACGATCTTGCGCCATCAGCATTGAGTTATACCACGCCAAATGTTTACACTGTGGGCGCTGCGATCGCAAACCTCTCGCCTACTGTAACCGGAAACGTTGCTTCGTACAGCATTTCCCCGGCATTACCGGCGGGATTGTCGTTTGATACGGCAACGGGCGTCATCTCTGGAACGCCGACCACGGCGACGGCGTTGGCCACTTATGTTGTGACTGCGGTCAATACGGGTGGGAACGTTTCTTTTCCGGTTGTCATCACGGTTAATGACCTTGCGCCATCGGCGTTGAGTTATAACTCGCCAAACGTGTACACCGTAGGGACCGCCATTGCCAACCTGACGCCGACAGTTACCGGAAACGTGACCGGCTATACCGTGTCGCCTGCGCTGCCGGACGGTTTATCGATCGACGCGCTGACCGGAGCAATTTCAGGTATACCCACTGCCATTACCGAACTGACTACCTACGTCGTCACTGCGGCCAACACCGGCGGAAGCGTTTCGTTCCCGGTTGTGATCACGATCAACGATGCGGCCCCGACAGGACTCCTTTATGATACGCCAAACGTCTTCACGGTCAACGCATCATTTACATTGGTGCCGTTGGTACAAGGCAACGTCACCGGATTTACGCTGGTGGGAACTTTGCCATCGGGCGTAACATTTGACCAGGCGACAGGAATTATCTCGGGAGCAGCCACCACGCCGATGGCACAAACCAGCTATACGGTTACGGCGGGCAATTCAGGAGGTACGGTCAGTTTTACATTGACCCTTGAAATTCTCGACCTGGCCCCTGCAGCATTGAGCTATCAAACCCCTAACGTGTATACGGTAGGAACCGCCATTACTGACTTGACGCCGACAGTTACCGGAAACGTAACCGGCTATACCGTGTCGCCCGCACTCCCGGACGGCCTGTCGATCGACGCGCTGACCGGAGTGATTTCCGGCACGCCGACCACCGTAACGCCAGAGGCTGCCTACACCGTTACCGCCACCAATTCAGGCGGGTCCGTTTCATTTGATGTGGTAATCACTGTTGATGAGCCACTTGCCAGCGCAGAATTTGCGGCAGATCGATTTGCAGTATATCCGAATCCGTTCTCAGACCGCATCGAAATCACGGGCATGACGGGTTCATTTGAATATTCGCTGTTTTCAGCCGATGGCAAGCAAATAAAACAAGGTCGTGCCGATGGGAACATCGCGTTGCCGGATCTGCCAAACGGATTGTATTTGTTGCGCGTATCATCGGCCGACGCTACAAGGACGGTCAAACTGATCAAACGATAAATCTAAGGAAAGGGGCTTCGGCCTCTTTTTTTATGCTTCTTCCAAAGCCTGGCGCCAGTCTTTGATGACGATACCAAAGCGCTGGCTGATCTTGGATTTGTCCAGCACGCTGTAAGCCGGACGTTTTGCGGGCGTCGGATAAGCCGATGTCGGGATCGGGGCCAGCGCTATGGTGACGTTGTTGACTTCAAAAATAGCGCGCGCAAATTCATACCAGCTGATTGCGCCGCCATTGCTGAAATGATAGATTCCATAGGCATTACTCCCGCTTTGGATGATCTGGACAAGTGCTTCGGCCAGGTCCACGGCGTGCGTAGGGGATCCGATCTGGTCATCGACTACGTTCAGCGATGTCCGCTCGCCGGCCAATCGCAGCATCGTTTTCATGAAATTGGCGCCAAAACGCGAATATACCCACGAAGTGCGCACGATGAAATATTGTTGCATGATCGATTCCACAGCAAGCTCGCCCTGGCGTTTGGTTTGTGCATAAACGCCCTGCGGATGGGTCGCATCGGTTTCCAGGTACGGCGTGCGCTTGGTGCCGTCAAAGACAAAATCGGTGGAAATGTGCAACAGCGTGGTTTGGAATTCAACGCAAATACGCGCGAGGTTTTCGACACCCGTTACATTGATCGCATGCGCTTTATCGGGCTGGCTTTCGGCTTTGTCCACGGCGGTGTAAGCTGCGGCGTTGATGCAAAAATCGGGGTTAAGCTGGGAGAACATACGCAAAAGGCTTTGCGGATCGGTCAAATCTGCCTGGGCCGAACCGGCAAAGTGAAAATGGATCTGCGGATAACGATCGGCGATGGATTGCAGCGCCTGACCCAATTGCCCGTGTCCGCCCGTGACCAGCACTACCATACTTTCCGCGCGTTTTGAAGTGTGGGCTGCACGGCGTCTTTATCGGAAATAATGAGCTCGTTTGAGGAAAATGTCCAATCAATGCCCAGTTCAGGATCGTTGTAAGCCAATCCGCCTTCCGATGCTTTGTTGTAAAAATTGTCGCATTTGTAGAAAAACGTCGCATGCTCGCTCAACACGAGGAATCCGTGGGCAAAACCGCGCGGAATGAACAATTGTTTTTGGTTTTGGCCGGACAATACCACCGCTACGTGTTTCCCGAATGTCGCCGACCCGGGACGGATGTCCACCGCCACATCGAGCACCTCGCCCTGCAATACGCGCACGAGTTTGGCCTGCGCATGCGGGCCGGTCTGATAATGCAATCCGCGCAGCACACCGCGTGCAGAATACGATTGGTTGTCCTGCACAAAATGGACGGTCTGACCGGTGCCGAGCTGAAACGACATTTCGTTGAAACTCTCCATGAAATAGCCGCGCTCGTCGGCAATGATGCGCGGCTCGAGAATAAAGCAGCCTTCGAGTGGTGTCGCGGTAAAATTCATATCAAATGATACTTAACAAATGTTTTCCATACCCGCTTTTGAGCAGCGGCTGGGCCAGTGCACGAAGTTGGGATGCGTCGATAAAGCCCATTTTATAGGCCGCTTCTTCAATCGATCCGATCTTGAGTCCTTGGCGTTCTTCAATGACCTGGACAAACTGCGAGGCCTGCATCAGCGAATTGAACGTACCGGTATCGAGCCATGCCGTTCCGCGATCGAGTATGCTGACTTTGAGTTTGCCGCGTTTGAGGTATTCTTTGTTGACGTCTGTGATTTCGAGTTCGCCGCGATGGCTCGGTTGGATATCGGCTGCGATTTCAACCACGTCATTGTCGTAAAAATAAATGCCCGGCACGGCGTAATTGGATTTGGGGACGGCCGGCTTTTCTTCGATCGACAGCACCTTGCCCGCATCGTCAAAATCGACTACGCCATAGCGCTCCGGATCGTGCACGTGATAGGCGTAAATAATGCCGCCGTCGGGGTTGTTGTTGGCCAAAAGCAAATCCGATAAGCCTGTGCCGTAAAAAATATTGTCGCCGAGTATGAGTGCAACTTTATCGGTTCCGATGAATTCTCGTCCAATGATGAACGCCTCGGCCAATCCGTTGGGCTGTTCCTGTACGGCGTATTCAAAGCGGCAACCCAACTGGCTTCCATCGCCTAACAATTGTTCGAACAGCGGCAAATCATGCGGGGTGGAAATGATCAGGATTTCGCTGATTCCGGACCACAGCAGCGTAGACAGCGGATAGTAGATCATCGGCTTGTCATAAATGGGCATCAACTGCTTGCTGACGGCCAGTGTAAGCGGATGCAAACGCGTGCCCGATCCGCCGGCTAGAATAATTCCTTTCATTTACAATGCGCTTTGGGCACGTCTTGCCGATTGTGTTTTATAAAACTTCGCAAACAGGTTGACCACGATAAACATTGCGATCAACAGCAACGGCAGCACAAATTTGAGCTTGCCATTGACCGACTCGCTGTTTTCAATGTTGAGTACCTGGCTCACATCGCGCACGATCTTTTGCGTTGTGATCAGGTTGATGCGCTGATCGCCGAGTTCGCGTACGATGCGTTCCTTGGTTTCGATCAAATCGTTGAGCGGTGAATTTTCGTTGTAATAGACGAGTTTATCGCCTTTTGCTCCGCCGTTTGCAATGCCGTTCAAAAATCCGTCAATTTGAGCAATAATCGTTTCGTTGGCCTGCATCTTCACTTTGATATTGTTGACGGCCTCGCGCTGCACCTGTGAAAAATACTGACTGTTGTTTAAAAAATTGAGCAACGGTTCGACGGTTTGCGCCTTGGTCGTGTAATTCTTGGTTTTGAACTCGACCAGGTGAAAGCGGTAATTTTTGCTCGTAGGGCGCTCTTCGATGATTTTTTTAATGTCGCTGTCTTCAGCCATCAGTTTGAGCAATTCGAAGTTGCGCTCATTGCTCATCGTGATGAATTGGTAGACGTCGATGATGGGCTTGATTTCTATTTTGGTAAATTTCGCCGGATTCTTAATGCCGATGCGCGACAAAAACAACGTATCGCGCTCCTTGATTTTAGCGTTGATCAAATCGACCTTGGCATACAAATAATCGCTTGAGCCAAAATTGGGCATGACCACGATTTGGTGATCGTAGGTTTTATTGGTGCGGTCAAGGTAAAAGCCAAGGCCTACGCCCAAAGCCACGAGTATGATCAGGTAAATCTTATTCCTGAGTAAAAACTGGATCGAATCGAACACAAGGTCGTTGACCGATTGGACAAAGCCTTTGAATTTTTGCGACACCATCGTCATGTCGATTTCCTGATCGTCGGGGTTTCTGGGAACGTTTGTACTCATGCGTATTATAGGTTAAAAATTTGTTCCAATATTTTGATCGTAATCAGATACGTTGGCTTGACACCAGTCGTACCAAGGCCGCCCGAAGCGAGCGTGCTTCCGGTTTCCAGCGGGTTGTCCGAAGCGTAATAAGCGTACCGGACCTTGACGTCGGGATTGATGCTCTTGCGTATTTTTGACGCCGATTGGATCGCTTTCTGATAATAAGCGCCTTCCATTTCAAGCCCGATCACACCCCAGGTAGAATCGTGGAAAAATTTGAGCAGGTCTTTGTTTTGAAGCGATGTTCCCAAAACGGTTACCATCGGACCGGCGTATACAGGAATGTCATTGCCTTCGAACATTTCAGCCGTGAGCTCGTTCTCGAACGGATAATTGTCGCCCGTACCTTCGTTGATGTGCGCCGACGGGATCATGATATCGCCCTTGCCGCCTTCCAAAATGCCCGCCTTGCCCATAATCGACACCGACTCTACGTTCAGAAACGTCTTATTGTCCTTGTCTTCTTTGTAAGGTTTGAGCAATTCGTCAATGGTCTCGTAGGCTTGTTCGCCAAACGCATAATCCATGACAATGATCACCGGCTGGCTCGCGGGGTCGATCTTCGCACCCGGAAACGCCGATTTTTTCCAATCGATCCTGGCCGTGTCAAAAATCTGCACGTCGATATTGGTTCCCGAGGTATCCGGAAGCGAAATCATGCCGTGGAGTTTTGCGAATTCCTCGACCTTGCCGCGCACGTCGCCTGCCCCGGATTTGCTGAGCTCCTCGTAAATAAAAAAGTCGGATTTGTCCTTGTATTTTGCCTTGAGCACATGGGTCGCAAACAGCGAATTCATCACACTGTGCATGTTGGCACTGATGATGTGGATCGGACGGCTGAGCAACTGGTGTTCTTTGAGCACTTTTTTGATGTTGGTTGCCCAAATCTCGCCGTGAATATGGTGCCCGAGCCGCTCGCGTAAAATCGGACTGAACGTCACGGTGCGTTTAGGCCCGCCCATCGCCTCTTCCAGCGCCAGTTTTCCAAGCCAGTAGATCACGTGCAGGAAACGGTCCGGTTTTTCGGTTGTCGCAAACGAGTCGTAAATGTCCATGACCTCGGCAAATGTGCGCCCAAGAATATTGGCCGTATGCGAAAGCGTTTTTTCGCGGTCCACGAGATTGAGCTTTTTATTGCCCAGCACCGCTTGCTCTAGCTTGCTCCAGTCGCGCGTGACCTCGCCGGTTTCGTCGATCAGCACATTGTGTTTGATTTTGTGCGATTCGACGAAAATAAAAGTCAGGTGGGTCAGAATATCGTAAATATCCGATCGGCCGCGTGTAATCTCAACATTCATCTGCTCATCGTCGATGCGGTAGCAATTGCGCTTTCTTTTGGGCGGAACGATGGCCGTAAAATGCGATTTAGAGTAGCCTTCGTCAGAGGTCAGATTGATGAACCTGCACTCCTCGATCCCTATCGGCAGGCGTTCGATGACGTATAAAAGTCCGTTGAGCTCGATTTTTTCCTCGGCGATCGTCCCGTAAATTTCCGGTCGCAACGACAAAAGCGCCTCGCGTAACGTATCGCCTGACACGCCCATCGGCTTGTAGAAGCCGCGGTTGAACAAATGGCGCATCGTGATGTACAGTTTTTCGACCGCGCTCGATGATTCCTGCGCGCGCGAACGTACAATGTTTTTGATTTCTTTCATTGGTTTGTTGGTTTTTAGCGGCACCCGCCGCCCTACCCCTTCGCTTGAGGTTCTGATTACTTTTCTTTTCTAACCTGCAAATGTAGTTTTTTTATCTTTAGTGGCCATTTTTTGTTTGCAATTGGTCGGCGATGCCGCGGTCGTTGGACAATCGCGGTATTTTGTTCTGGCCGCCGAGTTTGCCAACCGATTTCATATAAGCGTTAAAACCGTTTTCGGCCACATACGAGATCACAAGCCTTCGCAGGACGTTTCCGGCGATCAGGTCGTCGTAATACACATTTTTGGCTCGCATGGCGTCGTCAATTTTTTGGGCAAATGCCTCCGGGTCGTCGGGTTCTTTTTCAAACTCGATAAACCACTCGTGGTAGGGCAAACCGGATGCGGGATTGATCTGCGGCGCCACGGAAAATTCATTGACGCGTACGGCCGTTCCCTGCATGGCTTGTGCAAGCGCGGCCTCAACTTCTGTCCCGATGACGTGCTCCCCAAAGGCAGAAATAAAGTGTGTGAGCCGTCCGGATACGATCACCCGGTACGGATCGGTGGAAGTAAACTGCACCGTATCGCCAATGTTATAGCCCCAAAGTCCGGCATTGGTCGAGATGATCATCGCGTAATTGACGCCGGTTTCCACTTCGCCAATCGTGTAGCGTTTAGGGTTTTCAGTAAAAAATTCGTCGGCTTTGACAAATTCATAAAAAATTCCCGAATCGAGCAACAGCAACATCCCGTGCGCGGTTTGCGAATCCTGATAGGCAAAAAATCCTTCCGAAGCCGGAAACAGTTCGATGCTGTCCACTTTGCGTCCGATCAGGTGCTCGAATTTGGCCCGATACGGTTCGTAATTGACGCCGCCGTAGATAAACAGATTGAAATTTTTAAAAATTTCGCCGACCGGTTTTCCTGTTCTTTCGCGCAATTTCTCGAAATACATTTGTACCCACGAAGGAATGCCAGATATTACCGACATGTTCTGATGGACCGTTTCCTCCACAATCGCGTTGACTTTGGTTTCCCAGTCTTCGATGCAGTTGGTGCGCCACGACGGCATGCGGTTTTTTTGAAGGTATTTGGGCACGTAATGGGCCACGATGCCGGACAATCGACCAAGTCCGATGCCGTTTTTGTCCTCGAGTTCGGGGCTTCCCTGGAGAAAAATCATTTTGCCGTCCACAAATTCGGCGTTGCCTGTCTCGTGGATGTAGTGCAGAATCGCGTTGCGCGCCGCGCGTATCTGATGCGGCATCGAGTCACGCGTGAGCGGAATGTATTTGGCACCCGAGGTCGTACCTGAAGTCTTTGCAAAATACAGCGGTTTACCGGGCCAGAGGATGTTTTGATGTCCTTCGACGACCTCATGGACATACGGTTTGAGCGCTTCGTAATCGCGTATCGGGACGTTGGCGGCAAAATCGGCGTGCGATTTTATCCGCTCAAAATGATGGTCGATGCCAAACCGCGTGTTCTTGGCTTTTAAAATCAGCGCACGCAA
>JAEWLN010000005.1 GCA_023457535.1 Bacteroidota bacterium
GAAATACTCGTCGCTTTTTTTACCAATGACGCTGAAGTTCGCCAATACGCCGTTCGCGCGGTGCGGATTGTTGCCCTTGGCTATGTATTCTACGGGATTGGGATGGTGATGATCAATGCGTTCAACGGCGCGGGCGATACCTGGACGCCCACCAAGGTCAACCTTGTAGGATTCTGGTTGTTCCAGATTCCGCTTGCGTATTTTTTGGCCAAAGGTTTGAAGATGGGCCCCGATGGCGTTTTCATTGCGATTCCGGTAGCGGAAACGGCAATTACCATTGCAAGTTTTATTTTATTCAGACGAGGCAAATGGAAAACGATCAAAGTGTAACTAGTGCGTGAGGGATAGCAGCGGCAGCCTTTTTCAGGAGCCTGTGGATGAAAAAGCTATAGCGGATAGCCCGACGGCGCCGCGGGGTTCTACCGTCCCAAATGCCGATTCGCCGGCACGCCCCAATAAAAAAGCCACTCTTGAAACGGAGTGGCTTTGTTTTTACTGTCGGCTTTGGACGTAGTCTGAGAGTTCGTCGGCGTTGGAACTGAATTTGAAAATGCCGTTGAGCTTGAAGTAGCTGCGCGGCTCAATGCAGTAATCGTAGGCGTATTTGGCAAATTCGAGCGTGTTGTCCTCAAAGGTGAACAACTGCGCGATTTGCATGATCTGGTTTGTATTCAGACAATTTGACGAAACGATTTGCTTGGCGGTTTTGAGCTTGCTGTCTTCGAACGATTGCTTTTTGATCGTGGCCAGCGCAGCGTTAAAATCGCCGGGAGACATTGCGTAACGCTTGCTGCAGCCGCGGTCGCGTTCGTATCCGTGGTCGTGGCCGTCGTGGTTGCCGTGGACCGTCGTGGTGGTCGTGGTGGTTTGGGTGCCGAGGGCCGCATCGTTGACGTTGACATTCATGTTGATGCCCCCGACGTTCATTCCTACACTGGCCCCGCCGCCGGTAGTGGTTGTTGTCGTGGTCGTGGTTTGCACCGATGGGCGCGGCTGGCCGTAATGCATCACGTATACGTTTTTAGGCGCGACAAACTGCGGCTGGACTTCGGTTTGGGAGAAAAACCCGAGCTTGCGCTTGTTGGTGTTGTTTTTGTCGTTTTTGATTTTGTAGGTCACATCGGCAAAGTGGCCGTCCGCATCCTGCAAAGCGAGGTAATTCTTGGTAATGTCCTGGAGGTTTTTGTTCTCGAAGATGATGCGCGCATTGTAGTAAGGCTGCGGAAGGTCTTCGATGCGGAGATTGGTTTGGGCGATGTCATTCATTTGCTCGCCGTTGAGGATCAGGAAAAATTTGTCGCCGCTTTCTGAAAAGATCGTCAGGTGGCCTACTTGGCCCGGCTGGGCGAAAGAGCAGATACTCATCAGCACCATCATCAAGGTAAGGGTAATTTTTTTCATAAGATTTTTGTTTGGTTAATTAAGTGGCTCGCGGTTTTCAAAAATAATGCCACTACGGCAATTGGAATCCAGGGTTGTAGATCACCCCGATGACGTTGTCCCACGGATCGCGCACCGAGGCCACCACAATTTCGCCCCCGACATTGGCAGGCGCTTCATGCGGCGTAGCACCAAGGGAGAGCAAACGATCGTACGCATTCGGCACATTGTCGACGCCCCAATAAATGATCAGGTGGTCGCCTTTGGGGCCATTGTGATGGCTTGACTGCAATCCGAGCTCGTAACCGTCAATGTTAAAGCCGACATAAAACGGCTCGTCGAAATAGGGTGCGGTATCGAATGCGTCCTGGTACCACGCCTTGGCTGCCGACAGGTCCGAGACCTTATAAACAGCGGTGCGAAGTCCCGAAATCGGCTTTTTCATCTGGCGTTAATGAATTGATTTTGCGGCAAATATAACAAATCGGGAATTATATAAAAGTATCTTAAAATCGTATAATCGGCTGCGGAGGCTGAATTTTAATTTAGTCTTCAGATAAAACGGTGGTTTTTAGCGCCGTAAAAGTGACAATCCCTAAATTATAAGGTTATGAAAAAGTTTGTTTTGTTTGTGTCGTTGGCCGTATTTGGATTCTCAGCCTATTATTTTGCAAGCAGTTTGCGCTATTCTACCGATATGAATTACATCATCTATATGAGTACGTGGGTGGTGCTGATCTTGATTTCGCTGATTGGCATCGTCTATAATTTCCCGACGCTGCGCAGCCACAAAAAACAGGTGCGCAACCTGATTTACAACAGCTATTCTGCCCACCGCGTACGCAACAAGGAATTTGACCGGCACTATCATTTGCTCAACTAACTCTCTTATATATATCCCGGGTCACACCTGAAAAAATGGCTTTTACAAGGCCATTTTTTTATGCCCGGCGGTGGACAACTTTGCGCCCGCGCATGGTTTTGAAGTCGATATTTTTATACATTTACGATCTTAAAACCGCACCATGAGCACCGCCATTATTATCGTCGCCACATTTTTGATCGCCCTGTTCACGGGCCTTTACCTTGGAAAAATGCTGTTGGCCGCACAGTCCAGATCTGAAAAAGCCACACTTGAGCAGCAACTTATTTCACTGCAATCGCAGCTGCAACTCCTGCGCGACCAGATCCAGCTGGACCGAACCACTTCAGACAAGCAAATGCTCGCCGCTCAAACGGAAAAAGAGGCGATACGTGCTGAGAAAGACAGCCTGGCCATACGGCTTTCGAAAAAAGAAACCGATTTTGAAAACCTTTGGCAGCGCCACATCGAACAAAAAGAGGAGGTGGAACAATTGCAGCAAAAGTTTACCAAGGAGTTTGAAAATCTGGCCAATAAAATCCTGGACGAAAAATCGAGTAAATTCACCGAACAGAATAAGGAAAATATTAAAAACATTCTGTCTCCGCTACAGGAAAAAATCCATCTGTTCGAGAAAAAAGTTGAGGACACGCACAAGGAGAGCATTGACTATCATGCCGCGCTTCGCCAGCAAATACTGGGACTTCGCGAAATGAACGAGCAAATGAGCAAAGAAACCGTCAACCTGACCAAGGCGCTCAAGGGCGATGCTAAAATGCAGGGCAACTGGGGCGAACTGGTGCTCGAGCGCGTACTTGAGAAGTCCGGGCTCGAAAAGGGTCGCGAATATGAAGTGCAGCAGAGTTTTACCAACGAATTCGGCCAACGCGTATTGCCCGATGTGATCATCAACCTGCCCGACGGCAAAAAAATGATCGTCGATTCAAAAGTGTCGCTCGTAGCGTACGAAAAATACATTAACGAAGAAGATGATTTGCTGCGCGCGGGTTACCTCAAAGACCACGTCGCATCGATCAGGCGCCACGTCGAACAGCTCGGGGAAAAAAATTACCACGATTTGTACCACATGGAAAGTCCTGACTTTGTGTTGTTGTTCATTCCGATAGAGCCCGCCTTTGCCGTCGCGCTGAACCAGGACGCAGCGCTTTACAATAAGGCGTTTGAGAAGAATATCGTCATTGTCACGCCGTCGACATTATTGGCTACGCTGCGCACGATCGACAGTATGTGGACCAACCAGAAACAACAGGAAAACGCGATTGAAATCGCACGGCAGGCAGGCGCTTTGTACGATAAGTTCCACGGATTGCTCGCAGATTTGATCACCATCGGCAAAAAAATAGACGATTCCAAAGCCGGCTATTCAGATGCGATGAACAAATTGTTCGACGGCAAAGGCAACCTGATCAACAGTGTTGAAAAACTGCGCAAAATGGGCGCCAAGGCTAAGAAAATGCTGCCGGAAACCATCTTGAAACGCGCGGAAAATGACGACTCCGATTTGCTGTCGTAACCCACCGTTTTCTAACGTAAAAATACAGGGTTTTACTACAAAAATAGCGATCTCACACGGTTTTAAACACAACACAGCACCAATGACTTGCACTGAAATATTTCTTATAAAATTCTTAATTTTAACAAGATAGAAATCAAATTTGTATATATTTTTTTAATATTTTTGGAGCTGCAACCTAAAATAAATGAAAAAGTATTACGCATTTTTGACCTTTCTGGCCTTTTCAGCTGCGTTCGCGATCTACTCGTGTTCCGATTCGGAATCAGCGTCTTACGTTCCGGTTGCACCCCATACGTCAGTAAACGTCGATCTCTCGCAGGTGCCTTATGAGAAGCTGTCCGATTATCACTTTTTCGACGGTCCGCTGAAAGACCAAAAACCCGCTGACGGCGTCCTTTTGTTTGAACCCGCCAGCACCTTATTCACCGACTACGCGCTCAAGAAGCGGTTTGTATGGATGCCCAAAGGCACCAAAGCGACCTTCAGCGCCGATTCAAAAGTACTCGAGCTGCCCGTGGGCGCGGTGTTGATCAAGAGCTTTTACTACGACCACGTGCAGAATACCACACCGGTCGACGGTACGCGCATCATTGAAACGCGGCTGATGATCCGCAAGGCGTCAGGATGGATTTTTGCAAATTATGTCTGGAACGATGCGCAAACCGAAGCCTATCAGGATTTGGCCGGCAGCCATACACAGGTGGAATGGAAAGAAAACGGCATTACCCCGAAAAGCGCGAATTACCGGATCCCGTCTGAAGAGCAATGCATCATTTGTCATAAAAAGCAGATTATTGAAAACGATGTGATCACATCGGTCATCCACACCCCGATAGGAATTAAGCCACAAAATATGAATTTTGCGCTCGATTACGGATCGGAAACCAAAAACCAGCTGACCAAATGGGTCGAAGCCGGATACCTAGAAGCCGGATTTTCAATGCCTTCCGCCGAGCACACAACCGTAGATTACCGCGACCAGACAAAATCCCTTGACCTGCGGGCGCGTTCTTATGTAGACGCAAATTGCGCGCACTGTCACAATGTTGAAAACCACTGTTACTATCGTCCGATGCGTTTTCCGTTTGCCGAAACTGCAAACCGGACGAACATGGGCGTTTGCGTGGATACTGAGGAAATGCAGGGTTTTGCACCCGCATTGGGTAAAATTGTGACACCGGGTACGGTGGGGCGTTCGATGCTGTTTCATCGGATCAATACGGTGAATCCGGCATTCCGCATGCCATTGCACGGACGCACGATTATTCACGACGAAGGTGTGGCGCTTATGGAACAGTGGATCAATTCGCTTGCGCCATGTCCGGATTAATTTGAAAAACAACCAATAACTAAATAACCACTTTAAAACTATTTTACTAATGAAAAAAATTACATTCATCGCTGCGTTGCTCTTTGCCGGGCAATTTGCGAAAGCCCAGGACACCTGCGGGGATGCGCTGCCGATATCCGGCGCCGGCCTGTATGTGGTTACGGCCGTCAATGGTTCGCAAGCGCCTGCTCCTTTGTGCGCACCGAACGGGGTCATCAATCCACCCCAAAATGCGCGCGGGGAATGGTACGTTTATACGCCCACCCAAAATTATACGGTGACCGTAACGACAAGCATCGCTCAAAATACACCGCTGGTCGATACGCGTTTACATGTTTATACCGGAAGTTGCGGCGCGCTGGTTTGTCATGCGGGCGATGACGATTCGGGAACGCAAAACTCGACCTCGGCTGTCTTTAATGTGACTGCCGGAACTACGTACTACCTGGCATGGGACAACAAATGGTCTCCGAGCGGCTTTACGTTTCAGGTCATTGAGAACGATGTTATTGTTCCCACGCCAAACCCGATTTCATTCAACACCGTACCGTTTAATGCGGGCAACGGCATGACATCCATGTGTGCGGTGGACATGAACAAGGACCACAAAGACGACATCGTGAGTGTGACGGGCACCAGCATCAAAATCAATTTCCAGAATTCAAACGGAACGTTTACCGAGTCCATTTTCCCTACTACTCAGGCCAATCACCTGCCTTCATGGAGTATCGCTGCCGGCGATTACAACCGCGACGGCTACAATGATTTGCTTTACGGCGGCAATGGTGGTCTTACTTTCATGAAATCGAACGGGACCGGAACCGGTTTTATCGAAGATTCGCCGGGCCAGTACATCTTTTGCCAACGCACAAATTTTGTCGATATCAACAACGATGGAAACCTTGATGCCTTTTCCTGCCATGACGTAGACCCTAACGTTTACTACATCAATACAGGCGCCGAAACCAATAACTGGACTTACTACCAATCGGGAACGACCCCGGGCGCTTATATGCTGGGCATTACACCAAGTGGCGGTAACTATGCGTCTTTGTGGACCGATTACGACAATGACGGCGATCTGGATATGTTCATCTCCAAATGTTCCGGGCCGCCGAGCGAATTGCACAGAAATGACGGCAATGGCGTATTTACCGATATTTCGGCCATCGCCGGCGTCAATATTTTACCCATCACCTCGTGGTCTTCGGCTATTTTTGACTATGACAACGACGGCGATATGGACATCCTGATCGGCAGAAATGGTACGACGGGTAACAAATTTCTCAGAAACAACCTCGATACGACCAATAGCGAGGAAGAGCCTTTTACCAACATCACCATCGGTTCGGGTTGGGATACTGAGAACACCAACAACCGCGACTACATCGCTTACGATTTTGACAACGACGGATGGATAGACGTCATGGGCGGGGGCAACAAAATCATGTTCAACAAAGGCAATGGCACATTCGCACCGGCTACTTTTCCGGGAATCACCATCGGCGCTGTGGCGGATCTGAACAATGACGGTTTTCTCGACATCCTTTCTCAGGACTGGAACGAGCAAGCCACTTACATCCACTACAACAGCGGCAATCCGAACAAATGGATCAAAATTGCACTCGAGGGTATTGCCAGTAACTCCAACGGCATTGGCGCACGCGTTGAAATCTATGGTGCGTGGGGCAAACAAATCCGCGAGATCCGCAGCGGTGAAGGTTTTGGTTTCATGAGTACGCTCAACGCGCACTTTGGTATCGGAACGGCAAGCGCGATTGATGCTGTGGTGATCAGATGGCCATCCGGAACGGTCGATACGATCCTGAACCCGTCAAGCAACCAGATGCTGACCGTTGTAGAAGGATCAACGCTGGGTATCGGACAGGTCGAGAGCAACACTTTGTTCAGCATCTACCCGATTCCAGCTTCTGAAACGCTCAACATTCAATTCAAAAACAATTCGGACATCAAAACGGCAAAAATCGTCGATTTGAACGGACGCGTGTCTGAGGTCAGGATCGAAAACAACGCAATCAATGTGAGCGCTCTGGCAACGGGCACTTATATCCTGTCGCTCAAAGACAATAACGGCAAATTGCACACGCAAAAATTCATTAAGAACTAATTGCCTGCATCATACGAAGAAGCCCTGCAACTGCGGGGCTTTTTTTATTAAAATACGCGAACGAGGTTAAACCCGAAGAATATATCGCCATCGGCCCAATCGCCGGTACTTTGCCCTAAAAACCCGGCTTCGTGTATTCCCTGCGAATTGGTGAAATGCATCTGGAACACATGTCCGCCGGTTTCAAGATCGACGCCTACCGAGAGTGGATTCCTGAACTGCGACCGCGCCGCGCGGTTGGTGTGCACGGCATAATCGACATTGACGGACCAACGGCTCGCAATTTTGTAACGGCCGCCCATTCCTATGGCCAGTTGCGCGTTGTCCTGGCGGTCTTCGATGACAAAATTTTCGTGAAAAAAGGTCGGGGCGATTTCAAGCGACAACCGTTGGTTGAACTTGCGCGAGACGAGCAATTGCGTCAGATAAATCATCCGGTGTTCAAAATTCATGCGCGGATAATTGTGCTCCTTGAGTGTATTGTTGAATCCGAGCGAACTGAACGAAACGATCGAAACCGGCAATCCGCCTGTGGTTTGTTGCGCCAGACGTACCTTGGCCGACACATCATAGGCTTGTTCGCTGCGCCCGACGGCAGTCGTCAGCCAATCGGTAAGGCCGTAAAGGAATTTGATCTGGGTGACGGCATTGTCAAGCCCGAAAAAACCCTCGAAGCCGTCCTTGACCGATCCGAACCGGTGCGCAACAACAAAATAAAAATCTTTTTTAGCAGCCAGCTTGGTCGATTCGAGGTTGACGATCTTCATCGCTTTAAACGCCGATTCAACGGGCTGTTTTGCCGGCACAGTGTCCAATCCTGAAAGAAGATCGTCCTGCGCGTGCGCGGCCAATGGCAATAACAACAACGGAAGTAGTGTTCTGATCATGTGTTTATGGTTAGGTTATCGGTATTATTCCAAAAAAACGGCTTGGTCCATGCGCAGTTCCCCAAGCAGGTCATCGTAGCCCACAAACCTGCCTTTGACGCGCACCGCATCGCCTACGTTGAATGCGCGATGGGTCGGATCGTACTGAACGGAAAGTTTTCCGTCTATCGTCAAAACGCGTAGTCCGGGTTCTAAAGCGGTGATTTTGCCTGACACGACAATGATCTTATCGGCGTAGGTCGCGTTGGCTTTGCCGGCGTCGGACAAAAATTTTTGCTCCAGCGGCGCAACTCCAATCGTATACGCTGCATCTTGCTCTTCGACACGCCTGTGGTCGTGATAAAGGTACCGGTAACCAAGGCCTGCTCCGGCCAGGACCAATACAACGGCGGCAATCCATATTTTTCGCATATCCGAGTATTAATTGTAATGATCAACTATGAACATAAAAAAACTTCTACCCCAAAGATCACGTAGTATCGCGGCGGCACTCCTTATGATGCTGTTTTGTGTAATGGGTTGCGCCGATGACAGCACCGACGATCTGATCATGCCTGCTGTCCCCGCCGATACCGTAATTACCTACACCGGACACATTGCTGCGGTCATCAATACCAATTGTACAGGCTGCCACGCTACGGTTCCTGAAAATGGCGCGCCGATGCCGCTCACTACTTACGAACACGTCCGGCAAGCCATATTGGAGCGCGGTCTTATCGATCGTATTTCCCGTCCGCAAGGCGCCGAAGGTATGATGCCCAACGGCGGAACGCGGCTGCCGCAAGCTACCATCGACATGATTATCCAATGGCAATCACAAGGATTCCAACCCTAAAACACAACCATGAAAACAACACTTTTACTAGCCATTCTGTGGGTGCCAACCCTTGTCGCCGCCCAGAAATTAATGACCAAAGCCGGTCAGGTCACCTTTGAGGCTTCCGTGCCTTCATTCGAGGAAGTCAAAGCGACCCATAACGCCGTCACAGCAGTATTGAACGCGGATACGGGCGAATTGGCCAGCCTCGCACTTGTCAAAGGTTTCCGGTTCAAAATTGCACTCATGGAAGAGCATTTTAATGAGAATTACATTCAAAGCGACCGGTATCCGAAAGCGACGTTCAAAGGAAAAATCGAAAACTTCAATGTAGCTGAACTAACAGGCGTAGCCAAAGATTTTACAATCAAAGGGCAAATGGAACTGCACGGCAAATCAAATCCGGTCAGTGCGCCGGCAAAAATCCGCAAAACCGAATCCGGTGTCGAAATTTTAGCGACGTTCAATGTCAATGCAAGTGATTTTGACATTGCCATTCCATCGGTCGTCAAAAGCAAAGTGTCCAATAAAGTGGCGGTACGCTGCGAATTTGTGGTAAAATAAACCCGACGCTTACCCAGTTAAAACCGCCTTCGCGGCATCACCCGATGGCGTAGGATCGGTTTGAAAAAATTTAAGCGTTGCTGCCCGAATCCGAGGGATTTTCGCTAAATTTGAGAGTAACTCAATAAATATGGACAGTTTTAACCTCACAGAAGATATCCAGGTAGTTTGCGTAACGGCAAAAAGTTTCCCCGATGATATAGAACGCGCGCACATCCATCTGCACGGAATCCTGCCTGAGAAGCAGCGCAGGCGTTTCTTTGGCATCTCGTGGCCAGGACCCGATGGCCAGATTATCTACAAAGCCGCCGCCGATTTGACCGATGACGAAACGCCCGGCCAATACAAATTGGAAACCTTTACGATCAAACAAGGACCGTACAATAGTTTTTACATCAAGGACTTTATGGAAGATCCGGGCAGCATCCGGCGCGCGTTCCAGTTGCTGATCGCGCAACACGAAGTAGACCCGGACGGTTATTGCCTGGAGTGGTACATTGGCGACAATGACGTCAAGTGCATGGTGCCGTTGGGCGAAAAATACCGGGAATACACAGGCCTCAATAAGGAATAATACGTGGTCCGACGATGATCAGTAACCGATAATCTCACGAATCGATCAATGCATCCAGACAAAATTACGGTTGAAACGACAGTACACGCACCTGTCGACAAGGTATGGGCCTATTGGACGCGGCCCGAACACATCACGCAATGGTGTCACGCGTCAGACGACTGGCACGCGCCCTCGGCCAAAAACGATCTGCGTACCACAGGGCAATTTACAACGACCATGGCCGCGCGTGACGGAAGTGTAAGTTTTGACTTTAGCGGCGTGTATACGCACATCGTTCCGCATAATTTTATCGGCTACGAAATGGCCGACGGTCGTACCGTTCAAATCACATTCACCGCAGAGGCCGACCAAACACACATCAGTGAGACATTCAACCCCGAGCATCAAAATCCGCTCAGCATGCAGCGCGACGGCTGGCAGGCAATTCTGGACAATTTCAAAAAGTACACAGAGGAAAACTAACCTCATACCGCGCAACTCGCAATTTCGACCGGCACCCAAAGATCACGGGCACGGCAAAATCGACCCACGCTACAACCCTCGCCTACTAATTTCCGTGGGATTAGATTTTCTATTTTATATGTAGGGTTTGCACAGACTTGAACTGTTGTTAAAAAGTTACAGTTAACCAATTCATAATCAGCAAACTCCTATGAAACAAAGATTACTTTTACTGTTGCTCTTTTCGCTGGATTTATTCGCCGGAAATAGCGAAAAATCGGCCGTGGGTCCGTCGATCGGATTAATAATGACGGGATCCTACATAAGTGAAAATCTCGTCTTTTTCAATTTTACGATCAAGAACAACGGTGATCAGCCTTTAACCAACATCTACGTGACGAATTTTCCAGAGACGGGCAGTATGCTCAACATCGCTTACATTTACCCGCCAGCGACAGCAATTCCGAGCCTTGCACCGGGAGAAACCGACCTTTTCAGCTTTACGGCAGATAAATTCGCGATGGATTGTTTTGACATGAGTCAGGCCAAAGTAATTGCCACCGCACCCGGGGGTGTCCAGGTGACGGATTTGAGCGACCCTTATGATTATTACACCGATAACCCCACAGAAACGTTCTATTACCCAACGATCAATCTGTCGGTCAACCACGAGTACCACGACAACAATGCCAATTCTATCGTAGATGTGGGAGACGATGTGGGCTACTCCTACCAGGTCGATTTGCCGTATTTCGCTACCGCATTCAGTATTTCAGATGAAAATGTCACCTTGGACAATACCGTTGGGACCGGCACACAATTCCTGACAAACGGCATCCACTATATCACGCAGGCCGACGTGGATTTGGGCTATATCTTTAATGGTGTCAACCTGTTTATCGAGGCGAGTTGCGGGTTCTATCTCGAGGGTTATGATGCGCCGCATTGCGGAACGTGTCCCGTAACGGGCGTGCCGGCTCTTTATCCGTACACGGTCAGGCTCACCGATTTGCTGCCGAACCGCATCAGCGGCCAGGTCAGATTCGATTCAAATGGCGACAACTGTGCGACCGGTACGGGTTTTCCGAACCGCAGAGTGACGGCAACAGGCAGTTCAAATTCTTTTGCGACTTATACCGATTCATCGGGAAATTACGAGATCTACATTCCAAATGTCGGCACTTATGATACCGTGGCGACCCAAAACCTCAATGCCAATTTCGCTTCGGATCCGGCGTCCATTCCGATTGCGAGCAGCGGCGAAGATATCAATTACGACAACACTGATTTTTGCATCGCATCGGCTACCGGTTACCGACTTGTCGATTGCGTTGGTTCCTTTAGATCATCCGCGCCCGGGTTTTACTTCGCATTATCGGTTGTTTTTCTGGAACAACGGCAGCACGGCCCTGAGCGGCGAGATGACCATGGTTTTCGACCAGAGCAAAGCAGGCTTCGGTTCATCGACGCCCGTACAAACCTCGTTTGCGGCCAATACGATCACTTGGGCATACACCAATCTGATTCCGTTTGAGCAGCGCTATATCGACATCACGCTTAACATTGTGGCGCCGCCTGCTGCGAATGATGGCGACATTTTGCATTTGTCAGCAAGCGGAGCGCCGATTGCCGGAGACGCATTTCCAGCCGACAACAGCACCATGCTCGACCAGACTATCGTCAACGCATTTGACCCGAACGACAAAACAGTACTTGAAGGCGCATTCATCGAACCGATCCAAACGAGCAACTACCTGCATTACCTGACGCGTTTCCAAAACACCGGCAGCGCATCGGCCACGACGGTCGTATTGAAAGAGATACTTGACGCCGATCTGGACTGGAATACTTTCGAGCCGATCGCCGCGAGCCACGATTACAGCATCCAGATCAAGAACGGCAATGAGTTGACGGCTACGTTTTCAAATATCGACTTGCCGCACAGCAGCGCCAATGAAGCTGCAAGCCACGGATGGATGACGTATCGGATCAAGCCAAAATCAGGATTTACTTATGGTGATTCAGCGGATTCGCAAGCCGATATTTACTTCGATTTCAATCTGCCGATCACAACCAATGAAGTGACGACGCAACTGGCGCCATTATCGGTTCGAAATTTCATGCAAACCGACTTTGTAATTTATCCGAATCCGGCGCAAAATTACTTTTCGATCCAAAGCAATGTCGCGCAAAATGGCACTTATGAGTTGTCCGATGCGCGCGGCAGGATCCTCAAACGCGGAAATTTGCATGGCAGGGCGCAGGTTGATATTGCCGACCTTCAAAACGGCTGTTATTTCGTGACCGTCGGATTTGGAAATGCCAAAAATACCTGTAAGATCATCAAGCAATAACTAAAAAGCTCCCCATTACGGGAGCTTTTTTTTATTTACTTAAGTACATTTTCCTTCTGGAATACAACTCATAGAATTGATCGTCCTTGAGGTCGTCGATGAACAAAATGCTCTCGCCGGTCGATTTCATTTCGGGGCCGAGCGCCTTGTTGACGTTCGGAAATTTGCTGAACGAGAAAACAGGTTGCTTGATCGCATACCCTTTGAGTTGCGGATTGAATTTAAAATCGGTGACTTTGTTTTCGCCAAGCATCACCTTGGTCGCATAATTCACATACGGTTCGCCGTAAGCCTTTGCAATAAAAGGTACGGTACGCGAGGCACGCGGATTGGCTTCGATGATGTACACCGTATCGTCCTTGATCGCGAACTGGATGTTGATGAGCCCGACAGTCCGGAGCGCGAGTGCGATCTTTTTCGTATGATCCTTGATTTGCTGCATCACGAATTCACCCAAATTGAACGGCGGCAAAGTCGCATTCGAATCGCCCGAGTGAATGCCGCAAGGTTCGATGTGTTCCATGATCCCGATGATGTAAACGTTTTCGCCGTCGCATATCGCATCGGCTTCGGCTTCTATCGCGCCGTCGAGATAATGATCGAGCAGCAATTTATTGCCCGGGATATTTTTGAGCAGGTCAATAACGTGCTCTTCGAGTTCCTGCTTGTTGATCACGATCTTCATGCCCTGGCCGCCCAAAACATACGACGGGCGCACAAGCAACGGAAAATCAAGCACATCGGCCAAAGCGCTGGCCTGGTCCGCATTTTCAGCCACTCCGAATTTCGGGAATGGGATTTTGAGTTCGGTCAGCAGTTCAGAGAATCTTCCTCTGTCCTCGGCCAAATCCAAAGCGTCAAATGACGTTCCGAGAATTTTGATGCCGTACTTGGATAACTTTTCTGCGAGTTTCAACGCAGTCTGTCCGCCAAGCTGGACAATTACGCCTTCGGGTTTTTCATGTCGGATGATGTCGTAAATGTGTTCCCAAAAAACGGGTTCGAAATAGAGTTTGTCGGCCGTATCGAAATCGGTCGAAACCGTCTCAGGGTTGCAGTTGATCATGATGGTTTCGTAGCCACATTCTTTCGCAGCAAGTACACCATGGACACACGAATAATCGAATTCGATGCCTTGCCCGATCCTATTCGGCCCCGATCCGAGTACAACGACCTTCTTTTTATCGGACACAATACTTTCGTTGTGCACGTATTTTTTACCGTCGGCCGTTTCGATTTCGGCTTCGAACGTCGAATAATAATAAGGTGTTTTAGCCGTGAATTCTGCGGCGCACGTATCGACGAGTTTGTACACGCGGTTGATGTTCATCTGTTCGCGCAGCCTGTAAACCTGGCTTTCCAAACAGCCCATCATGTGCGCGATCTGGCGGTCGCCATAGCCTTTTTGCTTGGCCTCGAGCAACAGTTCGCGCGGCAGGGTGTCTACTTTGTATTGTGAGATTTCCTTTTCGATCAGGTACAATTCCTCGTATTGTTTGAGGAACCACATATCGATTTTGGTGATTTCGTGGATGCGCGACAACGGTATTCCCATCTGTATCGCGTCGTAGATCACAAACACGCGGTCCCAGCTCGCATGCGTGAGTTTGTCGATGATCTGTTCGTAATTTTTATAGCCTTTTCCGTCGGCGCCGATGCCGTTGCGTTTGATCTCGAGCGATTGTGTCGCCTTGTGCAACGCCTCTTGGAACGAGCGTCCGATGCCCATCACCTCGCCCACCGATTTCATCTGCAAACCGAGCGTTCTGTCCGATCCTTCGAATTTGTCGAAATTCCAACGCGGGATTTTGACGATAACGTAGTCGAGCGTCGGTTCAAAAAGCGCCGATGTCGATTTGGTAATCTGGTTCTGGAGCTCGTCCAAAGTATAGCCGAGGGCGAGTTTGGAAGCGATCTTGGCAATCGGATAACCCGTCGCTTTGGATGCAAGTGCCGATGAACGCGACACACGCGGGTTGATCTCGATCGCGACGATGTCTTCTTTTTCATCGGGCGAAACCGCAAACTGTACGTTGCAACCGCCTGCAAAATTCCCGATCGAGCGCATCATCAGAATGGCCATATCGCGCATTTTCTGGAACGTCGCATCCGATAGTGTCATGGCAGGGGCGACCGTGATCGAATCGCCGGTGTGGATGCCCATCGGGTCCATATTCTCGATCGAGCAGATGATCACGACGTTATCATTTTTATCGCGCAACAGTTCGAGTTCATATTCTTTCCAACCCAGCAAGGCTTTATCGATCAGCACCTCGTGTATCGGCGAGGCTTCGAGTCCGCGGGTCAATAAATCGTCAAAATCTTCTTTTTTGTGTACGAAAGCCGCGCCCGTTCCTCCTAGCGTAAACGACGGACGGATCACTAGCGGAAACCCGAATTCCTGCGCAATTTCCTTTCCCTTGAGAAATGAGGTTGCAGTCTTGGCCGGAGCCGCCGGGATCCCGATGCGCTCGAGCAATTGCTTGAACTGCTCGCGGTCCTCGGTGATGTTGATCGCATTGACGTCCACGCCGATAAGCTTGACGTCAAAATCCTGCCAGATGCCCTTTTCCTCGGCTTCAAGGCAAAGGTTGAGCGCAGTCTGTCCGCCCATGGTAGGCAATACCGCATCAATTTGCGGGTGCTGCTTTAAAATTTCGATGATCGATTTGGTCGTGAGCGGTTTAAGGTACACGTGATCGGCCATCGAGGGATCGGTCATGATCGTGGCCGGATTGGAGTTGATCAGGATCACTTCGATGCCTTCCTCGTGAATGGAACGCGCGGACTGCGAGCCGGCATAATCGAATTCGCACGCCTGCCCGATCACAATGGGACCGGAACCGATGATGAGGACGGATTTGATGGAGTTGTCTTTTGGCATTGTAGTTATGGAGTTGTTGTGTGTTATTGTCTTAAAGTCGTAAGGTCATAAAGTCTTAAAAGCGTCCGGTACCGCCTATTTAGCATTTGCCTTTACGACTTTATTACTTTCGGCTTTTATGACCATGATTTCGTCACGACAAGGTATAAAAAAAGGCGGTACTAATCGAAGTAACGCCTTGTTTTATGCTCGTTTTGAACATTATTTTTTGTGTCTTGGCTCAGATGAAACCGTCAGTTTATGACGCCCTTTAGCCCTTCTGCGCGCGAGAACTTTTCTTCCATTCGCAGTAGCCATTCTTTCCATAAAACCGTGTTTATTTCTTCTTTTTCTTTTCGATGGTTGAAACGTTCTTTTGCTCATTGCTTTATGTCTTTAAATCTTGTTAATCTTAGTGCGGGTTAGGTTTTGATGTAAACCGGGTGCAAATATAGGGATATTTTTTGTGTTGGCAAGAGGTTTTTAAAATATTTTTTGGGAGCTGCTTCCCGCTGTCCGTTGCAATCTTTTTGGCTCATTCTTCGCCAAAAAGGATTTCCACTTCCATCGGGGCTAGGGGTTTGCTGCGTCGCTATAAGTTTTTCGCAAATCTCACGTCTTGAATTCTTCCGGGCTTTCGCTGCCGCCTCGCCGCAACAGTACAAAAAGGCCCGAGGAAGTGTTTATTTACATTTTCGGTTTTTTGCGAAGCGCCAAAAATCCAAATTAACGCTTTCCTAATTGGCGCGCCATCGACTTTGCAGGCGGGCACCTGTTGCTTGAAGCTGGCGTAAAATTGCAAAGTGTTTGAGCGCAGCGAGTTTTTGCAATTTAGCCAGCGAAAGCCAACAGGTCGCCGAAAAGTCTGGCGTTGGCTGTTTTTGCTACTTTTGTCAGCAGACAAAAGTAGGCCCGCCGGCAGGCAAATCCTGAAAATATTCCGCGACCTCTAATTTAAAAAATAGCGTTGGCAAAGCAATCACCCCTAGCCCCGATTGCATCGGAAATCCTTTTAAATTTGCGCCAGCGAAGTTTAAAAAGATTACTCCACTAAATATTTATTTTCACAGAAGTTCCGTGAATTTCATCTGCAGTGAAAAGCGGGACCCGCGCTCCAGATTAAAATTTGGGCGAACTTGCCAAGCAAATAGCTCCCCACCTTTTTGCAACCAAAAAAAGAAACCCTACCTTTGCCACCGCAAAAAACACAAAAAATGTTTCACAGAAACCTCAAACTCATAATCGCCGCGCTCATCATCGCAACCGGCATCTGGCAAATGACTGAAAACAACATCGGCAACGGGATTTTCCTGATGCTGTTGTCGCTCATTCCAATCTTTTTATATTTCAAAAACGAATTTATTTTGCTCGCTTTTTTGCGGCTGAGAAAACAAGATTTCCCGGGGGCGCAAAAATGGCTGTCTTACATCAAAAACCCAGATACTGCGCTGGTTCGCAAGCAGCAGGGTTATTTCAATTACCTGCACGGCATCATGCATTCGCAAACCAATCTGATCCAGGCCGAAAGGTATTTTAAAAAAGCGGTCGAGCTCGGATTGTCAATGGATATGGACCTTGCCGTGGCCAAACTGAACCTTGCAGGGGTTGCCCTGACGCGCCGCCGCAAACTCGAGGCGACCAATTTGCTCAACGAAGCCAAGAAACTCGACAAACACAATATGCTCAAAGATCAGATCACGATGATGAAGGAGCAGATGAAAAAAATGTAAGGGTTTGGATTCTCAACCGAATGTTGGTTATCGAACCTCAAACCGGCGAATCCCTGGATTCTAAACCTTACTTCAGCCACTTAGCCATCCTGACCGGATGGTTTTTTTTTGTTAAAATACAATCTTTTTGCTACTTACATCATTTAATTTGTTAATATTGACGCATATTAATCAATAAATTAACAAATTATGAGATTAATACCGCACCTTTTTTGCCTCTTGGCCGCTCCGTCGTTGTTCGCGCAGGACCAAACAGTTTACTTCTCTGACGCCCTCAAAAGCAACATCAAAACATACAATTCACAAAGCGACAAAGCCTTTGAACAAGGCGACATCCAGGCCGGTAACGCGCTGTTCGACTCGCTTGTGCAACACCAATTGGTGGGTTCAAAATTTGACGACTATTCGTTTAAATCGGTCAACAGCCGTAAAGTGAAGTTGAGCAGAATTAAAAAACCGGTGTTTATTATCACGTATTCCTCGTGGTGCGTGATTGGCAAAGGCGAGATCCAGGCGCTCAACAAATTGGTGCGCAAATACGACCAAAAGGTGCAATTCATCGCCGTGTTTTGGGATACAAAAGCAGATACACGCCGAATCGCGCGCCGGTTCAGCAGCAAAATCAAGGTATGTTATGCCAACGAAACTTATAAGAACGACGCCCGCATCGTCGCGACGCTAAAACACACGTTGGGTTTCCCTACTTCTTATTACCTCAACAGCAACCTCGATGTGGTGGATATCAAACGCGGCGGGATCCAGTTGCCACCCCGGACCAATGCCAGAACGGCGCTGGAGATGAATTACCGGTTGTTCAACGAACGGCTTTCGATATTTCTCAACAAGCCACACGTTATGTCAAGCCAATTGGCTTCGGTGGCGGAATGATCACTTGAACCACATCTTGGCCGCGACCAAAACCAGGATCACCGCGAAAATCTTCTGCAGCAATTTTTCGTTGATGTTCAGTGCGACCTTGCTGCCAAAATAACTTCCGACAACAAAAAACGCAGAAATCAGCATCGCATATTTCCAATTGATGTGCCCGGCCTTATGGTAGTTGAGCACGGCCAAAAACATCACGGGCGGAAACAGCGCCGCCAGGCTTGTACCTTGCGCCTGGTGTTGCGAAAACCCGATCAGCACGAGCATCGGTACCATGACGATACCGCCGCCGATGCCAATGAGTCCGCTGAGCATGCCCGCGAGCAAGCCAATCCCGACTACGATTAGAATGGTGGTTGTGGTCATCTAGTAGCCGCTTAATGGGATTTCTATTTCATAGCGCTTGCGATTTGGATTCACAAGCTTTTTATCGCGCAGCCACGGATTGTGGATTTTGAGTATTTTGTAATTGATGCCCTGCGCTTTGGCAAATCCGGCCAGATCCACGATAGAAGAATCCACTGATATGATCTTTGACGGCAGGTTCTGGTACAGTTCAACCGGCAACACATTGTACCCGTACTTGTCGGGATTTTTCATGATTTCCTTAAGCGCCAAAATGCGGAACACGTAGCGCGAAGTTTCCTCGGTCAGGAGCAAATCGTAGTAATTGGTCACTTTTTGCATTTCTATTTGCTTGTTCACGCCGCTCATGCCACCGTTGTACGACGCCGCCGCCAACGTCCAGTTGCCAAACCGGTTCTTTGCATCAAGCAGGTATTTGCACGCCGCTTCAGTTGATTTTTGCAGATGGTAACGTTCATCGACCGTCTCATTGACCTCCATTCCTTTCTCCTTGGCCGTTTCAGGCATGAACTGCCACACGCCGCGCGCGCCTGCAGGCGAAACTGCATTGACCAATCCGCTTTCGATTACGGCAAGGTATTTAAAATCGTCGGGGACATTGTATTTCCTGAGGATCGGTTCGATGATCGGAAAAGCGCGGCCGGCGCGTTTGATAATCAGCAAAGTCGTGGCATCGAGATTGGCATTGACGATGAGTTCGCGCTCAAACCGCTCTTTGACGTCGGAAATGTGCAATGGCGCGCGCTCACCGGCAAAGTCGATGCTGTCCGGGATCACGAACGCCACCCCGGATTTAACCGCGGGCTTTGTTTTGTTGTCCGCCGATGTGCCGTAGATCAGCAATCCGCTCGTAAAAACGACCGATGCCGTCAGTACTGTTTTTTTAAGCCAGTCCATGGGAATTCATTTTTTATTGGTGAGGGTAAACTTAGTGAAAAATGGCGAGAGATGAAAGAGGAAACGTTGAAGTCGAACGTTGAAGTCGAATGTCGAATGTCGAACGAGCGTAACCTTAAACTTTAAACTTCAAACCTTAAACTTCAAACTTCTCAAATCTCACTCTTCCCCACGGATAATCTTCGGCAAATGCTCATTGAGCCATCGGAATTTGTTCAGGATCATGATGTGGGTGCCGCCTTTGACCACGTGACAATCCTGGATGTATCTGATCGGGAAAACCTCGTCGGCATCGCCATGGATGTGCACCACGCTCGAGTCGATCTCTTTGCGGTCCCACAGGATCACATTGCGGATCGCCCATTGGAAATACCGGTCATCGCGCACCGAGAGAAATTTGTCGTACAATTTCATGCGTTCGCGAACCAGTTGGCTTCCGGAGAGTTTGGCCAGGCGCTCAATTTTACCCACCACATCGGTAGGGATCAACTTATAGGCGCGCAGCATTTTGGTCACTTTCATGCGTCGCGGGAACTGGGCATTGCACCGCACACTCGAAATAATGATCACTTTTTTCGCCGCGACGAAGCGGGCCATTTCCTGAACGAGTATCCCGCCAAAGGATACGCCCACGAGCACGGGATCGGGCAAATTCACCTGCGCGGCAATGCGCTCGGCGTAGGCCACGAGCGTTTCATTTTCGTAGGGAATCTGCCATTCGAGCAGCACCATCTCGAATTGGTCTTCGGGGAGTTTGATCCGCTCAAAAATCGACGGGCTCGCCGCCAGGCCGGGCATAAAATAAACCGGAATTTTCTTCATAAATCGATTTAACGCAACAAACACCCGCCGAACGGATTTTTATTCCGAAATTTGTATAAAAATAGAATTTTCCGACCAAACGCTTTCCGGTCGCGCTTTATTTTATCAATAAATTATGACGACGCAACTCTTTCCTGCAAACCTGCGTGGCAAAGCCGACCACGGTTGGCTCCAGGCGAATTTCTCGTTCTCTTTCGGGAATTATTTTAACCCCAAGAACATTCAGTTTGGCGCCCTGCGCGTGCTCAACGACGATACGATAGCGGCCGGGGCAGGCTTTGGAACGCATCCGCACGACAATATGGAAATCGTGACCATTCCGCTCGAAGGCGCCCTTAAGCACCGCGACAGCATGAACAATGAGGGCGTCATCCGGTTTGGCGAAGTGCAGGTCATGAGCGCCGGAACGGGCGTGCTGCATTCGGAAATGAACGCCAGCCAGACGGACCGCGCCAAAACGCTGCAGCTTTGGGTATTCCCCGATACGAAAAACGTCGAGCCGCGATACGGACAAAAATCGTTCGAAATCGAAAGCAATATCAACCGTTTCGTCACCGTGGTCACACCGCGCGACCACAATGACGGCCAGGCGCTCTGGATCCACCAGGACGCATTTTTCAGCCTCGGGATTTTTGAAGCCGGCCAGCAAACAGACTACCAGGTCAAACTTCCCGGAAACGGCCTTTACCTGTTTTTGATCGAAGGCCAGATCAGCGCCGACGGCAAAATCCTGAACGCGCGCGATGCCCTTGGAGTTACGGAATTTTCGACGTTGGCAATAGACGTCATCGCAAAAGCTAAAATACTATTGGTAGAAGTACCAATGCAATAATAAATAAATGGAACCGACAATGACAATGGACATCAAGGACAACACGTTCGCCAGACAATTTGAGACCAGCGTCCCGGAAGGCTTGGTCTCAGTGGAATACTCGTTTCAGGAAAAAAAGATCTTTCTGACGCGCATCAACACGCCCGATCATTTCAGCGACGAGAATTTTCTTACCGAGTTGCTTAAAAACATTATGGAAATCGCTTACGAACGTAAACTCAAAGTCGTTCCGATTTTACCAAAGATCGCGGCATTCTTCAGAAAAAATCCGGTTTATAAGGATTTATTGCCACCCGGAATCAAGATTTAAACACTACCGAAGATGGGGTCAGCATGGTTTGCTGTTGTTATTTAAGTGATACCTTTAGTGAATGAATTCCGAGGAAACCAAACAAAAAGTCGTCGCGTTTTTTGAAAGCATCGAAAAATACTACGGCTGCAAAACGGAGATCACCGCCGGATTGTATTCGCGGCACGAAGATTTCGAGGCCAGCGCCACGACGTGGAATTTATCGGAATTTACGCTGATCCGATCGGCATACCGCAACCAGGGCGACCGGCTCATGATGGAAGGCGAGAAATTGTATTATGAAATATCGGCACGTCTGCTCGTAGATTTCAAACATCCTCGCCGCCACACGTATGAATTTGTGGAATTGTACGGCACGGACGTTTACAGGATCACCAAAGTGACTTTTCATTCTAAATATTGACTTGGCCAAACCAGCGCAAATGCGCGATGAGGCGCAACACAGGGAATGATGTCGATCTAGAACTTCCCTGAAACCTGCTGGGTTTGACGTTCGGCATTCGCCTCCGGACGTAAAAATTCCATCCGCACCAAACCGTCCTCATCGATCCTGGCCAACGTAACTTCGTGTAACGTATTGACCAGTTCCGGGTTCCATGGTGTTTTGACCTTGACGTAATTCTCCGTAAATCCGTGGATGTACCCTTCTTTGTTTTCGCCTTCAAACAAAACGGTGCGCGTCGAGCCGAGCTGGCTTTCATAAAACGCACGGCGCTTTTTTACAGACAACCCGCGCAACATCTTGCTGCGTTTGGCGCGTACGGCCGCCGGAACGACGCCATCAAAATGGGCGGCCTCGGTATTGTCGCGCTCCGAATAAGTGAATACATGCAGGTAAGAAATATCGAGGTCGTTCAAAAAATGGTACGTTTCGAGAAAATGCGCGTCCGTTTCACCCGGAAATCCTACGATTACATCCACGCCAATGCACGCATGCGGCATGACCTGGCGGATTTTCGAAACGCGGTCAGCGTACAATTCGCGCAAATAGCGGCGTTTCATCTTTTTGAGGATATCGTTTGAACCCGACTGCAGCGGAATGTGGAAATGCGGTACAAACGTGCGGCTTTTGGACACAAAATCGATCGTCTCATTCCGGAGGAGGTTCGGCTCGATCGACGAAATCCGCAAACGCTCAATGCCATCCACCTGGTCCAAGGCCTGGACGAGCTCCAAAAACGTATGTTCGTGCTTTTTATTCCCAAATTCGCCTTTTCCGTAATCGCCGATGTTAACGCCCGTGAGCACGATTTCCTTGATGTCCTGTTTTGAAATCTCAGCGGCATTCCTGAGTACGTTTTCCATCGTATCGGACCGCGAAATGCCCCGTGCGAGCGGAATCGTGCAATAGGTACACTTATAATCGCACCCGTCCTGAACTTTCAGAAATGCGCGCGTGCGGTCGCCAATCGAGTAGGACCCTACATAAAAATCGGCTTCGACGATCTCGCACGAATGTACTTCGCCCATGTCATTTTTGGACAAATCGTTGATGTAATCGGTGATTTTGAATTTCTCCGTAGCGCCCAAAACAAGGTCTACGCCATCTACAGCGGCGAGTTCCTCAGGTTTGAGTTGCGCATAACAACCCACGGCCGCGACAAATGCCTTGTCGTTCAATTTCATGGCCTTGCGCACAACCTGTTTGAACTGCTTGTCGGCATTTTCCGTCACAGAGCACGTGTTGATCACGTAAATATCGGCCACGTCCTCAAAATCCACACGGTCAAAACCTTCGTCATCGAAACTGCGCGCAATGGTAGAGGTTTCTGAAAAATTCAGTTTGCAGCCAAGGGTGTAAAAAGCGACTTTTTTTCTTTCCATTTTTTTTGGGGCGTTGCCTTCGGCCGCGCTATCGGCTGCACGCGGTGCCTGCCTCTATCGCTAACGCGTACGGTGGGTTCACAACATCTTGTATTCCGGAACCACAGCGGGCATTCGTATCGCGTTTTGATCGCGTGCTGTTTTGCGTCCGGGCGCGCAAATTTACGACAAATATCGCAACAAATAATGCTTTCATTTGGAATGATTTAACGCAAAAGTGCTATCTTTAAACCGCAACTATCAAACAATCTTAAAATGAAAAAAATTATCTTGGGCAGTTTTGTCGTGCTGATGGTCATCGGTGGGCAAACATTGCACGCGCAAAAGGACAAATTCAAAGGCGCGCAACTGATTGACCGGGAGATCTTTTTTGGCAATCCCGAAATCTCGGGCGGGCAGCTCAGCCCTGACGGCCAATGGATCTCGTTCATGAAAGAGTACGAAGGCATCCTGAACATCTGGGTCAAACGCTTCGATGAGCCGTTTGAAAAAGCGGTTCCGCTCACCAACAGCAAACGCCCGCTGTTTGGCTATTTCTGGACCCATGACGGCAAATACATCGTGTATGCCAAGGACGAAAACGGCGACGAGAACGTCAACGTATTTGCAATCGACCCAATGGCCAAAGCCGATATATCGGGCGTTCCGGCGTCGCGCAACCTCACGCCGCTCAAGGAAGTGAACGCGCAAATCAACATGGTTTCCAAAAAAAATCCGGACCTGATGATGGTGGCCCTCAACGACCGCGACAAGGCGTGGCATGATTTATACGAATTGCAAATCTCCACGGGCCAACTCACCAAAGTATACGAAAATCAGGACCGCATTACGGGTTATGATTTCGATTGGGACGAAAAACTGCGCGTGGTTTCCAAAACCGATGAAAAAGGCAATACCGTAATGTATCTTAAAGAAGGGGAATCGCTCAAGCCGTTATACGATTTTTCCGTTACCGAGCAGGCCTACATCGCCGGTTGGACGCCGGACAACAAAAAAGCGTACCTCGTGTCGAACAAAGGCGATCTGAACCTTTCCACCTTGCACCTGATGGATGTTTCGACCAGGCAACTTACCAAGCTCGAAAGCGATCCAAAGAACCGCGCAGACTTTGGCGGACTCAGCCTGAGCGACCTCACGCGCGAAATCCTTTACACGACCTATACGGACGACAAGACCGATATCATCTGGAAAAACAAGACCTGGGAAGCCAATTACAAATTTCTCAAATCAAAATTTCCGGGTCGCGAAGTAGACCTGTCCAGCGTGACCAAAGATGAAAAGAAATTCCTCATTGCCGTTTCAGGCGACAAATATGCCACCGAAGTGTATTTTTTCGATTCCGACACCAAGGCGCTGCAACTTCAATATGTTCCACGTCCTAAACTCAAGCAGGTCGAGCAGCATCTGGCCGAAATGAAGCCGGTGCGTTACAAAAGCTCGGACGGACTCGAAATTCCCGGTTACCTGACGTTGCCCGTTGGCATTGCAGCCAGGAACCTGCCGGTTGTGATCCTCGTGCACGGCGGACCCAAAGGACCACGCGATTACTGGGGTTTCAACAGCTATGCGCAATTTCTGGCCAACCGCGGATATGCCGTCTTGCAGCCTAACTTTCGCGCCAGCGGCGGTTATGGCAAAAAATTCCTCAACGCGGGCGATCTGCAATGGGGCAAACTCATGCAGGACGACATCACCTGGGGCGTCAAATACCTGATATCGCAAGGCATCGCAAACAAAGATAAAGTCGCTATCATGGGCGGCAGTTACGGCGGCTATGCGACGTTGGCCGGCTTGGCATTTACACCGGATGTGTATGCGTGCGGCGTGGACATCGTCGGGCCGAGCAATATTTTTACGCTGCTCGAATCTGTGCCTGCCTACTGGGAGGCCGGACGCGCAATGTTATATGGCATGTGCGGCGACCCGAATACCGACGCCGGTAAGCAACGCATCCGCGAGGCAAGCCCATTGTTCAGCGCCGATAAAATCACCAAACCACTGTTGATCGTGCAAGGGGCGAACGACCCACGCGTTAAACAGGCTGAAGCCGATCAAATCGTCGTAGCTTTACGTGACAAGGGCAAAAAGGTCTCGTATCTTTTGGCCGATGATGAAGGACACGGATTTAGAAAACCGGTTAACAACCAGGCCATGTTTGCCGAAACAGAGCGTTTCCTGGCAGGCATTCTTGGCGGACGCTACCAGGATGACATGCCGCAGGATGTTGCCGAGCGTTTGATGCAACTCAAAGTCGACGTTTCCAAAGTGACCTATACACCAAAGAAAGACGTTAAGATCGCCAAAGAAATGCCGCTGATCACTGCCAATCTGAAACCGCAAACGCTTAACTACGATTTCAAAGTAGAGGTGCAGGGACAAACCATCCCGATGACAATGACGCGTACCGTATCGCAAAAAGGCAAAAATTGGGTCGTCAAAGACGTGGCCAAGGGCATGATGGGCGAAATGAGCGATGAAGCTGAGTTTTCACCGTCGTTTGCCATCGCCACGCGCAACATGTCTCAAATGGGTCAGGGCATGGCGATGACTTTTGCAAAGGAAAAAATGACCATGAACATGGGTGGCCAGCAAATGGAGGTGCCGTTCACGGGTGCCTACCTGTCCGACGGCGCGGGACTCGACATGCTCGTTGGCGGACTGCCACTGGCCAAAGACTACTCGCTCGCATTTGAGATGCCGGATGTAATGACCGGTAAGGCCAAACAGGTTACGCTTAAAGTAGTTGGAAACGAGACCATCAACAATGTGGCGTGCATGAAATGTGAAATCGTTTCAAACGACAATGCCAACGATATTACGACTTTGTGGATCAACCCGACGAGCAAAATGGCCGAACGGATGGTGCAGGTGGTTCCTTCGATGGGCAACGCAAAGATCACGATCGACAAGAAATAATCTGTTTTAAGAGGTTGAAAAAGCTGCTTTCGGGCGGCTTTTTTATTTTAGAAACGTTTGAGCAGCCAAAAGAATCACTGAATAATTGCGATACAAAAAATTAATTTACTAACTTTAAAGCACTAAAAACCAACACCATGAAAAAAATTATGATTGCGGCGTTGTTGGGTGTCGTCGGGATGACGGCCAGCGCACAAACCAAAGTTGTTTCGCTTCCAAAAACAGCAACGGAATTTCTTGATCGCCATTTCAAGCAGTCAACGGTGACCGAAACCAAAACAGAGAAAGATGGATACGAAGTAAAATTGACCAATGGCATGGAGGTAGAATTTGACGCATCGGGCAACTATCGCGAGGTGGACGGCCACGGTAAAGCGATCCCGACAGACTTCATCGACGCCAACATCGTCGATTACGTAATGGCCAACTATCCCGGAAAGGAAATTACCGGTATTGAACGCAAAGCCGACAAAATCGAAGTCGACCTATCGGGGAATATCGGCCTGGAATTTGATTCGAAAGGGAAATTCAAAAAGCGTGATTGAATCCAAAGCTTGAAGAAGATTGGAATTCTGAACCCAACGGTGAATGATGTAAGCATTTAATTTGAAAATGACGCGATCCGCTTTAAGCCGGCCTACCATTGGAAGAAATAAAGCTTAAATGCTATCATGACCTGCCATTTTGATCTCCGAATTCTGAAATCGATGTTTTTTCCCGCTAGTGGTAGTTCGGTTCAGGAATATAGAGTTATTCTTTGCGCCACTTCTTTGTTTCTTCGAAAACATGTTCCAAGATGCGCGCTTCCTTTTCATCAAACGCAACATGTCTGCGGGACATGACAATGCGCGCGGTCTCAAATGCTTTTTTGGTGATGTACGTCGTGAATCCCGATGCGCCGCCCCACGAAAAGCTCGGAACGAAATTGCGCGGGAATCCGGCCCCGAAAATATTAGCGCTCACGCCCACCACTGTGCCTGTATTGAACATCGTATTGAAGCCACATTTGGAATGGTCGCCCATCATCAGTCCACAGAATTGAAGCCCGGTTTTTTCAAATCCGCCGGTTTCATAACTCCAGAGCTTCACTTCCTCATAATTGTTTTTGAGGTTGGAATTATTGGTGTCTGCGCCAAGATTACACCATTCCCCAAGCACCGAATTGCCAAGGAACCCATCGTGCCCTTTGTTTGAATAACCCATCAGCACCGAGTTGGAAACTTCCCCGCCGATGCGCGAATGCGGCCCTACAGTCGTCGCACCATATACTTTTGTACCTAATTTGACCTGACCGCCCTCACACAAAGCGAACGGTCCGCGAATGACGGAATTTTCCATAATTTCCGCATCCTTACCGATATAAATGGGTCCGGTCGAAGCATTGAGCGTGACAAACTCGAGCTTTGCGCCCTCTTCGATAAAAATATTTTCAGGGGAAATAACGTTTACGCTTTTGGGAATGAGTTGCGAGACACGACCTTCAGTAAGCAATTCGAAATCCTCGCGCAGCGCCGCATCATTTTTGGCAAAAATATCCCATGGTTTGGTCACTGTGAGGCAATCTTGATCGAAATCGATGAGTTCGTAATGATCAAAATCGACTTCGTCCTGCGTATCGACGGTAAAAAACGCTATAATTTCCTCATCTTTTACAATGGCTTGGTTCTGCTCCAGGCTTTTGACCATCTCCACAAGCACATCGTTGGGCAAAAAAGCGGAATTAATCATGACGTTTCGCTCCATTTCGACCATCGGAAACTTTTCAGACAGATATTCTTCGGTTAGCGTAGTGGTAGTTGTTCCAAGGTATTTTTCCCATTTTTCGCGAATGGTGAGGATGCCGACACGGATATCGGCCACCGGTCGCGTGAAGGTAAACGGAAGCAGCGCGTTGCGGACGGTGCCGTCGAATAATATGTAGTTCATGAGTAGTTTTTATTGGTTAGCGGGTCTGAATGCGATTTTAATAAAATCGGTGCGCCCCAAAGTTACAAAGTTTTGACGCACGCCGAACTGACTTGGACGAATAAAAACTGCGTCGAAAAATACAGATTTTCTGCCGCGCAATTTCATTTTTTTACTTAGGGGTAAACCCTACGCCCCCTTCCCTACAGGTCCAAACTACAAAATCCGCAAATAACTTCATTACAGAAAATCTTCGTTTAACACACGGCCGCGCTCATCCATAAAAAAAGCCCTCCAAAGGAAGGCTTCTTCTATTTTGAACACTAAGTTATAATTATTTTCCGTGCTTGGCGTATTTGCTTCTGAATTTGTCGATACGACCAGCAGTATCGATCAGTTTTGACTTACCGGTGTAAAAAGGGTGTGATGTTCTGGAGATCTCCATTTTCACTACAGGGTATTCGACGCCTTCGTGAGTAATCGTTTCTTTGGTATCTGCAGTTGATTTGGTAATGAATACTTCATCGTTAGACATGTCTTTAAAAGCGACCAGTCTGTAATTTTCCGGGTGGATTCCTTTTTTCATGGTATGTTTTTCTTTTGTGATTGCGATTCTCCTGATGCTTTCCCGGTTTGGAAAAGGTATAGATCCAAAGCAACCTTTTGTTTTACTTTATGATTTTAAGCCCGCAAATGTACAACTATTTTTTTAAAACCAAATCTTTCGATCGTTTTTTTCACCTCGGGCAACCCACGAAATTATTACGGGGTTCTGACGGGAATTATTATATTTGTGGATTAATTAAAACCAATTTTCTCATATATGGAAAACCTCAAAAAAATCGCCTCGCAACTTGGATTGTTTCTCGGACTGGCGCTGATTGTCCTGACCTCGATCGCCTACGCGGTAGATTTGAACCTGTTCACCAAATGGTGGTATGGTGTGGGCATTATGTTTCTCGTGGTGTCATTTGGATGTGTGGCCGCAGTGCGCACCAAAAAAGCGGCTGGAGGTTTTTTGGGTTTTAAGGAAACGTTCATATCCTATTTTATTACGGTTGTCGTGGGTGTGGCCATTTACACCACATACAGCATTTTGTTGTTCAACGTCATCGATCCCGAGGCCAAGGACATCATCACTGAAAACGTGATCAAATACACCATCGATATGATGCAGGGCTTTGGCGCAAAGCCGGCCGATATTAACAAGATCGTCGAAGACATGAAAAACACCGACAATTTTGGTTTCGTCGGACAAGCCAAAGGATTGATATGGAACATACTGATCTACAGCGTTATCGGCTTGATCGCCGCGTTGATCATCAAGCGTGAAAAACCGCAAAGCTTCTGATTTAATGAACCTATCTATAGTCATTCCGCTTCTCAACGAAGAAGAATCGCTTACCGAACTGCACGACTGGATCGTCAAGGTCATGCAAACCAACCGTTTTTCGTACGAAATAATTTTCATCGATGACGGCAGTACGGATCGTTCGTGGAGCATTATCGAACAGCTATCGGCGCAAAACAACAACGTCAGGGCCATCCGTTTTCTCAAGAATTTTGGGAAATCGCAGGCATTGCACGCCGGTTTCGCACAAGCCAAGGGCGATGTCGTGATCACCATGGATGCCGATTTACAGGACAATCCGGAGGAAATTCCCGAATTGTACAAAATGATCACTGAAGACCGGTACGACCTGGTCTCAGGGTGGAAGAAAAAGCGCTTTGATTCAGTAGTCAGCAAAAACCTGCCGTCCAAATTGTTCAACTGGGCCGCGCGCCGCACCTCGGGCGTACAGCTCAACGATTTCAACTGCGGGCTCAAAGCGTATAACAAAGCCGTGGTGAAAAACATCGAAGTTTCTGGCGAAATGCACCGATACATCCCCGTGCTGGCCAAAAACGCAGGCTTTGGCAAAATTGGCGAAAAAGTCGTGCTGCACCAGGCGCGAAAATACGGACAAACCAAATTCGGGATGGAGCGCTTTGTCAACGGCTTCCTCGATTTGATCACCATATGGTTTCTTTCGCGTTTTGGCAAACGTCCGATGCACTTGTTTGGCGCCCTTGGTTCGGTCATGTTTGTGATTGGATTTTTTGCCGCGGGCTACATTGGCGTTTCCAAGTTATATAAACTCTACAACCGTATGGATTATGATCTGGTGACCAATAATCCGTGGTTCTATATTGCGCTGGCCACGATGATCATCGGGACGCAACTGTTTCTTGCCGGTTTCCTGGGCGAGATCATTTTGCGCACCAAAAACAATGAAGAAAGGTACAAGATCTCTAAGACGGTCAACCTCAATGTAAACGAAATGCCCTAGCCCCGATTGACGCGGAAATCCTTTGAAACCGAGCGCGCGAGGGTCAAAGATTGCAGCAAAAAGCGGGAATCGGCTCCAAAAAAAATATAAAAATGAAAATTGAAAAAGACATACTCGACCGCGTCAATGAATGGCTCACACCCACTTTTGACCGCGATACGCAGGACGCGATCACTGAAATGATGACATCCTCGCCTGCCGAATTACAAGAAAGTTTTTACAAAAATCTTGAGTTTGGAACGGGCGGAATGCGCGGCGTGATGGGCGTGGGGACCAACCGCATCAACAAATACACGCTGGGCAAGAACACGCAGGGATTGTCCGATTACCTGCACCAGGTGTTTGCCGGCGAGCAGATCAAAGTGGTCATTGCGTACGATTGCCGCCACAACAGCGATACGTTGGCCAAAGTAGTTGCGGACGTATTCTCGGCCAACGGAATTGAAGTGTACCTTTTTTCCGACATGCGCCCGACACCCGAACTGAGTTTCGCGCTCAAACACCTCAAATGCCATTGCGGCATCGTGCTGACGGCATCGCACAATCCGCCCGAATACAATGGTTACAAGGTATATTGGCAAGACGGCGGACAGCTCGTACCGCCACAGGATAAAGAGATTATTGCGGTGATCGAAGCGTTGCGGTATGACCAGATCAGGTTTTCGGCCAATGAAAAAATGATCCATTATATCGACACCGATGTGGACCACGCGTTCTGGCAATCTTCCGTAGACAACGCCAGTTTTCGCGATACGCCGCAGCAGGCCAAAGATGCGCTCAGCATTGTGTTTACCTCGCTGCACGGAACGTCGATCAAAGCCGTGCCGCATGTACTGGAAAAGGCGGGCTATAAAAATGTCCACATTGTGCCCGAGCAGGCGGAACCGGATGGCGACTTCCCTACGGTCAAATCGCCAAACCCCGAAGAGCCGGAAGCCCTTACCATGGCGATGGCATTGGCCGAGAAACGCAATGCCGACATCGTCGTGGGGACCGATCCTGACTGCGACCGTCTGGGCGTGGCCGTGCGCAACAACCAAGGCCGCATGACGCTGCTCAACGGTAACCAGACCATGGTGCTGATGACCGCATTTTTGCTTGACCAATGGAAAAAAGCGGGCAAGATCACCGGCAACCAGTTCATCGGATCAACGATTGTTTCCACGCCAATGATGCTGCAACTGGCCGATGCTTACGGCGTGGAATGTAAAGTAGGACTCACCGGATTCAAGTGGATCGCCAAGTTCATTAAGGACTTCCCCAACCAGGAATTCATTGGGGGGGGCGAAGAAAGCTTTGGCTTTATGGTGGGCGATGCCGTGCGCGACAAAGATGCTGTGGCCGCGACCTTGCTGATGTGCGAACTGGCCGCGCGTGCCAAGGCCGCAGGAAGTTCTGTATATAACGAATTGCTCAGGCTTTACGTGGACCATGGGTTTTACAAAGAACACCTGGTTTCGCTGACCAAAAAAGGTATTGCCGGCCTGGCCGAGATCAACCAGATGATGGTGGACATGCGCGAAAATCCGGTAGCCGAAATTGCAGGCCAGCGCGTAGTAATGGTAGAGGATTACAAACATGCAACGGCGAAAAACCTGTTTACGGGTCAGGTTGAGCCCATGACTATTCCAAAATCCGATGTGTTGATCTATTACACCGAGGACGGTTCCAAAATCGCGGCGCGGCCAAGCGGAACCGAACCCAAAATCAAATTTTACGTCAGCGTGCACACCGACCTCGAATCGGTCGAAAACGCGGCAGCCGTCGAAGCCGGACTCGATGCCCGAATCAAGGACATCCTGACGGACCTAAAAATCATTTAATGGAAATTTACAAAAAACTGATCCCGTACATCGGGCCCTATAAACGCAATGCGGTGCTCAACATTACGTTCAACGTCTTGTATGCGTTGTTCAGCGCGCTGTCGATGGCGGCACTCATGCCTGTGCTCAACGTACTGTTCGGGCAGGATGAAAAAGTGACCGTCAAACCCCGGCTTGATTCGGTGCTCGACCTGGGCGGCTGGCTCAAAGACTCGCTCAATTATTATGCAACGCGGTTTGCGGGCGAAAATCCGGTGCGGGCGCTTTTGTTTGTAATCGTGATCATCATCGGGTTGTTTTTCCTCAAAAATATTTTCAACTATCTGGCCATGCGTCAGATCACGGTTTTGCGCAACGGCGTACTCCGCGATCTGCGCAACACGCTGTACCGCAAAATTGTCGAACTGCCGATTTCGTTTTATTCCGAAAAGCGAAAAGGCGACGTCATGGCTCGCATGTTGGGCGATGTAGGCGAAGTGCAAACGTCTTTTTTCCAGATTTTCGAACTCATTGTGCGCGAACCGCTGACCATTTTGTTCACCATCATCACCATGTTGTTCATCAGCACCGAACTGACGCTCTTCGTGTTTGTTTTTATTCCGATTTCGGGTTATCTGATTTCACTCGTCGGTAAATCGCTCAAAAGCAAATCACAGCGTGCGCAACAGGAATCGGGCTATTTCATTTCGATCCTCGAGGAAACTCTTGGCGGATTGAAAGTCGTCAAAAGCTACAATGCCGAAGATAATTTCAAGTCCAAATTCAACGCCTCGACCTCGCGTTTGCTCAAATTGTCGAACAGCATCGGCAATAAAACCAATCTCGCATCGCCTATGAGTGAATTCCTGGGCATCATCACCATTGCGGTCTTATTGCTTTATGGCGGGCAGATGGTACTCGTGGACCAAACGCTCGAAGGCGCGTCGTTCATCACCTACATCGCCCTGGCGTACAACATTTTGACCCCGGCCAAGGCCATTTCGAAGGCTTCTTACCAGGTCAAAAGCGGGCTCGCGGCGGCCGATCGCGTATTTGCCGTACTCGAGCAGCCCAACGACATCACGGATAAACCGGATGCAATCGGAAAAACCACATTCGAAAACCACGTCACGATCGAACACGTCAACTTTCGCTATGAGGCTGAAAACGTCCTGAAAGAATTTTCGCTCAATATCAAAAAAGGTCAAACTGTGGCACTGGTAGGTCAATCGGGATCGGGAAAAAGCACAATAGCGAATTTGCTGACGCGTTTTTACGATGTGAGCGAAGGGACGATCCGTATTGACGGCACCGATATCAAAGACCTTAAACTCGAGTCGCTTCGCCACCTGATAGGGCTTGTAACGCAAGACAGCATTTTGTTCAACGACACGATCAAGGCCAACATCCTGCTGGGCAAACCCGATGCATCGGACCAGGAAATCATCGACGCGCTCAGGATCGCCAACGCGTATGAGTTTGTCGAAGACCTGCCGCAGGGAATTTACACCAACATCGGCGATGCCGGAAACAAACTATCGGGCGGGCAAAAACAACGCCTTTCAATTGCGCGCGCGGTGCTCAAAAATCCACCCATCATGATCTTGGACGAGGCCACATCGGCGCTGGATACCGAAAGCGAAAAACTCGTGCAGGTGGCCCTTGAAAACATGATGCAGAACCGTACTTCAGTTGTGATCGCACACCGTTTGTCTACGATCCAGAAAGCCGACGTGATCGTCGTCATGAAAAAAGGCCGCATCGTCGAACAGGGAACACACGAACAGCTGCTCGCGCACAACGGCACTTACAAAAAGCTGGTCACGATGCAATCGCTCGAAGCTTAATTCTTGCCTGTCGGGGTTAAAAAAAGTGGATCGGATGACCCAGAAAACCATCCGAATCACTAACTTTAAGTCATGTACGTCAGCGACCCCGACATTCAACTCCCTGCAGATTACGACACCGTGGTCTGGAAATACCTCGACCTGTCCAAATTTGTCGATTTGTTGCTGTACCGCAAATTGTTCATGTCGCGCTCGGATAAATTCGAAGACCAGTACGAAGGTACGTTCAGTGAACCCACTTTTGAAGAGATCAAAAAGCTGTCGGCCGACAATCCGGACTTTCTGGACTTTTACAAAACGCGCCGCAAGAATGTGGTAGTCAGTTCGTGGCACCTGAACCAGTACGAGTCCTTCGCGATGTGGCAGATCTTCACGCAAAAAACGGAAGGCCTTGCCATTCAATCCACGCTCGGCCGGTTGCAAAAGGCGCTTGTACGCGAAAAAAAATACGAGCAGCATATCGGCCAGGTTCATTACATCGACTACAAAAAGGAGTACATCCCTTTTGAAAACAGCTTTTTTCCGTTCATGTTCAAGCGCAAAAGTTTTGTGTACGAGCGCGAGATCCGCATCATTACCGATGTGACGGCGCACCACCTGATCATTGACAACGGACTTAAGATTGATGTCGACCTGACGCATCTGATCGAAAAAATCTACATCCATCCCAAGTCTGAGAATTGGTATAAAAATCTCGTGATCGAACTCGTCAAACGGCTCGGATTTGATTTTACGATCGAAAAATCGGACCTCGAAAGCGACATCCTGATTTAAAATAAACGGCCTCGGCGCGCGTTCTACAAAGTACTTTTGTATTTTAGCAAATAAAAACTGAAATGAAAAACCGCTTCGCTTTTTTTGCCGCGATCCTGACCGGATGGTTAACAACGGGTTGCAGCAGCGACAACAACGTCCCGATTGTCAACCAGGAAAACACGGCGCGCTACACCAATGTGCTGACCGATCTCTCGCACGATGTCATCACAGAAACTTACCGCGATCTTTATACGAGCGCCTCAACGCTCAAAACCGCCGCCGACGCTTTTGCCATTGGCGATCAGACGCAGCTCGAATCGGTAAAGACCGCCTGGCGCCAAACCCGCGTACATTGGGAGCAATCCGAAGCGTTCAACTACGGCCCGGCCGATGCCAACGGAGCCGATGCCATGATCGATACATGGCCTATCGACACCGACGCAATGCTCGAATTGCTCGAAAATCCCGAGCCCATTACAGCCGATACGCTGCAAGCCAATAACGAAGTACGCGGACTGCACCTGATCGAACGGCTTGCGTGGGGCGAATCGGGCAATAAAATGGCCGCCGATTTTACACCCAAAGAGGTGGAATTGCTGCGCGCCGCGGCGTCCGATCTACAAACAACGGCGCAACAGCTTTACGACGGCTGGCGCCTCGACAGCGGGAATTATGGCGCCAATTTTATCAATGCCGGTCAAAGCGGATCGGTGTATACGGCGCAGGAACTCGCACTCGAGGCCATCGTCAACGGCATGATCGCGCTTGCCGACGAAGTAGCCAACACCAAAATTCAGGGACCGCTGATCCAGGGTAACATTGCCGAAGAGTCCGCCACAAGCGCCAATACGCTGTCCGACCTGAGAAACAACCTCCTGAGTATTCAACATTTGTATACCGGCGACCGAAATGGCGTAGACGGCAACGGGATCGACAGCCTGCTCGGCGACAGCCCGCTCGACAGCGCCGTGGTGCAGGCGATCGACGAAGCAATTCAAGCCATAGACGCGATTCCGGGTACGTTTTCAGACGCATTGACCGCGAATCCAGAATACGTTGAAAATGCTTATACGAAGGCTGCCGCGCTTCATGCGGTATTGCAAAGCGAACTGCTGCCGCATTTGGTGGCGATGTAATGGAAAGGCCCCGATGAAGATCGGGGCCTGTTTTTTTTAGATCGGTTTGTAATCTGAAACCTTCCAATCTTTGTCGGACAGGTCGATAAAGTAATAATGGACGAGATCGTTGGGGTCAAACTCGCCGTTTTTATTGGTATCTTCAATGGTTCGGAAGTACAATTTGTTTTGCGATTCGACGACGCTCCAATCGATCAGTTCCTGCATATCGGCAGATATTTTGGTAAATCTTGCGCCGCCCATTTCGCTCATGTAAAGCGACTTGATGTCGTTGGTATCGAGTTTTCCGTCCTGGTTTGTATCCATGTCGGCAAGCGTGTAAACCATGACTTGCTGTTTGTTTCGCTCTGCCAGCGCACGCAAAAATTTTGCCGATTGGATCAACAGTGGCTTGTCGGACAGCGATACGATCGAATCCGATCCGAACGGCTGAAACTTCAGGTTGCGCAAATACCCCGTGATTTCACCTTCGTCATAATTGGATATCTGGAAACTGGCCGTATTGGCAGCCGCTCCCGAGGCATCGTATTTGGGTTTTCCAGCGCCAAAATTCAAATCCCCTACAGGATGGATCAGATAGGCCGTGCCCGGAATATGGATCGGTAAGTCAGCGACTTCTATCTGGGCGGTATCGGCTTTTGGTACTGCTTTTTCCTTTTTGGCCGCGTCATAAGTCACTTTGGGCTTTTCTGCAGGTTCCTGCTTACAGCCGGCCGAAACAGCCGCCAGACAGGCCAGCAGAAACAGTTGCGTATTTTTCATATTTGTTCGCTTTGTTCAAAGATAATTATTTTTGCGCAGCCTGTTTAAAGTTTAACGGCCAGCTTGATGTTAAACGTGCGCGTGGTAAGGTAGTTCGGGATGCCATAATTGTTCTTCGTATAGGCATCGCGCACCCAGGTATTGGTAATCGCGTTCTGGTTGTTGAACATGTTGAAGATCTCAAACCCGAGCGACAGATCCTCGAATTTCTTTAGCCAATGCCCGTCCGGACGCAACGCATTTTTTTCTGTGAATACATACGAAAACCCTACATCTGCACGGCGATAGTCCTTCAGGCGCAATTGGTACAGATAAGGGTCGGCATACGATGGCGAACCACCCGGCAAACCGGTATTATACACCAGATTGAGGTAAATCTTTACGCTTGTGATCTTGGGCATAAAATCCTGGAACAAAATCCCGAATTTAAGTCGTTGGTCGGTAGGACGCGCGATCCAACCGCGACCGTCCTGGTTTTCCTCGGTTTTCATGTAGCCAAAGCTGAACCAAGATTCGGTTCCCGGGACAAATTCGCCGTTGAGCCGCGTATCAAAACCTTGCGCGAACGCTTTGGCGTTGTTGTTTGCGGCATATCGGATCCGGACATTTTCGATCGTATAGGCATTGACATCGGTCAGCGATTTGTAATAAAGTTCCGATACCATTTTAAACGGCCGGCTCCACATTTTAAAACTGTAATCGTGTCCGAGTACCACATGCACTGACGATTGCGCTTTGACATCGGGCACAACCGAACCGTCGCTATCGCGCAGTTCCCTGTAAAACGGCGGCTGGTAATACATCCCGCCGGAAATGCGGAACACCATGTCTTTGTCCCATTCGGGCTTGATCGCGAATTGCGCGCGCGGACTAAACACCGTTTGGTTGCCGCTGTTCAGATTGCCACCCGATACGCCCCATTGGTGCATCCGCACACCTGCATTGTACCAAACTTCACTGGTTCCGATCTTGTCCTTGAGGCTCCATTGCGCGTATCCTGAAAAGCGGCTGATCCTGACAAAATTCTTCGCGCGAACATTCTGGTATGGCACAAGCGGCCCGGTATACGGATTGTACGGCTGGTCGTTGCGCGGCAAATCGATAATGGGCGGATTGAGCGAAAAACCCGCAGAATCGATTACTTCCCACTCCACAATCCGGTCGCGGATATCTTCCCGCGTATATTTGAAACCGAACTCGATGTTGTGTTTTTGCTTGATTTTGTATTCACCTTTGACCTCAGCGTTGACGATAACCGCATCGAGATCGTTTCTTGCATGATTGAGTTGCGATCCGATACCGCGGCTGTATTGCACCTCGCCAAACGTATCAGAGCCAAGATTTGTATCGACTTCGCCGAGCGAATACGCGGCCTGGATATCAAAATATTCCTGTTCGAGCGTATGGTACGCCGATCCGATGAGTTTCAGCGTCAGGCTTTCACTGGCTTTGAACGTCGTTTTGAGCGCAGCAAAATAGGTTTGGTATTGGTCCTTTTCCTTGCCATCGTAAACCACTTGCAGCGCGATCGGTTCGCTGAGCGTGCCAAAATTAGTCTGGCGTGTAAGGGGTTCGTAATCGTATTTGTTCTGGGAAATATTGCCGAGCACCGAAAATTCCCATCGGTCATTCGGGGTGAAAGTAATGTTCGATTGCAAATCGGCAAACCGCGGACGAAAATTGGTCTCGGTATCCTGACTGTCGACAAGCAAACTGTTGTCGCGGTAACGCACCCCTGTCAGGGCCGTCCATTTTTTATCCTTCGAAACGGCGTCCACCGTCACGCTGCCGCCCAGGAAACTGGCTTCGAGCGCAGCACCAAACTGCCGCGGCTTGCGGTATGCGATGTCGAGTACGGACGACAATTTATCGCCATATTTGGCCTGGAAACCGCCGGCCGAAAAGTCGACGTTCTGAACCATATCGGTATTGGTAAAACTGAGTCCTTCCTGTTGTCCGGACCGGATCAAAAACGGGCGATATACCTCAATTTCATTAACATACACCAGGTTTTCGTCGTAATTACCGCCGCGTACCGAGTAGGCCGTGCTGAGTTCGTTATTGCCAGAGACGCCCGGCAGTAATTTGATGATGTTCTCCACGCCTGCATTGGCTCCCGGAATCTTGCGGATGGTTTCCGGCTCCACGGCCACAACGCCCTGAACGCGCCGGCGGTTATTGACCACCGTAACCTCTCCCAGCGTTTCGCCCTGACTCGACATCACCAGGTTAAACTCGTAATTCTCGCCGGGTTCCAGCTCAACCGTGACCGAGCTCTTGTACAGCGTGGCATGGGTGAAAACCACGCTTATCTTTTCATTGGCCGGAACAATTATTTCGTAAAAACCCGTCGCGTCGCTTTTGGCTATCCTGTCGCCGGCTGTGATGTTTGCCTGGCTGACCGGCTGGTTGCCTTCATCGAGAATAACCCCTAAGATACGGGCGGTTTGCGCATGACCGACGGTGCCGATCAATAAAAAAATCAAAGTCAGCAGTTTGAATTTTGTTCCCAAATTGATTGTTATTTTTGTTGGCTTCTGAAAAATTGCGTTTCAAAGATAGCAGAATTTCCCACATTATCGGTTACGACCACCTTTAAATGGTTTTGCCCTTCGTTGAGATACGCCGGGTCGAAAACGTGCAGGATCCGCCTGGCTTTGTGTTCGTATTCAAACAAAACCCACTTGCCATTCAAATAACCGTTATAGCTTTTGATTCCGGACATTTCATCGCTGATGCGCAACTCGATCGATCTTTGCTTGGTGATCCATTTGCCTTCGACGGGTTTGGCAATCGTGATTTTGGGCGGCGTGGTATCGGTGGCCAATTTGAAGCCGCCCAGATTTTTGGTCCATGTCGTGAAAACGCCGTCTTTGTATTTGGTGGCATTATAGCTGAGCCTTTTGCCCGACACCGATGCGATAAATGTCTTTTCCGGATTGACCGCGCCCGGGCTTTTGACCGACACTGAAAAATTCGAATGTACGGCCGTGTAATCATCCTGAACCGTCATCACGCTGTCCTTGACCTCAAATTGCAACGCAAAATCTTCGTAAAAAGTATGGGCCGGAAAAAACACCGACATGCCGTCCTTTTCAAACATCACGTCTTTCCGCGCATACACAAAATAATTGGAGACGGGTGCATCGCGCAGCACGACAATGGCCGGCGGCGTATAATTGATCGGGACGAGCACCGTGGTTTTGTTGTTTTTGAAATCCGATACTTCGAGGCGATACAATTGCGATAATCCCGGACTGGTCGACACTATTCCGGCCGATGCATCGGTCTTAAGCACAGAAAGCGGAAACGGCTGCTTCATAAACATACGCATGACGCGTTGCTGTGATCTTTTGTACCTCGGAAAATCAATCAGTGCATTGATGTAGCGCCCCTGGTCGAACGCGAGCGAATCGAACTGGAACCCGAACGATTCCTTTCCGTTGACAAACGACTGCGCCTTGTAGATGCCGTTGTTGTTCCACGACTGGTTGTCCTGGTCATAGGCCGAAAAGCCGAATCCGATCTGGCCCGACGCACTGACTTTTTGCGAAATGAACGTGCCGTCCGGCTGCTGCGAAACCCCGATGATGATGGGTTTGCCCGATTGGTTGACATGGCTTGAATCGCTGATGGGATACGCCACGACGCTGGTCACAACGGGTTTTCGCGTGTCCTTGAGGTCGAACCCGAAGTAGTGCGGATTGATGATTTTTTCTGTTTTGGTGTCGCGGAATTCAAAATGCAGGTGCGGCCCTTCAGATCCGCCGGTGTTACCGGAAAGCGCGATCGTGTCGCCTTTTTTGACCACGAGTTCGCCCGGCTTTGGGAAAATCTCGATTTCATACGACTGCTGTTTGTACTGTTCGGCGCGGATGTAGGCTTCAATTTTGCCATATCCTTTTTGCAAATGGCCATACAGCGTCGTATAGCCGTTTGGATGGTCGATGTAAATGGCTTTGCCGTATCCGTACGACGAAATCTTGATGCGCGAGATGTATCCATCGCCCACGGCATAAACCGGAAGACCTTCTCGTTGCTGGGTCCTGAAATCGAAACCGGTGTGAAAATGGTTGGAACGCAACTCGCCAAAATTGCCCGAGAGCTGCATCGGGATGTCCAGCGGCGGACGGAAATCTTGTGTGGGGAATGGCTTGGTTTGCGCAAAAATCGGCGTGTAGGCTAAAGGAAAAAAATCAATGAAATTGTAAAAGCAATTTTTCTAATGTAAAGAAAGACCCC
>JAEWLN010000006.1 GCA_023457535.1 Bacteroidota bacterium
CTTGAAAACCCCGGCCTTACGCTACGGCAGTATGGCCTCAAATTTTTTCAGTCACAAAGTTTCATCATTTCGCCGCTGATGAAGTCAAATAAAAGTAATTTTGTAAAGTTTGGAATACACGGTTACATCAACCTGATCAATTATACGTTGCTTATTTTTGCGCTGATTGGCATGTACCGGTTGGCCGCGGAAAAAAACTACGTATTATTTTTCCCGTTCTTGTTTTTATGGGGATGGAGTTTGCTTTATGTGTTTATATTTCACTCCGAGCAGCGGTATATGTTTCCAGTCAGGCCAATGTTGGTCTTTTTGCTGGCCTACACGCTGAACCGCTACAAGAAAACTGCTTTGGTTAACGGTGTGTAAAGAACATTTCCGCGATGCGGATCCAACTATGTCGAATTTAAATTAATTACTATATGTCAGACGATAAAAAAGTCATATTCTCGATGTCGCGCGTCAACAAGACGTATTCTTCGAGCAACAAACAAGTACTGAAGGATATTTACCTGAGCTTCTTTTACGGGGCCAAAATTGGTATCCTGGGTTTGAACGGATCGGGTAAATCCTCGCTTTTGAAGATCATTGCCGGCGTCGACAAGAATTACCAGGGCGATGTGGTATTCGCGCCCGGCTACACTGTGGGTTATCTGGAACAGGAACCGCAGCTTGACGAAAACAAGACCGTTATTGAAATCGTTCGCGAAGGCGTGGCCGAAACCATGATGCTGCTCGAGGAATTCAACAAGATCAACGACAGTTTTGGTCTTCCCGAAGTTTATGAAGATGCCGACAAAATGCAAAAACTCATGGACCGCCAGGCCGAGCTCCAGGACAAAATCGACGCTGCCGGTGCCTGGGAGATCGACACCAAGCTCGAAATCGCCATGGATGCTTTGCGCACGCCGGATCCGGAAACGCCTATCAAGGTGCTCTCAGGAGGTGAACGCCGTCGCGTAGCGCTGTGCCGCCTGCTTTTGCAACAACCCGACGTTTTGCTGCTCGACGAACCCACCAACCACCTCGATGCCGAGAGCGTTTTATGGCTCGAACAACATTTGGCGCAATACGCCGGAACGGTAATCGCCGTGACGCACGACCGTTATTTCCTTGACAATGTAGCAGGTTGGATCCTGGAACTCGACCGCGGCGAAGGCATTCCGTGGAAAGGCAATTATTCGTCATGGCTCGACCAGAAATCCAAGCGCATGGAGCAGGAGGAAAAAGTGGCTTCCAAACGCAGAAAAACCCTTGAACGCGAGCTCGAATGGGTGCGCCAGGGCGCCAAAGGACGCCAAACCAAACAAAAGGCGCGTTTGCAGAACTACGACAAATTGCTCAATGAAGATCAAAAACAGCTCGACGAAAAGCTCGAACTCTACATCCCGAACGGACCGCGCCTGGGAACCAACGTCATCGAAGCAAAAGGTGTGGCCAAAGGCTACGGCGACAAATTGCTTTACGACAACCTCAACTTTACGCTGCCTCAGGCCGGAATTGTGGGAATCATCGGGCCAAACGGAGCCGGAAAAACCACTATTTTCCGCATGATCATGGGCGAGGAGCAACCCGATGCGGGCACGTTTACCATTGGCGATACGGTGAAAATCGCATACGTCGACCAATCGCATTCGAACATCGACCCGGAGAAAACCATCTGGGAAAACTTTTGCGACAGCCAGGAGCTCATCATGATGGGCGGCCGTCAGGTCAATTCGCGCGCTTACCTGAGCCGTTTCAATTTTGGCGGATCGGACCAGAACAAAAAAGTATCGATGCTATCCGGCGGTGAGCGCAACCGGTTGCATTTGGCCATGACGCTCAAGGAAGAAGGCAACGTATTGCTGCTCGATGAGCCTACCAACGACCTTGATATCAACACCCTTCGCGCGCTCGAGGAAGGTTTGGAGAACTTCGCCGGATGTGCCGTCGTGATCTCGCACGACCGTTGGTTCCTCGACCGTATTTGTACGCACATTCTTGCCTTTGAGGGCAACTCCGAAGTGTATTTCTTTGAAGGTGGATTCTCCGACTACGAGGAAAACCGCAAGAAGCGCCTGGGCACGGACATCACGCCAAAACGCATCAAATACAGAAAATTGATCAGAAATTAATCTTGTGCATAAATCCCGTCATCTGGCGGGATTTTTTTTGCCGAATATCTGTATATTTGGCCAGATAATAATTTATCATGCCCCAAATTCGAATCATTGCCTTGTGGATCGCCTTGGTCTGCATTTCCTGGCACGGCCTTTCGCAAACGCCGTCAAGAAAGGAAGTCGAAAAGCTGACGGACGAGGCATCTTCGTACCTGAACCATGCGCGGTTCGAAAAGTCGATTGCCACTTCCAGACTTGCGCTGCGTTACGCCATAGCAATCGGGGATAATTACCTGATTGCGTCCAATTACAATACGATCGCGGGCAATTACGATGAATTATCGGAACCGGACAAAGCCATTTTTTTCTACAACAAAGGGTTATCATACGCCAATAAAACGTCCAACGACACGCTCAAGAACTGGCTCAACAACAACCTGGGCAACATTTACTTTTTTGAGAAAAAAGAGTACGCAAAAGGGATCGACTATTACAAAAAGTCGCTTGAATACAGCCGGAAATCGGCCGATACGACGCAATTGGTCTTTACCAAACTCAATATTTGCTGGGGTTATTTCGATATCGGGCAGTTCGACGCCGGGAAACCTTATCTGGATTACATCAACAAATACCATCAAAAATACGGCGATCCTACTACCGCAGTAGCGCTCAACATGCTCAACGGGATGTATTTTGGCCATTTGGGCGATCCGCGCGCCGAATCGTATTTTAAGAAAGCCATCCGGATGGGCAAGGAGGGAGTCGAAAAAATAGACCTGTCGTATTCGCATGAAGAATATTCAAAATACCTGCTCAAAAACGGGCGCTACAAAGAAGCTTACGAGCATCTGGCGCAATTTAAAAAGATAAGCGATGAGCTTTACGATCAGGAAAAGCTCAAAAAGGCAGAAGTTGCCGGAGTGAACGTCGAACTCGATGAATACAGGCGCGAAATCGACAAGATAGAGTCGGAGAAGGAGATGCAGGCGCTCAGCCTGAAAAAATCCCAAATTATAGCGGTGCTGTTTTTCGTGATGCTGACCGTGCTGCTGCTGTTGCTCTACACCTTATACAAAAGCAATCTGTTCCGGAAAAAGGCCAATGCCGATCTGACCCTTGCCAACCAGGAACTTATGGCCGCCAACCAGAAAGCTGAGGAAGCCTCGCTGCTCAAAACCCAGTTCGTTTCCACGATCAGCCACGAGTTGCGAACACCTTTGTATGGCGTGGTAGGCATTACAAACATGATTCTTGACGAACACAAAGAACTCGCGGACAGTCCTTATTTGAATTCGCTGAAATTCTCTGCACGTTACCTTTTGTCGCTTGTCAATGACATTTTGCAGATTAACAAAATAGAGGAGAAGCGCATTGTTCTTGAAACGCTGACGTTCAATATCTCCGACGAAATCGATCTGATTACCAATTCACTTGAGTTTATCGCCAGTAAAAATGAAAACACCGTCCACATTTCGGTCGATCCGGCAATTCCGGAGTTTTTGATCGGAGACAAATTGCGGTTTTCTCAAATCCTGATGAATCTTACCAGCAACGCGCTCAAATTTACGCGAAACGGACGTGTTGCCATTACCGCGCGTCAAATCGGCGTGTCGCAGAAAACACATCTGATCGAATTTAAAGTTACCGACAACGGCATAGGTATCGCCAGGGAAGATCAGGGCAAGATTTACGACAAATTTGTTCAGATCGGTCGCAAAGACGACGATTACCAGGGAACAGGGCTCGGGCTATCGATTGTCAAAAGACTTGTTGAACTGTTCGACGGGGAGATCCATCTGGAAAGCGAACTCGGTAAGGGAACGACTTTTACGTTTACGATCGGTTTTGAATCCGATGCCGAAAAGACGCGCAAGATCATCAACAACATCGAAGTAGACCTGACCTCAAGCCAGATATTGACCGTGCTCGTGGTCGAGGACAACAAGATCAACCAGATGGTCACCAGGAAAATTATTGAAAAGAACAACTGCAAATGCGACATTGTAGATGACGGCATCGCGGCGTTGGCGCTGGTAGAACGCACAGAATATGACATCATACTGATGGACATCAACATGCCGGTCATCAACGGTTTTGAAACCACGCGGCGCATGCGTTCCAAAGGGATTACGACGCCGATTGTCGCGCTGACAGCTTTTGACAAGGGAGAAATCACTGAGGAAGCGATGTCGGCAGGGATGAACGACATCATCATCAAACCGTTTGAACCTGTCAAACTGTTCCAGATCATCAACACGCAAATCATCAAAAGAAGACACGCCGTGAGTGTAGGTTGAATGATTGGCTAAAAAAAGACCGCCATGCCGTAATTTCCAACAGCATGACGGTATTCTTTATTCTTTAACGACGGTGTGTCTCGACAGGCTTTTCCCTCAGAAACTTTCAGGAGAAAGATCCCATTAAAATACAGATTTTCTGCCGCGCGGTTTCATTTTTTTTTCATAGGGGTAAACCCTACGCCGCCTGCCCTACAGGTCCAAATTACAAATTCCGCAAATACTTTCATTACAGAAAATCTTTATTTAACACCCATGCCTCAAAAAAATACCGGGCGAATTGCACTTAAAAAATACAGATTTTCTGCCGCGCAGTTTCATTTTTTTTTCATAGGTGTAAACCCTACACCCCCTGCCCTACAGGTCCAAATTACAAATTCCGCCGATACTTTCATTACAGAAAATCTTCATTTAACGCATACATTAAAAGTTCCCCAAACAAAGTAACAAGGTTCGTCTAATACCAACGCTTTTTATTTTGCTTGGAACCCGAAGATTTTCTCGACTTGTTTTTGTGATGTCCGCCACTGCGGTTGGAATTTTTCTCCGGTGCGGCGGGAACGACAATTTCGCTCGGGTTGCCCTCATGCCACGGGTACGGATGGTCCTCGATGGTTTGCACATCCACTTTAATAAGCTTTATGATGTCTTTCCAGTATGGGTGTTCGTCCTTGCCGCAAAACGAAATGGCCACGCCGCTTTGCTGGGCGCGTCCGGTGCGTCCGATGCGGTGTACGTACGTTTCGGGCACGTTCGGCAAATCGAAATTGATCACATAAGGCAATTGTTCGATGTCAATGCCACGCGCGGCGATATCGGTGGCTACGAGCACGCCCACTTCTTTGGCTTTGAACGCTTCGAGCACGCGTTGGCGGGCATTCTGCGACTTGTCGCCGTGGATCGCTTCGGCTGCAACGCCTTTTTTGCGCAACGCCCGAACGATGTTGTCGGCGCCGTGTTTGGTTCTTGAAAACACGAGCACATCGGACAATTTTTCGTTGCGGATCAAATGGTATAACAAGTTTCGTTTTTCGCCCTTTTCTACAAAATAAATGCGCTGCTCGACTTTTTCAGCCGTCGATGAAACGGGTGTAACAGTTACCGATGCAGGATTGGTCAAAAACATTTCCGCCAATTCGCGGATGGCCAGTGGCATCGTAGCGGAAAACAACAGCGTTTGACGATTTTCCGGCGTCAACTTGACGATCTTCTTTACGTCGTTCACAAATCCCATGTCGAGCATTTGATCCGCCTCGTCGAGTACGAGTGTGTGCAAATGATCCAGATCGATAAAACCTTGTTTGTGCAAATCGAGCAAACGGCCCGGTGTAGCGATCAGAATGTCCACGCCCCTGCGCAATTGATCAACCTGCGGCACCTGCGAAACGCCGCCAAAAATGGTGATCTGGCGCAAATTGGTATATTTCCCGTACGTGTCAAAACTCTCGCCAATCTGGATCGCAAGCTCCCGGGTAGGGGTGACGACAAGCGCGCGGATTTTTTTGGTTTTGCTCGACGAACCCACAATGCGGTGCAGGTTGTGGATGATCGGGATGGCAAAGGCAGCCGTTTTTCCGGTGCCGGTTTGCGCGCACCCTACCAGATCGCGGCCCTCGAGTACGAACGGAATGGCTTGTTGCTGAATCGGCGTAGGATGTGTATAGCCTTCTTCTTCGACGGCTTTCTGGATGCTTTTGGAAAGCAATAAATCTTCAAATAACATAGTTAGGTGGCCGCAGTTAGTCACAGGCCGGGGGCAAAGATAGCATTTTATTTCCGGAGCGATAGATCGCCCTGAACTGTAATGTTCAATCTGGTGAGCAGAATGCGTCGCAACGCGCGGCCCGGGCGGAACTATGGGTTTTTGACCAGGATAAATTCGCCCAGCACGGACCGCGACAACTGCATTTTCACACGCATGCGGTCCGGTTTGAAATTCAGTATTTTTGCTTTAAAGCGCTGTTGTTTGCCGGACAGGATGATTGTGCGGGTCTTGCGTTGGTAGTTCCAATGGCGCAATTCCTTTTTGCTGTCGGCCGTGGATTTGAAAGTGCCATCGGCGTTAAAGGTCAAAAGTACGTTGCCTTCGAGCGTTTCGCGGGCCGTTCTGACATGTGCCGATGACATCCGCTCTACCTTGATTACTTTGGATAAAGTCCAAGTCCCGGCAAGCGACTGCGTATTTTGCGCGGGCGCCGAAAACCAGGTCAGCAAAACAATAAAGGCCCATTTTTTCATAGCGGAGAGGAATTGGCTTTGATAAAATCTGTAACAAGATAGCCGATTAATTTCCCTATCAGGTGATTGTTCTTTTCTTCGCCCAGATCCGGTGCGCCTTCACAGATGTGCAGATATGACGCATTCGCATGTGAGGCAAAAAAGCTCACAAACCGGCGGAGTTCCTCGATTGAGAATCCGCTCAGCGTCATCGCGCTGCTGGCAATGTTCGGGATGGCGTCCAGGTCGATTTCCACGCCGTAACGGTCCGTTTTGATGAATCCGAACGCCGATTCCATCTCCTGGCCGAAGTCTTTTTCGCGTCGGATCGCGATTTCGTCATACGTATTGTAGCGAACGCGGTCATCGATTTTTTTGATGATGTCGAGCACATTTTTGGACGTATAGTTTTCGTGCAACCCGAATATAAAGTATTTTTTGAGGAACCCCTGATCGTAGGCATACGAAAAACCGTTACCGCTGTGGCGTCCTTCGAGAATCCTGAAATCGGAGTGCGCATCGAAATTGATCGCATTGATGGCTTTGCCGTGCGCGAGCGCCGTGCCTTTGATGTTGCCGTAGGCGTTGTTGTGTCCGCCGCCGATCACAATCGGGATTTTTCCGGCACGCACAATCACCGATATGATATGGGCAACTTCTTTGTCGATGCTTTCCACAAGGTTATTGAATTGTTTTCTGTGCGTGATGTTGTGAAAGTCGAGTTGTTGTGCCGCCCGCATTTCGGCCGCAACATCGATGGTACCCAAAACGAGCATCTGGCTTCCTTTGCAAAACCTGTTGTGTTGAATGTTTGCAATGCTTCTGATGGCGCTCTCCCATGCCGATGCGGTGCCCGGACGACCAAAATTGGCACGCACGCCAATGTCTTCAGGAATGCCGAGCAGGGCGTAACGCGCAGTAGATTCTTTCAAAAACGTCATGGCATCGGCGCCTTTGGGAACGGTTTGCATTTTTTCGCCAAATTTAATTTCGCCGCTGCGGTGGTTGGTCACTTTGGCCAGGTCAGTGATCAGGAATGGAATGAGTTTGTCCATGAAGAAGATTTAGAGGAAACCAAAATTATACTTTTTTGCACAAAATTTCGTTAACAGATTTGTTGTAAACCAATATTAACATAACTTTGTTAAGTTGTAAAATAAAAACTTTCTAATTCGTTAAAAATTAATTATTTGTTTATGGAAAATCAGAAAAATAATTCAAATCTCAAAGCAATCATTGCCATTTTGGCTGTTCTTCTTGTGGGAAGTTTGGTTTACATCTTTAAAATGACCTCAGATGCCAAGGCACTTCAAACCGAGCTCACGAGCACCAAAACGGACAAAGCATCGGTGATGAAAGACCTTGAAGAGCTCAAAGCAACTTACGATGCTGCCATTGCAGAAAACACTTCGATGTCCGATGAATTGATCGCCGAAAGGGAAAAAGTGGTCAACCTCATGAAAGAACTTGACAAGTCTAAAGGCGACGCCGCATCACTCAGAAAATACAGATCGCAGTTTTTTGCGCTCGAGTCTAAAATGAAGGCGCTCGTGGCTGAAAACGACCAACTCAAAAAAGACAACCAGGTATTGACTACAGAGCGCGACAGCACGGTAATGGTACTTGGCGAAGCTAAAAAATACAACGAAGTACTCGTAGGACAAAATGAAGAATTGTCCAAAACCGTAGAAAAGGCGTCCAAACTCAACATCACCAATCTTCAAACGGCGGCCTACAAGCTCAGAAGTTCAGGAAAACAGGTCGAAACCGAGCGTGCCAGAAAAGCGGACGTGCTCAAAATAAGTTTTACGATCAATGAAAACGCAGTGGCCAAGCCGGGTGAAAGAACGTATTATGTTCAAATCATCGACAGCAAAAACAATGTTCTTGGCGAAAAGAAAACCGAGGCTTTTGGCGACAAATCGCTTACATACAGCTTTGTGACCACGATCAACTACGAAAACAAACCGGTTCAGGTAACACAGGATTTGCCGGGCCAGGATTTTGAAAAAGGCACCTACTTTGTCAATGTTTTCGACAAAGCCGAATTGGTTTCCAAAGCGAGCTTTACGCTGAAATAACCTTCCATTTATACAAATAAGAACTCCCATGTATTGTGGGAGTTTTTTTTTACGGCTAAAATCAAATTTGTTTACCACTGATCCATACCGAATCGATCAGATTACTGCCAAAGGCATACGGCAACTGGTAAAAGGATGCGATGGGTTTGGTCACGATAAGGTTTGCTTTTTTGCCCACGGTGATGCTGCCGTGGCTTTTCGAAAGTCCCATGGCGTATGCGCCGTTGATCGTGGCGGCGTTGATGGCTTCCTCGGGCGTCATACGCATTTTGATGCAGGCCGTTGCCACCACAAAGTTCATGTTGCCCGATGGCGTGGAACCCGGATTGAAATCGGTGGCCAGTGCCAATGGCAAACCAGCTTTGATCATCTCGCGGGCCGGAGTGTACGGAATGCTCAGGAAATAGGAGCACGACGGCAATGCGACGGGCATGGTTGCCGAATCTTTCAAAACCGCAATATCCGCTGGTGTCATGATCTCAAGGTGATCCACCGACAGCGCTCCGTGCGATACGCCCGCGGCAACACCGCCAATGGCATTGAACTGGTTGACGTGTATTTTAGGGATCAGGCCGTATTGTTTTCCTGCCGCGATGATGCGCTCGGTTTGGGCGACCGAAAAGTAACCCGTTTCACAAAATACGTCAATGAATTCGGCCAGGTTTTCGCGCGCGACGGCGGGAATCATGTCGTGGACCATTTCGTCGATATAGCCGTCGGGATTGTCTTTGAAACGGGCAGGGAAGGCGTGTGCGCCCAGAAATGTGGCTTTGATCGCCACTGGATAATGTTCGGCCAGCCTGCGGATCACGCGCAACATCTTGAGTTCATCTTCGACGGTCAGGCCATACCCGGATTTGATTTCAACCGCACCGGTGCCCAGTTGCATCACTTCTTCAAGTCGCGCCCTGGATTGCTCGTACAGATCATCTTCAGTGGTTTGGTGCAGTTTGGCCGCAGAGTTCAGGATGCCGCCACCGCGGTTGGCAATTTGTTCATACGTCATGCCGTTGATCCGATCCACGAATTCCTGTTCGCGGTTGCCGGCGTAGACAATGTGGGTGTGGCTGTCGCACCAGGCCGGCAGAACGATCCGGCCGGTAAGGTCGACGGTTTGCGCATCGGTTTCAGGACATTGGGTCATCGGGCCAAAAGCGGCAATCACGTCGTTTTCGATCAGCAAAAAGGCGTCGGATAGCGTCGGAAGCTCGGCCATTTCCGATCCGGAGACCTTGTCGGTACCCGGTTCGCGTACCTGAAGCAATTGCTTGATATTGGTGAACAGTATCTTCATTTTGATTTTTTTGTAAAAGTAGAAAGCCAATTCAAAAACTCCTATCTTTAGGACAAATTATTGCCGTGGAACGAATCAAATACAAGAAAACGCGCAACGTCGAGCCCAATTATTACGAGTATACAGGGGAGTACCGCGCCGATGCGCCAGATATGCAGCTTTTTGTCTACGACGACGCAGGTTATGAAGAATACCAGCACGTTTCGCTCGACAAAGTCCGCGCCGAGTTCACCGACCCAAACCAGTCCGGCGATGTCAAATGGCTTAACGTCCACGGATTGCACGATACCAAACGAATCCGGGCATTGGGCGAGCTGCTCGATCTTGAACCGTTTATCGTCAGCGACATCCTCAACGTGGTCAAACGCTCTAAAATGGAGGAATTTGACGATGTGCTGTTCTTCAGCATCAAATCGGTGTTGCCTGAAGCGGACGGCAGCCAGGAGCGCGTCGAGCAGATCAGTTTTGTACTCAGGGACAAAATACTGGTGTCATTTCAGGAAAAGAAGAGCGAATTTTTTACGCACATCCGCGAACGCATCAAAGCCCACGCCGGCATCGTAAGAAAGAAGAAGAATGACTATCTGCTTTATTTGCTGCTCGAGTCGGTAATGGAGAATTTTTATGTGACCATTGAATTTTACGAAGACCGGATCGAAGACGTTATGGCGCGCGCAAAGGTGAGCGACCGGCGCGAGATCCATGAGGAAATACAGCGAATCCGGTCCAGGTTCAGTTTTTTGAAACGCGCAATCCAACCCTTGCACGATGCGCTGTATTTGCTTAAAAGCGTGCGCGACGATGAGGAATTCAACGGCATCGAACGGGGCCATTACGCTTTTTTTGCACGTTTGAATCAAAAAAGTCTTGAATTGCTCGAGCAGATCGAATACGACATGACTTCGCTGGACAGCGCGGCCAATTTTTATTTCGCCTCTCAAAGCAGGCGCATGAATGAAATCATGAAAGTGCTTACGGGCGTCTCTGTGGTATTCATGCCGCTGACTTTTATCGTGGGCATTTATGGGATGAACTTCGATTACATGCCCGAATTGCGCCACCGGTACGGTTATTTTATCGTGCTCGCGTTCATGCTCCTGCTTGTCGTGGCAATGGTCGCACTATTCAAAAGAAAAAAATGGTTTTAGGTTAAAATGTTGATTTTGTGTTTGTCATCCCGCTAATGTTATAACAAAGTTGTGTTAAATCGTAATCTGTGCGCGGAGCACTTGGCTAAATTTGGGAAACTAAACCAAGACTTACATGAGAACGTTCACCGCACAATTCAGATTGCCGGGCAACATCGGCATCGGGGCCATGGATCCGGATTCGGCCCAGGTTCAAAAGGACCTTTCTGAACAGATCACCCACAATATCCTATCGGGCAACGCACACTTGACAAAGGTTCAGGAATTTTTTACCGAGCTCGACGACCATGCTGCCGACAAAGACGAATCGTCCGAATTCTCAACTGTCGTCGACATCAACCTCTGCCTCAACGAAGCCGAAGGGCGCAATTTCCTCAAACACAAAGACGCCATTACCAAAAAGGCGGTCGAAACGCTGCGCAACAGCAAAATGTTCCTGTCCCATCTGTGGCAAAAGAAAAATACCGAACACATCGGGCTGGAGACAATTTTCGTCTGATTCCGGTTTTTGAAGATCATGGCAACGGCGCGCACAAAAAGCCGTGCTGGCTTACAAGCAGGCCGATCTCATTTTCCGACCATTGGTCCGATACAACCCGGAGTACCAAATCGCAATCTTCCATATCGACGGTCCACCGCGTGATGCCGGCACGATCAAATATCCGGTGAATTTCCGCCAGATCCGGTTTGTTGATATTGGTTTTAAAAATGTGGATGTCGTTCAGCGTTTCCATAGCAATCATTTTGGCAAAGAAACGTCCGCGGCGTGACAACAGTATGTCAGCTGCCGGAGTGCATTACAAATGTTTCCCGATTTTTTCGACCAATTCCCGAACCTGGTCCCTGAGATAGGTGGGTCGCACGATCTGGGCGTAATCGGCAAACATCAGGTACCAGCGCGCAAATCCCTCTGAAAACAGCGTTTGGAATGTCATTTCCACATCATCCCCGATTATTTTTTCCGACACAAAACCGTAATAATGCTTTTGCGTTTGCAGATAGGGCGCCGTTTTTCGCGTCACCCGAATGACAACGGTTTCCAGCGCACGATTTTTCGACGCGTTTTCCAAATGTTCTTTCACTGCGGGATGCTTTTTATGAAAGGCGTCCGTCGTGGAGCGGATGTCTGTAATGCGGTCCGTTCTGAAATGCCGGTAATCCTGTCGCAACCTGCACCAGGCCACAACGTACCAATACTGGTTCTCATGGTACACGCCGATGGGTTCAATCGCGCGGTGGGTAGGGGCCGCGTCCAATGTCTGGTAACAAATTTCCGCCGCGCAGCCTTCGGCAATACAACGCAACAAGCAGTCGAGCACATTGCCGGGTGCTGAACTTTGCGGCGCGGTATGCTTTCTGACCAGGATGCTGTCCTCCATATTTTCGACGAGGTCCTTCTCATCGCTGCGCAAAACCGCTTTCATTTTGTACATGGCCGACTGGTATGCGGCGCGCGTCGAAGCATCGGTAAATTGTTCCATGAATTTCTCGGCGGTCACAAACGTCATGGCTTCCTCGCGCGTAAACATCACCGGCGGCAACCGATAGCCGTCCACCAGCGAATACCCGAGGCCGGCCTCGCCATAGAGCGGAACGCCTGCCTGTTCGAGCGATCTGATGTCGCGGTACACTGTGCGCAGGCTGATTTCAAACCGGTCGGCAAGATCCTGCGCCCGAACGATTTTCTTCGACTGGAGTTGGATCAGAATCGCGGTGATGCGGTCAAATCGGTTCATCGGGAAATTTTAATGCTCAAAAGTAGGTAATTTATGATCATCGTGTTTTGCGACCCATCCGCAAAAAACCACATTTCGGTACCGATTTATTTTTTACTTAGGTTTGTCGTGGCATCTTTGACATCAAATCATCATCATGAAAATCCTTATCGCCATTTTGCTTTTTTGTTCTGCCGCATCGGCGCAACATATCATTTCGGGTCGCGTCGTCGATCCCAAGGGCAGTCCTGTTCCGGGTGCCAATATTTTTATAGAGGGAACCTATGACGGGGCCTCAAGCGGGGAATCGGGTGATTTTTCATTTACGACAGATGCCGTGGGAAATCAGATGCTTGTCATAACCGTCTTGTCGTTTGAGACCCAAAAAATGCTGATCGATGTAGCACAATTCCAGGGCCGGACGATAAAAATGCGCGAAAGCGTCAACACCCTCGACGCCGTGATGGTTACAGCGGGAACGTTTGAAGCCGGTGACAAAGCGCGTGTATCGGTGCTCAAACCGCTTGACATTGTGACCACGGCGGGTTCTGCGGGCGATATCGTCGCGGCATTGCAAACCCTGCCAGGAACGCAAACCGTAGGTGAAAGCGGGCGTTTGTTCGTGCGCGGCGGTGAAGCCGATGAGACGCAAACTTTTATAGACGGCATCCGCGTGGCCCAGCCGTATGGATCGACGACCAACAACCTGCCTACACGCGGCAGATTTTCACCCTTTTTGTTCAGCGGGATCTCATTTTCGACCGGCGGCTATTCGGCGGAATACGGCCAGGCGTTATCCGGGGTTTTGTTGCTCAACACAAGCGATGAGCCGGACCAGACCAAGACAGATATTTCACTGATGACCGTCGGGCTTGGGATCGGACATACGCAAAAATGGGCCAAAAGTTCTTTGAGCGTCAACACGGCTTATATCGATCTGGCGCCGTACCAAAAGGCAATTCCGCAAAATGTCGACTGGAACCGGCCGTACCAGGGGCTTTCCGGCGAAACTGTCTACCGATACGGATTCAACAACGGGATATTCAAGTTGTACGCGGCTTTCGATGCGTCGCGCTTTGACATCAATCAGGAAAACATCGACCGGCCGCTCGTTAAGGAC
>JAEWLN010000007.1 GCA_023457535.1 Bacteroidota bacterium
AATCCGATCTTGACTTTGCTTTTGCGAAAAATACTGAATCCCATGAAACGCGTTTTGACTGGCAAAAATAAAGATATTCTGCGCCAAACAGGCGTTAATTTGTCAACAATCGGGGCTATTTTTTCCAGAATTTGAGCGTGTTCCGCAAATGTTTCCAAAAATAACGGCGCGGCAATACAGGTATGGGCCGTGGCAGATTCGCGGTGTGAAATTGCGCGCAAAACGCTTCAATACTCCCACAGGCTATAAAATGCAGCCGCTCCCACGCCTGGGGATACACCGGATGAAGGTTCGTGAACCGGCTGTAATTGGTTTCGTCCACAGATTGCCAGAAGTCAAAATACGCCTTGGTGTCAAAATCGTCTTTGTGGCCCCAATTGTTGATTTTTTGCCTGATTTCGTCATCGGAGCGCGCCCAGGATTGGTGGATGACCGCAAAATCAGTAAAAACCTCGCGGTTGTGCGTCGAGGCCAGATCGCGGCCAAAATAATATTCGCCAACCGTATTGGTCGCAAACGAAAAATGTTCGTCGTTGTCAATGTACAAATAGCCGTTTTGCGTCTTTTTGAACAACGTGATCCAGCGCGCACGGATGTTGACTTTATCGCACTGCGGCTTCCACAAAAGATAGCGGTGCTTTTGCAAAAACTGCGCAACGGATTTGAAATCGGTAAAATATTCGTCTACGTCAATTTGCAGCTTCCAGCAATTGGCGCCCATTTGTTCCGACAGCAGGTTGCGCTCGCGCGTTTCGTTCTGGATCGGACTAAGCGCGGGAAGGTAAAAATCGTCTTCCAGGATCCGGATTTTTTGTGCGGGATCGATCGTACGGATCCGCCCGAAAAAAGTTTCGTCAAACGCAAATCTCCGGCCGGCCCATGATACGCGGTTTTTGTCGATGGCCAGGATGACTTCGTCCACATGCGGGTAGACCAACGGCAGGGCGTGGAACAGGTATTCGCAATCGTACGAGATCAAAAAGCCCACCTTAAGCGGCGTTTTGCCAAAAAACATTCCCATAACCTGTGTTTGAGGTGACCGCTACGACCGATGCGCGGGAACAATTCAAAAGTCGGGCACAATTCGTAGCTTTGCAGCAAAGAAAACACAATGCAGCAAGAAATCCAAAATGCGTTCGAGGTGATCCAGAACGGCGGCATCATTCTTTACCCTACCGATACGGTTTGGGGTATTGGTTGTGATGCGACCAATGCCGGGGCGGTGTCCAAAATATACCAACTCAAAAAACGCGCGGAAACCCAAAGCATGATCGTGCTGATGAACGGCGAGAAAATGATGTACAACGTATTTCGCGAAATCCCGGAAGTGGCGTGGCAAATCCTGGATTTATCGGAAAACCCGACCACGCTTATCCTGGACAACCCGCGAAATGTGGCGCCCAACGTGATCGGCGCAGACCGAACCCTGGGCATCCGGCTGGTCAGGGAGCCGTTTTGCTACAAGTTGATGGAACGCATGAAAAAGCCGCTGGTATCTACCTCGGCCAACGTATCGGGGCAACCGACGCCAAAAAGTTTTGCAGAAATCAGTCCCGAAATTATAGCCGGTGTAGACTATGTCGTAAATTTGCACCGCGACAAAATATCGGGAAAACCTTCCACGATCATCAAACTCACAGCGGATTCTCAAGTAAAAATCATCAGAAAATAAATGGCGGCGCAACCCAATTTCAAGGACGCACTTTCGCATAAAATCTTTGACGTGATTGGTCGGGCTTCAGAGGCGCTCGGGCTGGAAAGTTACGTCATTGGCGGTTTTGTACGCGATTTCTTTCTCGGGCGCGATTACAAAAAAGACATTGACATTGTGGCCGTGGGCAGCGGCATCGATCTGGCGTTGAAAGTATCGGAACTGTTGCCGCACAAACCCAAGGTGCAGGTTTTTAAAAATTACGGAACAGCCATGTTGCGTTATGGCGACATCGATATTGAATTTGTAGGTGCCCGGAAGGAATCCTACGAGTTTAACAGCCGCAAGCCTGTGGTTGAAAATGGTTCCCTCGAAGACGATCAGAACCGCCGCGATTTTACGATCAACGCGCTTGCCCTGTCATTGAACAAAGCCAATTTTGGCTCCTTACTCGATCCGTTTGGCGGTTTAACCGATTTGGAAAGTAAAACGATTAAAACACCTCTGGATCCGGATATTACCTATTCGGACGACCCGCTTAGGATGATGCGCGCAATCCGCTTTTCGGCACAATTGCAGTTTGAAATCGAAGCCGGGTCACTGGAGGCCATTGCGCGCAATAAAGAACGCATCGGCATTATTTCAGGAGAGCGCATCGTGGAGGAGCTACACAAGATTTTACTTACCGACAGGCCTTCTGTCGGATTTTTATTGCTGTACCAAACCGGATTGCTGGAATTGATTCTGCCGGAACTTACGGCGCTGAACAATGTAGAGGAAATCGAAGGCCATACGCACAAGAACAACTTTTATCATACACTTGAAGTAGTAGACAATATCAGCCGCAATACGAGCGATTTATGGTTGCGATGGGCGGCGTTGTTGCACGATGTCGGGAAAGCACCCACGAAGCGCTTTACCAAAAAACAAGGCTGGACGTTTCACGGACACGAATTCCTGGGCGGCAAAATGGTGCGCCGCATTTTTGAACGGCTGCGCCTGCCGCTGAACCAAAAAATGAAATTCGTTCAAAAAATGGTGGCAATGAGTTCGCGTCCGATCATTTTATCGGAAGATCAGGTTACCGATTCGGCCGTGCGCAGGCTCGTATTTGATGCAGGCGAAGATATTGAAAGCCTGATGACGCTGTGCGAAGCCGACATTACTACCAAAAATCCAAATAAATTCAAGCGCTACCACGCCAATTTCAAAACGGTGCGCGAAAAAATCACTGAGGTGGAAGAACGCGACCGCGTGCGCAATTTCCAACCGCCGATTACCGGAGAAGAAATCATGGCGATATTTAATTTGCCGCCATCGCGCGAAATCGGCACGCTTAAAGAGGCCATCAAAGAGGCCATTCTGGAAGGCGAAATCGCAAATGATTACCAGGCGGCCTATCGGTTTATGATGGAACGCGCCCAAAAAATCGGCTTAAAACCCGCCACGCCATGAAGCGCTTTGAATCGATCCGGATTGCCTTTCTGACGCCCGAATATCCACACGGGCGCACACCCGGACTCTGCGGCGGGATCGGGACGAGCATTATGAACCTCGCCCACGCCATGCGAAAAGCCGGCGCAACGGTTAGCATCATCATTTACGGCCAGGACGCTGACGAAGCTTTTGAGGAGAACGGCATTGCCCATTATCGCGTGCAAAGCATCGAAAAGGGCAAGCTCAGGCGCTATTACACCCAAAAGAAAATCGAGCGGCTGATCCGGGCACTCGTACGACAACACAAAGTCAATGTGGTGGAAGCACCGGATTGGCGCGGGGCCACCTCGTTCATTTCCGCCAATTGCCCCATCGTGGTCAAATTGCACGGTTCCGAGACGTATTTTGCGCACCTGGACCAACGCCCGCTCAAATGGCGTATCCGGTATACGGAAAAACGCGCGCTGCAAAAAGCAGACGCTGTGATTTCTGTGAGCGCGTACGCTGCACAAGTAACCCAGGACGCCTTTGGGATGACCAGAACTATGACGGTAATTCCAAACGGCATCGACGTCGACCGATTTAAAGTTTCAAATTCAGAAACACCGTTTAACATATTGTATTTTGGAACGTTAGTAAGAAAAAAAGGTTCGCTTGAGCTATCAGCGATATTCAACCAAGTCGTCACGGCGTTTCCGTCTGCAACACTCACGCTTGTAGGATTGGACAGCAATGATCCGGCTACGGCAAATGCATCGGTCTGGAACATGATCCAAAGCGGATTGTCGGCACAGGCGCGCGCCAACACCACCTACGAAGGCGCCGTGGCTTATGAAAAAGTACGCGGGCACATCGCCGCAGCCTCGGTTTGTATTTTCCCATCTTATGCAGAAGCGCTGCCTGTGTCATGGATTGAAGCGATGGCCATGGGCAAAGCAATTGTCGCATCCGATATTGGCTGGGCGCGTGAAATGATCGAAGACGGAAAAGAGGGCTATCTCGTGCATCCGGCCAATCACGCGCTTTTTGCCGAACGCATTGGCCAATTACTGACCCATGAAGAACGCCGCGCCGCATTTGGACGTGCTGCCCGCGCGAAGGCCGAAACGCGCTTCAGCATAGACACCGTTGCGATACAAAACCTTGAATTTTACTACCAATTGATTCATTCCAAATGAAAAAAAGATTTTTGCCCGCTGCCAAAACCGCACTGGTACTCGTTTATGCCGTAATCATCGCGGGCGCCCTTGTGCGCATGACCGGCTCCGGAATGGGCTGTCCGGACTGGCCGAAATGCTTTGGCTACTATATTCCGCCCACCGACATCAAAGAATTGACATGGACCCCGAACCGCACTTTCGAAAAAGGACAGGTGATCATTAAAGACCAGGCGCTTTGGGTGGCCAATGCCGATTTCATAACAGGCGCAAATTTCGACCCGGCGCACTGGCGACCTTACACCAAGCACGATTACGCTATTTTCAACCCCACCCACACCTGGATTGAATACCTGAACCGTTTGTGCGGCGCTCTGGCCGGAATTGCGGTTTTCATCATGGCGGTTTACTCCTTTGGTTTTCGTAAAGACAACCGCAAGATTTTCGCGTTGTCGTGGCTGACGGTCTTTTTAATGGGCTTTCAGGCGTGGCTGGGCGCAACGGTGGTCTACTCGGTGCTGAATCCGGTAAAGATCACCGTTCACATGGTTGTTGCCCTAGTTATTGTAGCGTTGATCATTTACATCATCCGGGCCGCCAACCCCGCAGTTGCAACGCAAAAGCGCGATCCGCTGTTTGCACGGCTTCTTTGGGGCGCATTAGCCCTAACACTCATACAAGTAGTACTCGGCACACAGGTGCGGCAATTTGTGGACACCCAGGTACGGATAACAGGTTACGACAATATGGCTGCAATCCTCAGCGACCCTGCGTGGGATTTTTACGTACACCGCACCCTTTCATTTCTGGTTTTGTTTTTTAACGGATGGCTGATGCTCAGAAACCGCAAGGCACAACTTGGCTATACTAAACTCACTGCGGTGATGTGGCTCATAGGACTCGAAATCCTGACCGGGGTGGCGATGTATTACTTCGACTTTCCGTTTGGCTCGCAAGCCGCGCATTTGGTATTGGCCTCGGTGTTGTTTGGCGTACAGTTTCAGTTGGTTTTGGAGGCAAAATCGGCTCAAAACAAACTATAGAATATGTCTATATTGAATATTTTTATAATTGTTTTTCAAGAATTTAAACCAAATCTAATCAACCAAAAATTCAATACAACACAATGTTTGCGTAATTGCTAGCCATCGATCCATTTTTTGAAGTCGGCGACCTTTTCGCGACTTACGATCACCTCCTCGGCGGTGTATCCGGCCAGCATCACACGCAGTCTTGAATTGCTGTAAACGCTGATCTCGCGAATGGATGAAAGTGGCACGATAAATTTCCGGCTGACCCTGAAAAACCCGACCGGATCCAATTCGCGTTCCAACTCCTCAAGCGTTGTATCAAGCAAATAACTTCGGTTGTCCCTGGTATGCAGATAGGTTCCTTTGTTTTCGCTAAAAAAACACTCTGCCTCCTCTATCCCGATCACTTTGAGCTGATGCCCTATTTTAACGGTAAATCTCTTTTTGAACGGTTTTGCCGATGGAAATCCAAACATTAACCGGATCTGATCATAATCCATTGAAACGGGTGCGCCGGACGGCATCCGCGCCCTGAACTTGTGCAGCGCCACCTGCAAATCGTCCTCGTCAATGGGTTTAAGAAGGTAATCGATGCTGTTGAGTTTAAAGGCCTTTAACGCATATTCATCGTATGCGGTGGTAAAAATAACAGCGCTTTTGAGGTGCGTTTTTTCAAAGATTTCGAAAGACAATCCGTCCGACAACTGAATGTCCAGAAAAATCAAGTCGGGATGCGGATGTGCGCCGAGCCATTGCAGGGATTCTTCCACAGAATGCAGCATCGCCTGTGGAAAAACGCCTAATTTTTCAAGCTTTCGCTGCAACAGGCGTGCGGCAGGTTTTTCATCTTCAATGATAATAACATTCATGTAGCTATCTACTTAAACAATTCTTAAAATCATACATTCCAGACGATTAAATAATATGATGTAAAGCTTATTCCCATTTGTTTCGTTTGTCGCGGTCCATGATTTGGCGGATTTTTCGCTCCTCCCAGTCCGCCCCTAAAAACGCGTTGGTGCCAAAGACGCTCAATGCGTGGAATCCGAGTCCGATACCCCAAAAAAAGGCAGTGGCAAAGTTATCGAATTTCAAAAACGGCTCGCCCGGGGACAGCCGGAAATAGTTCATCGTGATCAAAAAAGCATTGATCAACAAGTATAAGGACAGGTGTTTGTAGAAACCTGCCAATGCCTTGACGCGTTTGCGGGCGCGCTCCAGGCGTAACTGCTCAATGGATGCGTTGTGTTCCATGGTTATTGATTTTGGTTGTATCGTTGCTCGCGCGCCTTCTCTTGCTCAATGAATTGCTGCAGTTTGCGCGCTTCCCACTTTTTGGACAAAAACGGATTGAACTGGAACGCTGCCATTGCATGAAAGCAAAGCCCTGTTCCCCACCCGAGCGCCGAAAACAAAAACCAATACAGTTCCGGCGTGTAATAAAGATTGATGGCGATCAAAATCGGGATGACCGTACAATAGCACATCAGGTTGATGTAAAAAGACCGTATTTCCCGCGCTTGTTTTCGCGCCCGGCGGTAAGCGGGCGAATTTTTATTTGCTTCCATCATTGCCATTTTTTTGCGTTTTCTTTGTCGATAAGCTGTTGGATTTTCTTTTCTTCCCAATCGCGCCCCAGGAAAGGCATGGCGTTGAACACCGCCATAGCGTGCACGATCACGCCAATTCCCCACCCGATCACCGGGTACAAAAACCACAGGTATTGCGCATAGGTGGCCAGATTCACTACCGCCAGCGCGATCGAAATAATGATAAACGACCACAAGTTGCCGTAAAATCCTTTGATGTCCTCGACCTTTTTCTGGGCGTTGCGATACGCGGCTTCCATTTCACTATGGTTATTTTCCATCACGGTAATTTGTTTGGTCAGCATTGGAATCCGAACGGTAAACTTTTGATCTGTTTGTTCGACAAGCACTTTCCGACCCGTGATGATGCCGTAGCGGCTAGCGATATTCTGCAGCCCTACGCCTTCGCGGTCCTGAAGTACTTCCTTCTTTTGAAAGTTGTTCTCGATTGCAAGATAATCACCATCGGCGAAAATGCGGATCCTCAATGGCTTTTGGGCGCTGGTAATGTTGTGCTTGACGGTATTTTCGAGCAATAACTGCAACGCCAGCGGCACTACTTTAGCCTCAGGATCGATGGATGTTTGCGGCAATTCGTAAAACAGGCTGTTTTCAAAACGCATCTGCAGCAAATTCATGTAGGTGCGCGCAAAAGACAACTCCTCTTCCACGCTCACGAGTTCTTTGTCTTTTTGCTCGAGTACGTAACGGTAAACTTTGGACAGCGAGGTGGTGAAACGCTGCGCACTTTCGGGGTTTTCCTCGATCAGCGAGGAGAGCACGTTAAGGCTGTTGAACAAAAAGTGCGGATCGATCTGGCTTTTGAGTGATTCAAATTGCGCCGACGCCGTCCCTGCGATCATTTTTTGTTCTTTGACCTTGTTTTCCTGGTAGGCCCTGTAAAAGTTGAATGCATAGGCAGACAACGTGATGAAGAACGTAATGACGATCGCAAACACATAATTGTTCGGCTTTTCATCGGCCCAGAACCTCGCGAAAGACTGCTGCCGGATCACGACATCTTCCAAGATCCGCAGTACGAAAATCGTCAGCAGCGACACCACGAATGTAAGTACAAACCCAACCAGGATGCGCGTTTTCGAAAATCGGTTGGCAACAAAAAACCGGTCGAGCAACCCAAACGCAAGACTGTTTGTGATATAGAGCGAATAAGTGTACAAAACGGTGAATCCAAACGTGATAAGCATCGCCCGATTGAATGCAATGGTCCCGCCAAAGGCCCAGTTGAATGCCACCAGTACGGCCATGATCCCAATGCTCAATACAAACAACCGCAACATTTGACGCAGTCCGAGTTTCATAACCTATCCTTTTTTAACGTTATTTCTTTTCGACGGCAACCGGGCATTACTTTTTCCCGCAATCGGCCAGTACTTGCAAGGCGCGCTCCTTGCCCCATTTTGGCGAAAAAGGCGTCGCCGGCTGGAACTGGTCGAACAATGCGATGGAACGCTCAATTTCTGCGCACATCGGCTTGGTATCGGTGCCAAAGAATTTTGCGCCACCCATTTCGTATTCCGCCCTACCAAATACTGCCCGAGGATTTTGCGGCGCGATCCGGAGCACTTTGTCGTAAAGCTCCATCACTTTGGGCGACATCGTCATGGCGTAGGTCATCGGATCAAATGCGACCCAACCGGTGTAAATCAATGCCTGAAGGATCATGATTTCCTCATTTTCGGGGTTTTTGACCATTTCAATATCGAGCGCCTGCTGGGCCTTGTTGAGCAGCGCACTTACTTTTTCTTTGTCGCGCGTTTGGAACGACGCGGTGGTGTTGACCAATGCCACGTAATAATTGGGCAGCCAATTGTCTTTTTCAGCCGATGCGATGCGCTCGAACAAAGCCGACGCCTCTGCGCTGTTGCCTTGCTTCCAAAGTTCAAATGCTTTGGACATTCCTTTTTCATAGGCCGTTTGCGCCCATCCGGGACTTGCGGCAAGCATCAGCAATACAAATAGAATTCTTTTCATGATATGGAGTTTTATGATTGATTGTGGTTAATTTACGGCAACCGATGCGCCCAATGTGAATTCAAAACTACCCCGAGGTGACCAAACGTGCAATTTTATCTGACCGAACTGTCAGATCCTGACGCCGGATCGCAACATTCCCCCTTACACCTACAAATTATCCAACTGATTCGACCGCTTGTCCCGGCTGATTGTCCAAAAAAACCCGACAAAGAAAAAACGATCCGCAGTAGGCGTAATCTCCCGCCGCGCATACAAACCGTTTGCATCCGGCGCTTGCGCATACTCATACCCAAAAACGTTTTGCGTACCAAGCGCATTCGAGAGTGAAAAATACAAAATCTTTTGCTGGCTCAGCAAATATGCCCAACTCACACTCACATTATTGTACGGCCTGGTTTTCGAGGCCATGAAACG
>JAEWLN010000008.1 GCA_023457535.1 Bacteroidota bacterium
AAGCGCAATATATCCAGGTTAACGACACCTATACCGCGCAGCAACTCGTTGAAAATGTATTGATCAACAGCCCGTGTGCGAACGTTTCCAACATTACTGTCAGCGGCGACACGTTCAGCGGAGCCCAGCAAAGCTACGGATATTTCAATGCCGGTGCGAGCGGCTTTCCGTTTGCGCAGGGCGTCGTGCTGGCTACTTCGCGTGCCGTCCGGACCGAGGGACCAAATACCAGCCTGATCGACGAAGGCTCCAACGCCTGGCCTGGCGACCCCGATCTTGAGCAAGCGCTCGGCATTACCGGTACGATCAACGCCACCATCCTCGAGTTCGACTTTACGCCGTTGACAAGCCAGATCAGCTTTGATTATATTTTTTCCTCGGAAGAATACCACGGCACGGCAACATGCACTTATTCGGACGGATTTGCATTTTTGCTCAAAGTGGCAGGCAGCAGCGCTCCTTACCAGAACCTTGCGCTGATTCCCAATACGACCACACCGGTGTTGGTCACATCGGTCCATCCGGAAATTCCGGGCGGATGTCCGGCGCAGAACGAGCAGTATTTTGATGCGTTCAACACCCAGGACCACCCCACGAACTTCAACGGCCAAACCGTACCGATGACCGCAAAAGCCACGGTGACTCCCGGCGTGACCTACCATATAAAACTCGTGATTGCGGACCACCACAACGTGCGGTATGATTCTGCGATTTTCCTTTCAGGCGGCAGTTTCAAGGTGGGAACCGACATCGGACCGGATTTGCTTCACGCCACCATGAACCCGGTGTGTCAAGGCAAAACCTTTACGCTCGACGCCACCGAATCGGGCACCAATACCTACAAATGGTTCAAGGACGGCGCAGAACTCATTGGGGAAACCGGTGCCACCTACACCGGAAATGCGCCCGGCGATTACAAAGTGGAAATCACTTTGGGCACCACGACCTGTGTGGCTACGGGCGAAGTAACTGTGGAATACGCCACATTGCCCGCACCCACTCCGGCCGTACTGGTTCAATGCGATCCGGACAACAACGGCAGCGCAACCTATAACCTGACGCGCGTCGATAGTATTGTTACCGGCGGCGATCCGGATGTGGCCAGCGTCACTTATTACGAAAACAGCACCGATGCCAACGCAGGTACCAATCCGATCACAAGCGCCGGCCAGTACGAAAGCATTCCTAAAACCATTTACGCGCGTGTGACGAATTTTTACGGCTGCGCCAGCGTGACAACGGTCGATTTGCAGATCAGCGGCCATAGCGTGTACAATTACCCGATGCTGGAGACTTGCGACCACGACCCTGATCCGGTGCAGGACGGCTTTTACCATTTTACGCTCAGTGATGCCAACGCACAGGTGCTCGCGGGTTTGCCGGCGGGGCTTACCGTGCAATACTACGAATCGGTTCAGGATGCACTGCTCCATCCCGGCAATGCCCTGCCGAACGTATACACCAATACGGTCCAGAACGACCAGACAATTTATGCGAAAATCCTCAACGGCCCGGACTGCTACGACATCATCCCGGTCGAACTGGTCGTCAACACACTGGCACCGCCGGATTTTGAGGACGCGCACATCTCGATTTGCCCCGGCGGATCGGTCAAACTGTTCGTAGACGACATTTACGAAACCTATACCTGGAGCAATGGCGAAACCTCGTTCTCAACAGTCGTGACGGCTCCGGGCATCTATACGATCACCGTCATGGAGAACGATTGCACGGCCACCAAAACCTTTATCGTGACGGCGCCCGACGCACCGGTAATCACCAACATCGAAATCCAGGACATGACCCCTGATGACAACACCGTGCTTGTGCAATACACCGGATCGGGCAATTACGAATTTTCTATCGGTGGCGTTAGTTTCCAGGACAGCCCGTTTTTTTCAGGTGTGGCATCGGGGGAACACCTCGTGGTCATGCGCGACAAATTTGGCTGCGGAGAGACGTCGGAAACCATTTACGTATTCAACTATCCGCGCTACTTTACGCCCAATGGCGATGGCATCAACGACTTTTGGACCGTATCGAGTTTGAAGAAGCAACCCAACGCCACAGTCAGTATCTTCGACCGGTACGGCAAGCTGATTACGCGGTTCAACGGCGATTCACGGGGTTGGGACGGAAAACTCAAGTCAAAAGATTTACCCTCAAGCGATTACTGGTTCGTCATAATGCTCGAATCGGGCAAAACAATCAAAGGGCATTTTTCGCTAAAGCGCTGATTTTGCCGTTTTATTTTCTACATTTAGCCGATGAAAAAAATAACCCTGTTGTGTTGCTTGCTTGCTTTTGTTACTGGTTGGGCGCAATTCAGTAAGACACATTATATCCCACCGGTATCAGGGTCAGACAATCCGGCTTCGAGCGCGCTCGACCAATATTTATACATTTCAACGCCCAGCGCAACGCCTATCAATTTCAAAATCATACAGCTTGGCGGGGCGACCATTCTGGGAACGGTCTCGAAAAGTTCGCCTTATGTACACGTTATCGGGTCAGGCACGTCCACGCAGCTGCACACGAGCAAAAGTTTTGTCAATTCCATCCGGTCCGACAAAGGTTACGTCATTGAAGCCGATGACATGGTGTATGTCTCGGTCAGACTCATCGCAGGCAACGGCAACCACGCCGGAGGGCTCGTATCAAAAGGAATGGCGGCGCTGGGAACAACCTTCCGCATCGGCAGCCTGAACAACATTGACGTAGACCTGGCCTCGTACGGGACAAACCACTATACTTTTGTATCCGTACTGGCCACAGAAAACAACACGCTCGTCCAATTTGAAGACATCCGGCCCGGCGTTGAGCTCATCAACAACGCCGCGGCGGGAAGCACACCGTCATGGGTCACGCTCAATGCAGGCGAGAGTTTTGTCATGGCCGTGGAAGGCCCGCACGATCCAAACCGCGACGGGCTCATCGGGTCGATGGTCGTTTCGGACAAACCTATTGCGGTCAATTGCGGGTCGTTTGCAGGCAGTAACGCCAATACGAATCTGGATCTGGGGTTTGACCAGATCGTTCCGGTCGAGCGAACAGGCACTGAATACATTTTTATCAAAAGTACGGGCCAGCCGGTCACCGAGCGCGTTTTGCTGGTCGCCCATGAAGACAACACCGACGTTTTTCTCGAGGGCAACACTTCGCCGGCGTATTTTTTGAATGCGGGCGACTATGTCCAACTCGACGGCTCTGAATACAACGCCAATGGCAACTTGTATGTGCAGACGTCTAAAAAAGTGTTTGCGTACCAATCTGTCGGGGACAATTCAAGACCCGATTTTGCTAATCAGAAGATGTTTTTTGTTCCGCCGCTCAATTGCGAGACGCCACACGTGATCGACAACATTCCACTAATAGATAAAATAGGCAGCCGCACGTTCATAGGGCGCGTTACACTGGTTACGCAAGTGGGTTCGACTTTGAACTTTAACATCAACGGCATCGATTACCCTTTGCTTTCGCTCAATTTCCTGCCCGGCGTTTTTGTCGATGGCCCGACCAACGTGGTAGGGAATACTTCGTATGAAACCTATACCATTACAGGGATTTCGGGCAATGTGGGCGTTTATTCAACGGGCCAGCTGTACCTGGCTTCTTACGGATCCGACGATGCGGCAACCTTTGGCGGATTCTACTCCGGCTTTGCGTACAAACCTGAAATTTCGTTCGTGCCGCTCGATCTGACCCAGCAAAGCTGCATCCCGAACGTGTCGTTATCGGTCAACACGCTCACAGCATTCGACGTTTTCCAATGGTATTTCAACGGCACGGAAATCTCCGGGGCGACCGCCGGAAACTATAACCCGACGCAACCCGGCTACTATTACGTTAAAGCGACCATAGCGGCATGCGGCACGACGCTCATATCGGACGAAATCCCGATCAGCTCCTGCCCTACCGATGCCGATGGTGACGGCGTCAACGACAACATCGACCGCGATTATGACAACGACGGCATCGCCAATTGCACCGAATCGTATGGTGATGTGGCCGTAGACCTGAGTACGGCAAGCACTCCGGTGGCCATCGGAACTTACAACAATCCGCATGTGCAAACGATCACTTTTGGCGGGGTAGACCAAACAGGACATGCGTTCGCCGGCAGCAATTCCGAGCCCGGTCAATTTTCCTCTACCGTTACGGCGGGCAAGGGCAATTCGGTCACGGCAGAAATCCAGTTCAACCAACCGCTTTCCCTTGCGATGGCTTACGCCGCAACCGGAACGGCCGGATTTGAACTGACATCGGATTCTGAATTTATCCTTAAAACTGCGCCAGATAAAACCATAACGGTGCTCAATCCGGGCAATCAACTGCGGATCGACACCAATTACGACGGCATATACGAAAGTGGCGTGACAAGTTACTCGTCGTTTGAAATCCGGTTCCAGATGAACCAGGCCTCACTGGCCTTTGGAAGCGGGAATTTTTCGTTCAACGTTTACCGATCGGGCACTTTGATATACACCCATAAGAATTTGTCCGATGTGCAGGCCGCCAATGCCACATTCGCGCTCGCCGCAACGTGCGTGCCTAACGATTCGGACGGCGACACCACACCGGACCAACTCGACGGCGACAGCGACAATGACGGCATACTCGACAATATTGAAGCCCAGGGACAGAACTTCATTGCCGCTACGGCTGCAGATGGGAATAAAGACGGACTGTCCGATGTATACGGAGCCGGTATTCTGCCTGTCGATACCGATGCCGACGGCGTACCTGATTACCGCGATCTGGACAGCGACAACGATGGTATTTACGATCTGACCGAATCGCAAAGCGGCGTGCCGGATGTGAACGGAAACGGCATGGCGGACGGTCCTCACAGCAATAATGGCATTGCGGACGCGCTCGAAACGTTTCCCGATTCCGGAATCGTAAGCTATATCCTGCCTGATGCAGATGCCGATGGCCGCAATGACTATATCGAACGCGACAGCGACAACGACGGATGCACCGATGTGATCGAAGCGGGATATCAGGATCCTGACGGCGATGGTGTGTTTGGCACCGGAACCCCTGTGGTCAACGCACGCGGGCTGGTGACCGGGGCCGGAAGTTATGTGCCGCCGGTCAATAACAATTACGTCATTGCCGCGCCTTTGGCAATTGCCACCCAACCGGTCTCGGCATCCACGTGCGCTACGGGTGGAGCAACGTTGGCCGTGGTATCAAGCCCTGATCCTGCAGATCGTTACCAATGGCAGATGCTGCAATCCGGGTCGTGGGTCAATTTATCGGACAATGCCGTGTACAGCGGCACGACCAACGCCGCGCTGCAAATCAGCGGGACAACGGTTACAATGGACGGTTCCCGCTACCGCGTGCGTATTGATCGCACCGGCAACAGCTGCGGGTTGATTTCAGATGAAGTGGTACTCACGGTAAACCCGCTGCCGGTTATTGTTCCGGTCGTAAACCTGGTGCAATGCGACGTAGACGGCGTGGCCAATGCGATCACAGAGGTGAATCTGCGGCAAAAAGAATTCTTTATTTCCGCCGACGCGGCCAGTTTGACTTTTCGTTATTTTACCTCGGAAACCGCTGCGCAGAATCTGGACGTGCTGTTTGAGATCGCATCGCCTACCACCTATGTTACCGCCGATACGACCGTTTGGGTGCGCGTATCTACGATTTACGGATGCTTTGGCGTGGCGCGCCTGAACGTTCGCGTGACGGCCACCAACATCACCGGCCTGGCGCGTACATTCCGGACTTGCGACGATTTTCTCGACACCAACGGCAATGACAACGCCAACAATGACGACACGGACGGCATCGCCACGTTTGATTTCAGCAGCATTACTGCCGACATACTCGCACTGTTGCCTTCCACATCGGGATACAGCATCAAATATTACCGCAACGCGTCGGAAGCTGCCGCTGAAACCGATTCTGCGGGCAATGCACTTGAGATCGTTGATATTTCCAACTATCGCAACATCGGTTATCCCGGTACGCAATCGATCTGGGTGCGTATCGAAAGCGACATCGACAACGCTTGCTTTGGCCTTGGCCCGTATGTGACGCTTGTCGTGGACCCGCTTCCGGATATTCCGCCGGCCGGCGAACGACTCATTTGTCTGAACCTGAACCAGATCGTTATCACGCTCGATCCGGGTTTGCCGCCCGGAACCAATCCCGCCGATTTTACCTATGCGTGGACTTTTGGAGGCAATCCTGTCGCCGGGGCCGCCTCGCCGACACTTGACGTCAATACGCCGGGCGTCTATACGGTAACGGTCACGAGTTTGTTTGGATGCGCCCGTACGCAAATCATCACGGTCAATTCATCGGACCTTGCCCATCTGGATGGAATTACCGTGGTCGATCTGGCCGACATTAATTCCATATCGGTAAATGTAAGCGGCACGGGCCATTACGTATTTGCGCTCGGCCAACCCAACGTGTTCCAGGATTCGCCCGTGTTCAGCGATGTGTTGTCGGGCATTCACGATTTGTACATCAAAGACCTCAACGGCTGTGGCACCGTAGGACCTATACAGATCAACGTTCTGGGCATTCCCAAATATTTTACGCCCAACGGCGACGGTTTTAACGATACGTGGAATCTGCGCGGCGCCGATGCGACCCACCAGCGCAATGCCGTGATCCGCATTTTTGACCGATATGGCAAATTGCTCAAACAAATCAGTCCGATTGGGGACGGATGGGACGGCACGTACAATGAAAAACCCGCCATTGCCGATGACTACTGGTTTACGATCGAACTCGAAGGAGGCCGTATGGCCAAAGGACACTTTTCATTAAAGCGCTGATCTTTGTTCCAAATCAGGACCTAATTGCGAAAGGCGGTTTCACCATACCCTACCGTTGGAAAACATCTGCTTTGCGCCGGAGATTGCGCCTTGCTATTTAGAAAACCCCGCCGTGTGTCCAGATCATCAAAAAAAAAACCCCGCGTTTCCGAGGGGTTGCTTATGCGTAAATCGTGAATTAGTCTTTTGAAAACCGTTTGCGATCGTTTTCGTTAAGGTAAATCTTGCGCAGACGCAGCGATTTTGGCGTAACTTCGACGTATTCGTCTTTTTGGATGTATTCCAGCGCCTCTTCGAGCGAAAATTTGATTGCCGGCGTGATGCGCGTTTTGTCATCAGCACCCGCAGAACGGAAGTTGGTAAGCTGCTTGGTTTTGGTGATGTTGATGACCATGTCGTCCGAGCGCGAATTTTCTCCGACAACCTGACCTTCATACACATCCTCGTTAGGATCGACAAAGAATTTACCGCGATCCTGCAATTTATTGATCGAATAGGGAATGGCTTTTCCGTTCTCCATCGAAATAAGCGATCCGTTGATGCGGCCCGCGATTTCGCCTTTATACGGTTCATAACCAATAAAACGGTGCGCCATGATCGCCTCACCGGCCGTGGCTGTGAGCAGCATGTTCCGAAGTCCGATGATGCCGCGCGACGGGATGTTGAATTTAATGATCATGCGTTCGCCCTTGGTTTCCATCGACAGCATTTCACCTTTGCGTACGGTGACGAATTCCACGGCACGGCCCGATAAATTTTCCGGCAAATCGATGGTAAGTTCTTCAATTGGTTCGCATTTGACGCCGTCGACTTCCTTGATAATCACCTGCGGCTGACCGATCTGGAGCTCGTAGCCTTCGCGTCGCATCGTTTCGATCAACACCGATAAGTGAAGAACGCCGCGGCCGAAAACCATAAATTTATCGGCAGATTCGGTGTCGGACACGCGCAAAGCAAGGTTCTTTTCGAGCTCTTTGGCCAAACGGTCCTTGATGTGGCGCGAAGTCACAAATTTTCCTTCTTTGCCAAAGAACGGCGAATCGTTGATCGTAAAGAGCATGCTCATCGTAGGCTCATCGATCGCAATGGCCTGCAATGCTTCCGGATTTTCAAAATCGGCTACGGTATCGCCGATTTCAAAACCTTCGATCCCGACGATCGCACAAATATCGCCCGCCTTTACTTCTTCTACCTTTTTGCGGCCGAGACCTTCAAAGGTGTGGAGTTCCTTGATGCGCGATTTGATGACTTTGCCGTCGCGCTTTACCAGCGAGATAGGCATGTTTTCTTTGAGTGTTCCGCGCTCGAGCCGCCCAATGGCGATACGGCCCGTGAACGATGAAAAGTCGAGGGAAGTAATCAGCATTTGCGGGGTTCCCTCGGCTGAAACTTTGGGAGCCGGCACGTGGTTGATGACCATATCGAGCAGCGGTTCGATGTTGGAAGTCTGGTTTTTCCAATCTTCGCTCATCCAGTTGTTCTTGGCCGATCCGTAAACAGTCGGAAAATCGAGCTGCCATTCTTCTGCGCCGAGTTCAAACATGAGGTCGAACACTTTTTCGTGCACTTCCTCGGGCGTACAGTTTTCCTTGTCGACCTTATTGATTACGACACACGGCTTGAGTCCGAGGTCGATGGCTTTTTGGAGTACAAAACGCGTTTGCGGCATGGGGCCTTCGAACGCATCCACGAGCAGACAGACGCCATCGGCCATATTGAGCACGCGCTCGACTTCGCCGCCAAAATCGGCGTGTCCCGGGGTGTCGATGATGTTGATTTTGCTGCCTTTATAGACTACAGAAACATTCTTTGACGTGATCGTGATGCCACGTTCGCGCTCGAGGTCGTTGTTGTCGAGGATCAGATCGCCGGTGTTCTCGTTCTCGCGGAACAATTGGCAATGGTACATGATTTTGTCGACAAGTGTGGTTTTACCGTGGTCGACGTGCGCGATGATCGCAATGTTTCTGATAGATTCCATCTGTGATTTTTAATGGGCGCAAAGGTACACTTTATTTTCAGAAAAAAAATCATTGCCGTCAATTACTGTTTGTTAACTTTTTAGCGCGCAATTTGTTAAAAACTCAAATGCGAGTTTAAAGTACGTTCGGTCATTCATACAATAAAATAATTATATTTGGAGGAATGAAAAACAAGGTCAATAAAATATCCCTACTTTTTATTATTATCTTGATGTTTCTGGCTTTCGCAAGTCATAAACTATTGGCCTACCTCACTTCCGAGGATAATTCCGGTACATTTCACCTGGCTGTTACACTGGTGATTATTCTGGTATCGGGCGCGGTGTTCAACTATACCATCACGCGCAACAACGAGCGCAACAACAAGATTTTCGACAAACTCAAGCGCAACAATGACGAGATCCGCGAATCGAACGAACGCTACGATATCGTGGCCAAGGCGACCAGCGATACGATCTGGGACTGGAAAATCCAACAGGATCATTTTATCTGGAACAAAGGGATTCAGGGAATTTTTGGCTATAAGAAGGAGGAAGTGGGCAACACGTCCAAGTGGTGGTTCGATCGGATCCATCCCGAAGATTCCATAAAGATGTCTATCAAACTCTACTCCTTTATTGAACAAAAAACAGAGAAATGGCAGGACGAATACCGGTTCAAATGCGCCGACGGCACGTATAAATACGTATTCGACCGGGGATTTTTGGTCAAAGATGAGCAAGGCAATGCCATACGGATGATTGGAGCGATACAGGACATCACGCGCCAAAAAGAAGAGGAACAGCGACTCAAGCTGCTCGAAACCGTCATTACGCAAACCAAAGATTCGGTCATCATTACCGAATCGGAAAAAGCCAATAAAGGGATCCCGAAGATCGTGTTCGTCAATCCGGCGTTTACGGAAATGACGGGGTATCAGTCGAGCGAAGTAATCGGAAAATCGCCGACGGTGTTCATGGGGCGTCAATCGGTCAAAAACGACATGCAGCAATTGTCGCAGGCGTTGCGCAAAAAGGAGGAGTTCAAATTTGAAACGATCAACGAGCGCAAGGACGGCGAGGAATATTGGATTAGTTTTTCGATGATCCCGATTACCAATGGCGAAGGCGACCATTCGCACTGGATCTCGATCCAACGCGATATTACTGAAGAAAAGCGACGGGAAAAAGAACGCGAACAACTCATTCGCGAACTGACCCAGAACAACAAGGATTTAAAGCAATTTTCGTACATTACATCGCACAATCTGCGCGCACCGCTATCAAACCTTACCGGATTGCTTAACTTGATGCAGGACATTCCGGTAGACAATCCGGATCTGAAAGAAATTCTCAACGGATTTTCGACCTCGACGCATTTGCTCAACGAAACCATCAATGATTTGGTCAAGGTGGTCATCATTAAGGACAATCCGTCGATCCAGAAAGAGGAAGTACTTATCAAGGACGTTTTCGAGAACGTGTTCAACCAGCTCAGCTTTTTAATCAGCCTGCACAAACCGATCTTAAAGATCGAACTTGAAAAGGTCACGATCCTCAATATCAACAAAGCTTATCTGGAGAGTATTTTACTCAATCTATTTACAAATGCGATTAAATACCGCTCTCCTAAGCGCACTTTGCGTATTTTTGTGTCTTCTAAGGAAGCGGGCGATGAAATTACGCTGATTTTTAAAGACAATGGCATCGGGATCGACCTTGAGCGCAACCGCGACAAGATTTTCGGGCTTTACCAGCGTTTTCACAATTATCCGGACAGTAAAGGACTCGGACTTTACCTGGTCAAATCGCAGGTCGAAACGATGGGCGGCAGCATCCAGGTAGAGAGCGAAGTAGACAAAGGCACCACATTTACATTAACTTTTAAAAAATAAAACCTAATGCTCGATTTGATTTTATGCGTAGACGACGACCCGATAACACTGATGTTATGCAAAATGGTCATCGCTAAATCTTCCTTTGCCCAGGAGGTGCTCACGGCGCAGAACGGCGAGGAAGCCATAAACTACTTTGACGATTTGAAATTAAACAACCTCGGAAATGACATTGCGCGATACCCTCAGCTAATATTTCTCGACCTAAACATGCCTGTGATGGGCGGCTGGGAATTTCTGGACGAATTTACCAAACCGGAATACGCTGATGTGTTCAGGAATACGAAAGTGATTGTGTTGTCTTCGACGATCGATCCGCGCGATATCAACAAGTCAAAAACCTACCCGATGGTCATCGATTTTATGTCCAAGCCGATCACCAAGGAAATGCTCGAAGATTTAAAGCAGATATTTTAAACCTAAAATATATCCCATAAAAAAGGCGCCCTGATGGAGCGCCTTTTTTATAATATATAACTAAAATTGCGATTACAATTTGGTAACGTGCTTGGTCAATTTTGACTTCAGGTTAGACGCCTTGTTATCGTGAATGATATTTTTCTTGGCCAGTTTGTCGATCATAGAAATTACGGTTGACAATTTAGCAGCAGCATCTGACTTGTCTGTAGCCAAACGCAACGCTTTAATCGCATTACGCGTAGTTTTGTGTTGGTATCTGTTCAACACTCTTTTCTTTTCGTTGCTTCTGATTCTCTTTAAAGCTGACTTATGATTTGCCATTTTTTGTTGTAATGTATTTTATGATTGTAGTCCGTAGGGGAATCGAACCCCTGTTACCAGGATGAAAACCTGGCGTCCTAACCCCTAGACGAACGGACCATTATTCCTCTAGTTCGGTTTAATTTTTCAATTCCAATGTAATGCTGAACTTTGAATTGTAGCCCGTGGGGGAATCGAACCCCCCTTACCAGGATGAAAACCTGGCGTCCTAACCGATAGACGAACGGGCCAACTGCTGTAATGCGGATGCAAAGATACAGCTATTTTTTATTCGCGCAAGAGACAGCGCATTTTTTTTTATAATTTTTTAATAGGCCTTGGCAAACAGCACACGACCCTCAGACGGCTTACCCGTCAACACGCAATTACCGGCCTCTTTTTTGCGGTCCAGCGGCACGCAGCGGATCGTTGCTTTGGTCAATTCTTTGATCTTTTCCTCGGTTTCAGGCGTGCCATCCCAGTGCGCTGAAACAAAGCCGCCTTTGAGTTCCAAAACGTCTTTGAATTCATCGAAACCAGACACCTCAGTAATATGGCTGTCGCGGTATTCGAACGCCCGGTTGTACAAATCGCTTTGGATTTGCGTCAATAATGCGTCAATATGCGCTACGATGCCTTCTTTGGCGATAATTTCTTTGGTCAACGTGTCGCGTCGAGCCACTTCAAATGTGCCGTTCTCAAGATCGTTTGGCCCGATAGCAATACGCACAGGCACTCCTTTGAGCTCGTATTCGTTGAATTTAAAGCCGGGTTTAAGCGTAGTGCGATCATCATATTTTACGGAAATACGCAACTTTTTAAATTGCGCGACCAATTCGGCGGCTACCTGGCTGATCGCTTCAAGTTGTTTGTCGGTTCGATGGATTGGTACGATAACGACCTGGATTGGCGCCAGATTAGGCGGCAACACCAAGCCCTTGTCATCGGAGTGCGTCATGACAAGCGCCCCCATCAAACGCGTCGAAACGCCCCATGAGGTACCCCAAACATATTCCTGCTTTCCTTCTGCGTTGGCAAATTTAACATCGAACGCCTTTGCGAAATTCTGTCCGAGAAAATGCGACGTGCCCGCCTGAAGCGCTTTACCATCCTGCATGAGCGCCTCGATGCAGTAGGTTTCCTCGGCCCCTGCAAATCGTTCGTTGGCCGTTTTAAGCCCTTTGATGACGGGAATCGCCATGAAATTTTCGACGAAATCGGCGTAGACATTCATCATTTTTTCAGTTTCGGCGATCGCCTCCTGTCGGGTAGCATGCGCCGTGTGGCCTTCCTGCCACAAAAATTCGGCGGTACGCAAAAACAAACGCGTACGCATTTCCCATCGCACGACGTTGGCCCACTGATTGATCAGCAAAGGCAAATCGCGGTAGGACTGCACCCAGCCTTTGTAGGTAGACCAGATGATGGCTTCGCTCGTGGGGCGCACAATGAGCTCCTCTTCGAGTTTGGCATTGGGATCGACCATTAATTTACCCGGTTTGCTTTCGTCGTTTTTAAGGCGGTAATGCGTAACGATGGCGCACTCTTTGGCAAAACCTTCGGCGTTTTTCTCTTCGGCCTCAAACATGCTTTTGGGCACGAACAACGGGAAGTAGGCGTTACTGTGTCCGGTTTCCTTGAACATACGGTCCAATTCGGCCTGCATCTTTTCCCAAATCGCATAGCCATACGGCTTGATGACCATACAGCCACGAACACCGGAATTTTCAGCCAGATCGGCCTTCACCACCAGTTCGTTATACCATTTGGAATAGTCCTCTTCTCTTGTCGTCAGGTTCTTGCTCATAGCGTTTCTTTTGGCACAAAAATTGTTTGATTTCTTTAACTAAATAGTTCAGCAAAACTAACTATTTTTGTATAGTCCAACAATAAATTGCTACAGATTATGAAAACCCACTTTTCTACACTACGCGTTTCTGTCTATTCTACGTTGGGACTTTTTAGTATTCTACTGACTTCCTGCGGTTCATCGCAAAGCACAACGTACAATGACCGTGACGGCATTTATGGCGCGACGGCCAACTCAAATGCACCGCGACAGGCTTCACAAGGCACTCAATACAAAGAATATTTCGGCTCTTTGCAGCAAAGTAACGAGCCGGACCAGATATTCACCGACGTAGAAAACTATCGTTCCGACAGTTATGACAACGCCCAGAACCCCAACACAGGCTACGATTCGTCTTACGGCGGATGGGGCAGCAACCCGGATAACGTCACGGTCAACATCTACGACAACAGTTGGGGCGGTTGGGGTTGGAACAATTACTGGTACTCAGGTTATTGGGGCTGGAACCTCGGCTGGGGTTGGAATTCCTGGTACGGTCCGGCTTACTACGGATGGGGCTTCTCCCCTTATCCCTACTACGCTTACGGTTACGGCGGCTGGCAATACTATTACCCCTACGGTTACGGTTATGCGCCTTATTATAATGGATATGCTTATTCCAACGGACGCCGTTCCTCCGGATACCGCAATGTCATCTCCACCGGAGGCCGCAGCAATGCCTATTACAACACGCCACGCGGATCGCGAAACAGTTCACCAACCAATGCGACGCGAACGCCAAGCAGCACCCGATACTCTACTTACAACACGCCACGAACCGGCAATATTCGCACGACGCCGTCAAACAGCAACACGCGCGAATACAACACTGCGCCAAGAGGTAATGTGCGTACGCAACCACAGAACAGCGCCCCGCGCAACAACAGTTCGGTGCGCAATTACGGAAATCAGGCGCCGCGAAACAACAATTACACCCCATCAAGTGCACCTTCCCGCTCATCAGGCGGTGGCGGCGGTAATTACAGTGGCGGCGGAAGATCCGGCGGCGGTGGCAGACGATAATCAACTATTTCAGATACCTATGATTTGACCCGTTCGACCATAGGTATTTTTTTGAAAATTTTTAATCATGAAAAAGCAATTCCTCATTTTACTTGTGGGCCTTGCGTGCGCAACAGCCACCGCCCAAGACGTAACCGACGCATTGCGTTACGCTCAGGAAAACATCAATGGTACGGCGCGTTTTCGGGCCATGAGCGGTGCCTTTGGTGCCATTGGCGGTGATCTTTCTGCCATTAATGTCAACCCGGCCGGATCGGCGGTGTTTGCGGGCAGCCAGGTCGGGGTTTCGTTGAGCAATTACAACACCAAAAACAAATCGAGCTATTTTGGGAACAAAACGTCGGACTCGGATATTGCATTCGACCTAAACCAGGCCGGTGCGGTATTCGTACTGCACAATCCGACGGAAAACACGGGTTGGAAAAAATTCGCGCTATCAGTCAATTACGACAACACCAATCGGTTTGACAATGCTTTTTTCACGGCCGGAGTCAACACAAACCGGTCTGTAGCCGATTATTTTTTGAGTTACGCAAACCAGCTCGGATTATCGGCAGGATTTTACGGCCAGGCCTATTTCGACCAGCTCAGCTTTCGTGAACGACAGGCTTTTTTGGGTTATGATGCATACATTATCGACCCGATGGGCGGCGATTTAAACAGTTCGCAATTTATTTCCAACGTTCCCGCAGGCAGTTATGCCCAAGATAATTTTACCCAAACCACCGGTTATAATGGAAAAGTAACCGTAAATGCGGCGACGGCTTACAATGACCGATTCTTTATCGGGATCAACCTCAACGCTTATTTCAACGAGTTCACGCGCTCTTCGAGTTTTTACGAAGAGAACAACAATCCGGGCCTTACCGGGCGACCGAGCGTGCGCAGCATCACTTTTGACCAATACACACACAGCTACGGCAACGGGTTTTCCCTACAGTTGGGCGGAATTGCCAAGATTACCAATTCGCTTCGGGCAGGACTTTCTTACCAATCGCCAACGTGGTATGAATTTAATGACGAGTCGTGGCAAATCGTATACAGCAATGGCAGCAATTACGGCAATGGATCCGATGCCGCACAAACGCAGTCCAACCTTCTCGTGCTTTACGAGCCGTATAATTTGCGCACACCGGGCAAGTTTACGGGAAGTTTGGGTTATGTATTTGGAAAAACAGCCATCCTGAGCGCCGATTATTCGATCACCGATTACAGCAAAACGCGGTTTCGTCCCGGCGACGATTATTTCAGGCCGGTGAACAGCTTTATGTCAAACCAACTCGACATGGCCGGCGAGTTACGCATCGGTGCCGAGGTTCGCGCCAGGCAATGGAGTTTCCGCGGCGGGTTCCGATACGAAGAAAGCCCTTATAAAAACGCTACCACCTTGGGCGACCTGACGAGTTTCTCTGCCGGATTCGGATACCAGTTCCCGCGCACGCGAATGGATTTTGCGTACACTTTCATACAGCGCGAATCCCGGCAAGGCTTATTTTCGCAAGGACTTACAGACCCTGTCATCAATGATGCCATCAACAACAACCTCACGATGAGCGTCATTTTTGAACTCTGACAACAAACCACACAGGCCGCTACCGCAACAGCGGCCTTTTTGTTTCATAAAATTTGCCCAAACGCATCGCGGGGCGAAATAAATAGCGTACTTTTGCACGCTCAAATCACAAAAGTTCATCCGTTTAAATACATGAGAACCAAATCCTTAAAAAAGAACAAAATCAACGTTATCACGCTCGGCTGCTCTAAAAACGTTTACGACAGCGAGGTCTTGATGGGCCAACTCAAAGCCAGCGGCAAAGATGTAACGCACGAAGCGCCTGAAAAAGAAGAAGGCAACATCATTGTGATCAACACTTGTGGCTTCATCGACAATGCGAAGGCCGAATCGGTCAACACGATTTTGGAATACGCCGACAAGAAAGAGCGCGGCGTCGTGGACAAGGTTTTTGTGACCGGATGTTTGTCCGAACGCTACAAGCCCGATCTTGAAAAAGAAATTCCCAACATCGATCAGTTTTTCGGCACGACCGAACTGCCGTTGTTGCTCAAAGCGCTCGGTGCCGATTACAAACACGAATTGCTTGGCGAGCGACTCACTACCACGCCGAAAAATTACGCCTACCTCAAGATTGCCGAAGGATGCGACAGGCCTTGCAGTTTTTGCGCAATCCCGATCATGCGTGGCAAACACGTTTCCCAACCGATCGAAAAACTCGTCAAAGAAGCCGAAGGACTGGCGCGCGACGGCGTCAAAGAATTGATCCTCATTGCGCAGGACCTTACCTATTACGGCCTGGATCTGTATAAAAAGCGTAACCTTGCCGAGTTGCTCGAAGCATTGGCCAATGTCGATGGAATCCAATGGATACGATTGCATTACGCATTCCCGACGGGCTTTCCGATGGACGTGCTCGAGCTCATGAAACGCGAGCCTAAAATCTGCAATTACCTCGACATTCCGCTGCAGCACATATCGGATAAAATCCTTAAATCGATGCGACGCGGCACGACCCAGGAAAAAACCACGCGCCTGTTGAACGAATTCCGTCAGGCCGTTCCCGGAATGACGATCCGCACCACGTTGATCGTGGGCTATCCGGGCGAAACCGAAGAAGATTTCCAGATCCTTAAAAACTGGGTAGCGGAAATGCGTTTTGAACGACTCGGGTGTTTTGCCTATTCGCATGAGGAAAATACGCACGCCTATTTGCTCGAGGACGATGTTCCGGCAGAAGTCAAACAACAGCGCGCCAACGAAATCATGGAAATCCAATCGCACATTTCGTGGGAACTCAACCAGCAAAAAATCGGGCAAACCCTGCGCTGCATCATCGACAGAAAAGAAGGCAACCACTTTGTAGGGCGTACCGAATTCGACAGCCCCGACGTGGACAATGAAGTGCTCATCGACGCGACGCAGCACTACGTCAAGACAGGCGAATTTGTGATGGTCAAAATCACCGACGCTACTGAATTTGACTTGTACGGCGAACCGGCCTGATTTGCAACGCCCATGAAATTTTTGCTGCGGTAAAATCACGCCAGGGGAAAGCCGGGGATGGCGGCGTCATGGGTGATCGGTCCTATCGATCCGAAGCATATTTCAGTGCGCAGATGGGATCGATCAAATCGAACAATTTCTCTTTGTTGATCGGTTTCGAAATATAGCCGCGAAAGCCACATTGCATGATTTTCTTTTCATCTTCGGGCGATGCATACGCCGTTTGGGCAATGACCGGAAGCTCCGGACGCGTCCTGCGGATTTCTTCAAACGCCGCATAACCGTCCATTACAGGCATTTTGATGTCCATGAGCACCAGGTCGATATCGGGTTGTGCCGCACAGCATCGGACCGCTTCAAGACCATCTTTGGCCCGGATGATGCGGTGCGCGCTTTGGTGCAGCATCTTTTGGATCAGCAAAAAGTTGATGTTGTCGTCCTCTGCGACCAGGATGGTGATCGGGTGGTCCGAGGCGGCATTCTGCACGATAGAAGGCGCCCCTGCCGTTGGAAGGCTGCTGCCGTAACGCAACGGGATGGTAAAGTTGACAGTCGTACCGGTTTGGCTGCTTGAATCGATCGTGATCCTGCCGCCCAACATGCGCACATACGCTTTTGAAATGGCAAGCCCGAGCCCGAGCCCGCCGGCTTTGATCGTCAGGTCATTTTCGATGCGGTGGAACCGGTCGAAGATCTTGTCCTGCTGTTCTTTGGGAATACCGATACCCGAATCCTGTACCGTAAATTCTACTTCTGCCAGGGCCGCATTGACCTCATAGCCAAAAAGCACAAACCCTGATTCTGTGTATTTGATCGCATTGGTCACCAGATTGGTCAGGATTTGCGTGAGTTTGACCTGGTCTGTGATGACTTTGCCGTACAACCGGTTGACGGGTTTTCGAATCTGAAAATCGAGCGCTTTATGGTCCGGAATCGAAATGCGCACGGCCTTGTATAGTTCGCCGAGCACCGCGTCGACATCTACCGCATCGTCATTGGGCGAAACCTGGTTGGTGTCAATTTTTGACATCTCGATCAAATCGTCGATGATCGAAACCAGATTGGCGCCACTTTTATTGATGATCGCTGTAAATTCGTGTCGTTCCTGCGGCGGAAGATCGGTTTTGAGCAACAGGTCTGAAAATCCGACGATGGCATTCATCGGCGTTCGGATTTCGTGCGAGATATTGGTCAGGAACGAGGATTTAAGCCTATCGCTTTCCTCTGCTTTGGCTTTGGCCGATTCGAGTTCGCGTTTTTGTTTGTCGATGTTGTTGAACAACCTTCCGATGTATTTGAATTCCTGCGGCAAACCCCTGAGCGATTCCATGCCCGCGCCGTCTTCGCGCTCAAACAAACCCGTTATCAGGTTCAGCGGACGGTGTACCCAAAGCCGCACATACCACAACGCGATCAGCACAATCAGCACTGCGCCCGCCCCAAGGACGAACAAAATGCTTTTTGCAGTTTGGAAACTGACTTCGAACGGACGCTGGAACATCAGTTTGCCGATCACTTTTCCATCCCATGATTTCATCGTCTTGACAACCGTCACAAAATCCCTGCTTGGCGGCGGCGCGTGGTCTACATAGGAAATTTTAGAATGGTTGATGCGTTCATTTTCCCTGAAATACCCGGCATCGAGCAATCGGGCGATGAAAAAATAACCGCTCGGCGGCGTGACGCGTTTGTACACATCCTTGGTCGTATGGACTGACGCACCGTATACGACTACCATCCCTTCCGGCAGTTGGATGAAAAACCGCAATATCTTTTTTTGCTTGATCTGCTCGAAAACGCCTTTTGGAATGAAATCGACGGCCTTGATCTTAGATGTAGAAGCTTTTCTTACAAAGTTGCCATTTACATCGTAAATCCCGTGGTAATCGGCGTGATAAGTTCCAAGCGACGACACCACGTTTTCATCGAACCAGTAGTCATTGCGGTCATTGAGGTATTTGACAAATTCGTCCCAATAGACAATATCGGTGATGTTGGCCACATTGGTTTGGGCGTAAAGCGCGATCAGCGCATCTACCTCATTGGCAAAATGTTCCGATGTCGTGGCATAAACTTCTTCTTCCTGCTCCAGCGTATGGTAATAACTGCCCAGACAAATGGTCAGGAACACCGCTCCGGAGACGATTATCAACGTGGATATGCGTTGGTAAATCGTGACTTTACCCGCTTTTTTGAATAGCATTTCAGGTATGATTTGGGACCGCAAAGCTAGAACATTATTTCTTACAATTTGGATTTTGAAAATAATTAACAAAACTCAAAAAAATAACCGACCCTTTTGAAGAAGCCGGTTAAAACAATACCGCTCAATTATTTATCAGACCACCGTTCCTTTGATGGTAAGTGTTTGCGGCGTCTGGTCGGCGTTTGTCGTTACGGTAATGGTCTTGGTGAACGCGCCTTTGTTGGCCGCATTATAAGTCGCGGTCACTTTGCCTGATTGGCCGGATTTAACAGGCGTTTTGGTGTAGTCTGTTGCGGTGCATCCGCAGGACGCTTTGACATTGGTGATGATCACATCGGTTTTGCCCGTATTCTTAAATTCAAAATCGACCGATTTGGGCGTGCCCTGCGCAATGTTCCCAAGGTCGATGGTTTCGTTTTTCCATGCCACGGCCTGGGCTGTTCTGACCATCGCCGACGCATCCGGCGTTTCAGGCAATACCGTAAAGGACATGAGTCCGAGCGCCGCAGCGATAATTGAAATTTTCAGTGTTTTCATCTTTTGGATTTTTAGCAGTTGATACAAAGCCAAAAGTAGCAACCCTGGCAAACACACGGTGTTAACCAGTTTCAAATGTTTGTTAATGAGTTGTTAACGACATATTGGCGTGGATTTTTTGCCTAATATTGTGATCCGATGAAAATAAAGATCAACAAACTCAACACGGCCATTTTGCTTGGTTTGACGGCCATCATCGGGATTCTCGTGGCGCAACTGCTCTGGACGCGCGAGGCATTCAACCTCGAGGAGCGCAAGTTCAGCCAGAAAGTGCACATCGCGCTGCTCGAAGTGGCTAAAAAACTCTACGAAGGCACCAACCACGAGCTTCCGGCCGAAAGCCCGGTCCAGAAAGTATCCAATGATTATTACATTGTCAATGTGGACAACGATTTCGAGCCGGAAATCCTCGAATATTACCTGCGCAACGAATCGATAAGATCAACCTCCAAACGGATTTCGAATATGCGATGTACAACTGTGATTCGGACGAAATGGTATACGGCAATTACGTATCGGCGTCGGAGAAAAAAGGGGCGCACACCGTTTATTTCCCAAAGCACAAGAACCTTGTTTATTATTTTGCGATCCGCTTCCCGAGCGAAACCAACTATTTGTTCAGCTCGCTGCGGTTTTGGTTTATCCTCTCGGCCGCGCTGATCGTGGTGCTGCTGGTGTACGTCTATTCGATCTTTACGATCCTGCAGCAACGCCGGTATTCTGAGCTACAGCGCGATTTCATCAACAACATGACGCACGAATTCAAAACGCCGCTTTCCTCGATTTTACTGGCGTCGAATTTTTTAAAGAAACATCCGGTGATAACGGCCGATGAAAAACTCGCAAAATACACCGATATCATCATCAGCCAGAGCGACAAACTCAACGACCACATCGGGAAGATCCTGCACACGGCCAAAAGCGACAGCGCGCCGCTTGAACTCGAACTCGCGCCGCTACGCGTCATTCCGGTCATAGAGGACGTTGTCGAAAACATCCGCATGAAACACCCGGACATGGCCGCGACAATTACGTCCGACCGCGAATATGTCCTGCGCGCTGATGCGTTCCACTTTACCAATCTGGTGTACAACCTCATCGACAATTCGATCAAATATTGCGATCAGGCCCCGCGCATCACCATTGGTCTTGTCCAACACCATCGCACGCTCCACCTGACCTTTACCGATAACGGCATCGGGGTTCCACCCAGGAAACTCGCGGTTATCTTTGACCGTTTCACGCGTATTCCGTCGGGCAAAAGCAACGAAGTCAACGGGTTCGGACTTGGGTTGTATTATGTCAAAAAAATATGCAACTTGCACAAATGGAAGATCACAGCGGCCAACAATCCGGACCGCGGTATGACCATCACCATCCTAATCCCGATGCCCGCATGAGCCTTGCCCGAATTTTGTATGCAGAAGACGACCAGACGCTTGCTTTTTTAACGCGCGACAATCTCGAGCAAAATGGTTATGAGGTTATTCATTGTGCCGATGGCCAGGCGTGTCTGAACGCGTTTGCTGCTGCCACGTTCGACATTTGCATTCTCGACATCATGCTGCCCAAAAAAGATGGCTTTGAAATTGCGGCCGGAATCCGCGCGGTCAATGCCGATGTGCCGATCATTTTCCTGTCGGCCAAGACGCTCAGGGAAGACCGGATCAAAGGCCTGCGCCTGGGTGCTGACGATTACCTGGTCAAGCCGTTCAGCATCGAGGAATTGCTGCTTAAAATCGAGATTTTCCTCAAGCGCTCGCAAAAAAGCAAAATGCAGGATGTGCCTTTATACACCGTGGGCAGCTACGTTTTTGATGCGCGCAATTACACTGTATCGGGCAACGGACGCATCAGCACGCTTACCCAACGCGAGGCGGAATTGCTGCGTTTTTTTCTCAACCATAAAAACATGGTACTCAAACGCGAACAAATCCTTCAGGCGATTTGGGGCAATGACGATTACTTTACCGGCCGCAGCCTGGACGTCTTCATTTCGCGACTGCGCAAGATTTTATCCGATCAGCCCGGAATTTCGATCGAAAACCTCCACGGTATCGGATTCCGGTTTGTTTCCTATTGACCGTCAGCAGCCCAACTGCCCGCACAATGAAATCGTTGGTGCTGCCGTGGCGGGACATGTGATACAGGTCACGCAAATTCTAACTCAAACACCTCAAATTCTCGACGGTTGTTTTTTTAGCGGTGGCATCGGCTATATTTGTACCGTTAACCCATCGGTCATGCTTAAATTCCGCTTTCTTTTGATTCTTTTGTGGTGTCTGGCGCAAGGGGATGTTTGTGCGCAACAGCCGGTCATCGACAGCCTGAAACGCGTGCTGGGCGTGACCCGGATCGATACGGCGCGCGTCAACCTTTACAACGCCCTGGCCCACCAATACCGCGAAAGCAATCCAGATTCGACGCAGTTTTTCGCCCGCAAAGCCCTGGCATTATCGGTTCCGGTCCAATACCGTTGGGGAACCGGAAACGCGCATTTGAATATGGGCAATGCACAAGTGATCCTGAGCCAATATCCAAAAGCGCTGGATCATTTTACGCGGGCACAGCGGGAACTCAAAGCCTTGCAGGGTTCAGAACATCGGACCCGGATCGACAATGCGCTGGCCCGGGCTTATGCGAGTGCCGGCGTGGTGTATTCTGAACAAAATAATTATTCCAGGGCGCTTGAACAATATTTCAAGGCACTTAAGACGTACCAGAAAACCGGCCATCGGCAAGGCATCGCAAAGGCATACAACAATATTGCGGTGGTGTACAAATCTGAAGGAAACTTTGAAAAAGCGTTGTCTTATCTGGAAAAGGCGTACGGCATCCAGCGCGCCATCGGGGAACAAAGTGCGCCGGTGACATTGACCAATCTGGGTGCGATGTATGCCCAAATGGGCAACGGCCTCAAAGCACTCGAATATTACAAAAAGGCCGAGAAAATGTTTACGGCCGACAACAAACGCGGCCAGGCCTTGCTTTACAACTACCTCGGCGATTATTTCCGGACGGTGCGCCAACCGGCACCGGCACGGGAATATTACAGCAAAGCCATTGCATTGTACCGCGCGTTGGACAATCGGTTTGGAACGGCGCTGGTTTTGTACAACACGGCCTTGCTCGAGGATGCGTTGGGCAACACGTCGGGCGCATTGGCATTGGCCGTTGAATCCCTGGGTCTGGCCACGGCAATAGGAACGCTGGACCAGATCGCGCAATCGGAAAAACTCGCGAGCGATCTTTACGCGAAACTCGGCGAACCCACCCAAGCCCTGGCGCATTTTAAAGCGTACGTATCGGCCAAAGACAGCCTTGAAAACCGCGAAAACGCCAAAAAATCGGTGCGCGCCGAAATGGATTTCGAATACGAAAAAAAGGAAGCGCTTTATAAAGAACAGGCCAAACGCCACCAACAGTTCCTGCTTTTTCTGATCATCGGCGGACTGTTGCTGCTCACGCTGATCTTTGTAACCTATAACCGATTACAGATCAAACGCCGGCTTACGCTCCAAAAAGAAGTCGCCGAATACGAGCAAAAAGCGCTGCATTTGCAAATGAATCCGCACTTTGTGTTCAATTGCCTGGGATCGATTTCAAGTTTTATCGTTCAGAACGGCACGGATTCGGCCATCAGATACCTGTCCAAGTTTTCCAAACTCATGCGGCTCACGCTCGAATATTCAAAAGGTTCGCTGATCCCGATCGACAAAGAAATCGAAGGCCTGCGAAATTACCTCGAGCTTGAGCAGTTGCGGTTCAACCAGAAATTCCATTTTGCGATCTCGGCCAGTGGGGAAATCGAAGATGACATGGCGCTGCCACCGCTGCTGATCCAGCCGTTTGTCGAAAACGCCATCCTGCACGGCATGGTACCCAAGGAGGGCGAAGGGTCGATCGAAGTGCGGTTTGACGTGCGCGGCAACCAACTGGTTTGCATGATTACCGATGATGGCATCGGTTACCAAAAGTCGAGGGCGCTGAAGGAAAAATCGGTCACGGCGCACCAATCGATGGCGCTCGACATTACCAAAAAACGACTCGAAATGATGGAGGCCACCACGGCGCAATCCGCGCAGGTCACCATCGAAGAAACCAAAGACGGCAACGGGCAACCGACAGGTACCCGCGTCACGATCTCGCTGCCCATCCAATATACATCAGACACCAAAATCAGAATATGATCACCGCATTACTCATCGACGACGACAAACATTTGCGCAAAGGCATGAAAAGCCTGCTGGAACGGTACGCCCGGGACATTGCCATCATCGGCGAGGCCGAAAGCGTCAAAACCGGCATCGCCGTACTTAAAAAATACAAGCCGCAGGTGGTTTTTCTCGACATCCATCTCAGCGACGGGACGGGGTTCGACATCCTTGATGAAGTTTCCAAACTGCACGGAAAGATCAACACGCACATCGTTTTTATCACCGCGCATGAACAATATGCGCTCAAGGCGTTCAAATTCAGCGCGCTGGATTTTTTGCTCAAGCCTGTGGATCCGGAGGAGTTGCAAAAAACCATCGGCAAGATCAACGAAGCGCTGGCCAGGAACAATTCGTTCGAGCACATCGATTTGCTGCTGGAGAACATCCGCAAAAAAGTCGATCATTTCCGGCGGATTGCGCTTTCGACATCGGACGGGATTCATTTGTTTGAGATTTCGGACATCATCCGCTGCGAATCGCACGACAATTACACCAGATTCTATATCAGGAACCACAAGCCGCTGCTGATTTCCAAAACGCTGAAGGAATATGAAGAATTGCTGGGTGAGCACGGGTTTGAGCGCATCCATCAGTCGCACCTGATCAATCTGGCTTATCTCAAATCTTACATTAAGAACGACGGTGGCTATGTAATTATGGCCGATAACACGAATATTCCGATCTCGCAGCGAAAAAAAGAACGGTTGCAGGATTTGATCAAGTCGTTGTAGCGAATTCTAACCCAATAGCACCAAATTCTAAACGACACCAGAAAGCCTCGGGCACATAGGATACTTTAGCATAGCAAACCAGGCAAAACAAACCTTATGAAGAAAATATTACCCTTACTTTTATTCATTTCCGCATCGGTAAACGCGCAGATCGTCAACATTCCCGATACGAACCTGAAGAATGCACTGATCAATTACCCCCATTTTGTCATCGATACGAACAACAATGACGAAATTGAATGGAGTGAAGCGCAGGCGGTTACTTCGATCATCGATGTGAGCAATCGCAACATCAGCGATATGACCGGAATCGAAGCATTTGCAAATATCACGGGCTTGTCCTGCCACAACAATAACATCACGACGCTGAATGTCAGCACAATGTCGAACCTGCAATCGCTGATGTGCTTTTTTAACAACCTGACTTCGCTTGACCTGAGCGGGCTGGCCAACCTGAACTCGGTTTCCTGCAACAACAATCCGCTGACGTTATTGACGCTGACCGGACTGGCCAATTTGCAGATACTGCTTTGCGACAACAGCGATCTGGTATCGATAGATGCCGTCGGGCTTTCCAATTTACTGGCCGTCTCGTCAAGCAATTGCCCGCTGCTGACCAGCTTCAGCGCCATCGGGTCGCCTATGCTTTCGACCATTAACTTTTCGGGTTGCCCGCAATTGCAAGAACTGTCGTTGCCTGGCAATAGCCTCGACATGTCTTTCTCGGAATTCTACAACTGCCCGAATCTGCAAACGATCGATTTTTCGAACAGCTCGGTGCTGACAAGCCTGATACTGGACCAATACCCCAACCTCGTTTCAGTCGATGTTTCGGATTCGCCGATGCTCGACCTTCTTTGGGTTAGCGGCGCCAACAACCTGGCCGATATCAACTTGACAGGATTACCGATGCTGACCAGCCTGAGTATCGCGGGCGGCGCGCTCACCTCGGTCGACCTTAGCGATCTGACTTCGATGTGGCTACTTGTCATCACTTCGAACGAAAATCTGGAAAGCGTCGATTTGAGCGCCATGAGCAACTTACTTTCCGCGCAGCTCAATGACAACAAGCTCAGTTCGGTCGTTTTTCCCGACACACCTTTGCTGTCGGCTGTTTACGTCAACGGCAATAGGTTTGAAAACCTTGATTTGTCGGGCCTTCCCGGCCTGATGGAACTCAATTGCAGCGACAACCCGCTTGTTACGCTCAACATCAAAAACGGGATTGACGAAACCACATTCTTTTTCGATAACCTTACGTCATTGCAACACATCTGCGCCGATGAATCGCAGGTTGACATGCTCCAGGGATTCATTGGGCCAGGCGTCCAGGTAAATTCGTACTGCTCGTTTGTTCCGGGCGGCGATTACAACACGATTACCGGATCGTTACGGTACGATGCAGACGTTAACGGATGCGACGCCTCAGATGCGTTTATCCCCACCTACACGAGGATCAACCTGACGGGGTCGGCGAACGCTGCTGCTTTTCTCGAAACGGACGGAACCTATCACTTTTACACCGGAGCAGGTAATTTTACCGTTACGCCGATGCTGGAGCATCCGGAGTATTTTACGGTAAGCCCCGCATTTGCAAACGCCGATTTTGCAACCGTCGACAATTCGGTACAGGTGCGGAACTTTTGCATGACCGCCACCAGCCAACCCGATCTCGAAGTCATCGTGACCGGCCTGCCGCCACGGGCAGGATTTGACGCCAATTATAAGATCACCTATAAAAACAAAGGCACAACCATGCAGTCCGGGTTGATTGATTGTACTTTTGATGACGCAAGGACCGATTTCGTTACGGCAACGCCTGCTCCCGATTCGCAATCGGCAAATCACTTGTTTTGGAATTTTGCAAATCTCAATCCATTTGAAACGCGCTCGATTATTTTTACATTACACACCAATGCTCCTACAGACGTCCCGGCCTTGAATGTCGGCGATGTATTGACTTTGGCTGCTTCGATCAGCAGCGGGCAAACCGAGACTACGCCTGCGGACAATATTTCGACGCTAAGCCAAACGGTTGTGAATTCCTATGATCCGAACCATAAAATCTGCGTCGAGGGCGATCTCGTGAATGCCGCGATGATCGGCCAATACCTGCATTACAACATCCATTTCGAAAATGTCGGGACTGCAGAAGCCGTAAATGTTGTCGTAAAAGACCTCATCGATGCAACGCGTTTTGATTTGTCGACCCTGCAGATCGTTTCGGCTTCGCATCCGATGCGCGCACTGATGACCGGCGACAAAATCGAGTTCATTTTCCAAAACATCAACCTGCCGCCTTCTTCGGCAAGCCCCATCGGCGGGCACGGCAATGTCCTTTTCAAGATCAGGACGCTGCCGACCTTGCAAGTGGGCGACATGGTAGCCAATACGGCCCACATTTATTTCGATTACAACCATCCGATCCTGACCAACGAGGCCCGCACGACGTTCGCAGTGCTGAATCGTCAGGTATTCACCGCGGACAACAGCATATCGGTTTATCCGAATCCGGTTAAAAATACGGTGTTGGTCAAAGCCGGCAGCGCAATTCAATCTTTATCCTTGTTCGATGTTCAAGGGCGCTTGCTCGAAACACGATCGGGGAATGTTACGTCTATCGATTTGTCAGGTAAACCGAAAGGATTGTACTTCCTTAAGG
>JAEWLN010000009.1 GCA_023457535.1 Bacteroidota bacterium
AGCCTGTAAGCGAATTGCGCTGGTTTTTGGTAGCCGGAAGTTGTGGTTTCACGAATAAAGTTTATCTTCGGCAGAGAGAACTCAGTCCGCTTGAACCGCGAATTACGCTTACAGGCGACACGTTATAGGCGATTTCAAATCAACATTCCGCAAATGAACGACCGTAAAACTGAAAAAATTATTGTATATATTCAATTGACTCTCGGTGTTACACTGTTAGCAATTAGTATTTATACATTTCGTGAATACTTAAGCTCGATAACAAAACTATATGGTAAAGACAACATTTCATATTTAAAAGTATTTTTAAATTTTAGTTCATTTTTTATAGTTTCAACTTTGGCCATATGTTCTGCAATTCTTTCTTTGAAAAATAATTTTTATGGCTGGTTATTAAGTGTTTCATCATGGTTGTCGATCGCGATAAGTTCATTCTTCGCTTTGCATCGGACTTTATTGTCCGAAAATGAACTTGATCGAAAAATGTTAATCTCAGTATTCTCATCAATATTAATCGTAAGCTCGATATTTACAATAATTTTAGCGGTTAGGCTTAAAAACAAATACGATCTAAAAATCCAGCATTATCTACTTTTTGGGATTGTTGCTTTCGTTTTATCTATCGACAAAATATTTCTAGCCTAGAAACCGCCTATAACCGCCGTTCCAAGAAATTGCCTGGTTTTGTGTAAGTTGAACTTTTGTTTTTCACGAACATTGTTTAACTTCGGCAGAGAGAACCCGGTCCGCTTTTTCGGCAACTTCGTGGAGCGGCCAAGCGTTATACGAATTGTCCGAGCTACACAGGCGTGACAATATTACTTCCAAAACATATTTTTAACTGCCTTCAATATCGCGTCAGAGTTATTTTGCAATTAAAAATATTATCTAGGAGAGCGAAAAGAACAGACGCATTTGGGTAAATTAATTTGTGATAAAAAATATTTATGTAAAAATGTCACAAACCCTGCAGGGCAATTTTTAGCAAAAATATATTTTGCGTGAAAATGCTACAGAAGTTGTAGCAAAAAATATATTTTAAAAAAAATGCTACAAAGTCATATCAAAATTTCTAGTTCTAAATCCTTCTATTAAAAGTTGAATCTTAACGTTCTGCGAAATATTTGTGATAAATCCCTTTGAAAAAAAATTTACCACAAATGTTGTGTGAAAAAATGAAATTGGATAAAATTTCACGCAAAATCGATGCAAATTATTCTTGGAATCTGAAAAATTCACACAACAGGCTTTGAAGCGAAAATTTCAAGCGTTAAGTTACTTTTAAAAAATTTTAGTAAAAACTTGAATTATAATATTTACAATTCGTATAACCGCCGTTCCAAGAAATTGCCTGGATCTGAGTAAATTGAACGTTTGTTTTTCACGAACATTGTTTATCTTCGGCAGAGAGAACTCGGTCCGCTTTGTCGGCAACTTCGTGGAGCGGCCAAGCGTTAGCGGCCAATTGTTTCGGCGATTGTCGTAAATTTGAACATCTTAATGAACTGTCTAAAGGCAACTAATTATAAATTTTTAAATTATGAAAGCATCAAGAAGATTAAAGTCATGGTGGGATAAATATATTTGCCCCGTATGTAATGAAGTAGCAAAATTTTGTAAATGCCCAGGTGGTTGTTGAGTTTGGAAATTTTAATTCTAAATTAATTTTTTAAAGAATGTCAATTTACGGGCCTAGAAAATTTCAAAAAATACACTCATCAAATGATACAGATCTTGAAAAAAGGTTTAAATCATATATTACATTTTGGGGTTCGCTTGGATACCTAGCAAGAAACGAGATGCTGGAAAACAATGAGCGGGAAATAGACTCAAAACAACTCAAAAGAGATATTGAAACTATGGGTAGTTTCTATTCAAATGATAAAGCACGAGCAGACTTTTCAGAACAAGACCTAAATAATTTCAATCGAAAACGAAACCTATGTCGGACAATGTTCAAAAATATAAAAGAAGAAGATTTTAGTAATACGTTGAATAGTTTTTTAATAAGTAACGTCTATAAAAATCTTGTTGCAATAAAATTACTTACCCCAAGATTCGACTCGAAAATAGGCATTAACTCTTTAAATAAGATTGAACATAATTATTGGATGAGTTTTACTGTGCTGCCAAATAAGAAGTTAGCAGACGTTATAAAAAGACCTTTAAATTTTGTTCCTGAAAGTTCTATCGGCGCAACAGCAATATTTGAGTTTTTAATAATACAATTACCATTGGGATTTAAATATGTTCCGACAAATAATCTCTGTGACATCAATGAAATTATCATAAATTCGAATGAAATTTTGTCCAATAAAAATGCAGAAATTTGTTTTATAACTGTTTAATTATTCTATCGAGTACAACCGTCCGCTAACAGCCTGTAAGACGAAATCGCCGAGATTTCCGTAGCCGGACGTTTTGTTTTCACGAACATTGTCTATCTTCGGCAGAGAGAACTCAGTTCGCTTTGTCGGCGACTTCGCTTACCGGCGAAACGTTACATGACAGCGCGGACGTGACGAAGAACGTTTGGAGTAAACAGAAAATTTGGCGAATTTGAATTTTCAAATAGACTTTGAATAAATTACTGAAATACGTTGTCGGAAAATCAAAATGACGTTTTGGTTTTTTCAGAAACAATCTATACTTGCGCAATCTACGAAAGAACGTCGGTGTAAAGTTTCGCTGTTTTCATCGGAAACTCCGGAAAAATATAAACTCA
>JAEWLN010000010.1 GCA_023457535.1 Bacteroidota bacterium
AAATTTACATCAAGACCAACTTTGTGCTCGAGGAAGAAATCCGCGTATTTGACTGGTTTCGGATCGTTTTTATCGAAAATGAAGGAATGGCCTGGGGAACCAAGATTCCGAACTGGCTTGGCGGAAAACTCGCGCTGACGCTGTTCCGCCTGGTGGCCGTCTCGGCAATCGCATACTGGCTTTGGGATTCTGTACGACGCAACTATTCAAACTACCTGATCGTATCCATTGCGCTGATTTTGGCGGGCGCTGTCGGAAACATCATCGATTCTGTATTTTACGGCGTGGTTTTCAGCGACAGCCACGGTCAATTGGCCACTTTGTTCGCCGATGATCCTTACGGCACGTGGTTCCACGGAAAAGTGGTCGACATGCTCTACTTTCCATTCATCGAAAATTACACTTTGCCCGAATCATTCCCCATTTGGGGCGGTAAGACCTTCACGTTTTTCAACGCCATTTTCAATATCGCCGACATGGCCATTTCTACAGGCGTCGGTATTTTGATCGCGTTCAATAAACGCGCCTTTGGTCCCCATCACAATGAGGAAAATGCGGTCTTTAAAAACAACCTCGAAGATTTGCGCTAAAACCGGTAAATCTTTTCCGGCGTAACGCAGTAATCGAGTTTTACATCGCTTTCAAACACGTCTAAAATTTCCGGTACCGCTTCAAAAAAGGACAGCCCGATTTTAATCGTATCGGCGTTGCATTGCGCGAGGAACCTATCGTAAAATCCTTTTCCGTAGCCCACGCGGTTGCCGGTGGAATCAAACGCAAGCAGCGGTACGAACACAACTTCAATGGAGGTTGTCGGGATTTCGATGCCGCCAACGGGTTCGGGAATGTTGTACGCATTCTTCATAATTCGCGTACTGTCGGTCAAAAGAATGTGGGTCATGTCGCACGTTGAAAAATCACTTCGCGAAACGACGATCTCTTTGTCTTTACCGGAAAGCAAATGCAGGATGCATTCGGTGTCGACCTCGTTTTGCTCGGCAATCGGCAGGAAAATATGGAAGAACGTTTTGCCCCAAACAGGAAGTTGCGCCGTTTGGTTGGCAATAGCAAGGCTTTTCGATTCGATGTCGTCCTGTGAAAGCGCGAGCCGTTTGGCTTTATAAGTCTGGCGTAGCGTTTTTTTGTCCATGCGGTAAAGTTACACCCTTACTTTGTTCCACGCAATGACTTCGACGCCTTTGGAGTAATGAGCCAGATCAGGTTGCCGTCCGGCCAGTTCGAGTCCCGGCAGGCGGTAATCGAGGTGCAGTTTTTTGATCTCGAGCGTTTGGATCTGCCATTCTTCGTGGTGAATGTCATAGCGCACAAGCCGGCCGCGGTGTTCGAGATAAAGCGCGTAACGTTCGGTCAGAAAGCGTTCCAGATCGGATTTTGGTCCGATATCGCCCAAAACCGAAAATTCCACTTCGAGAAAAAAGCGCCTGAACGCATTCGACGATACATATTTGCCCTGGCTGCGCTCGATTTGCGCCTTTTCGTATGGCAATCCGGACAAATTGCGCGACAACCACGCCGAGAATCCTTTCTGCGCTTCGATATTGATAAAATAAACGCCCGGTTTGCCGGCGCGCGTGACATAAGTCCGCAAATTGATCTCGTGAAAATCCGATACGGGCGCAAAAGCCGGTAGTCCGCGCGGTCTGATCTGCTGCATCGTGAACGGAACGAGCGAAATATAGGCCCGGCCGTCGAACAGGTCGAGCGTCAGGCCGTCGGGCAGCAGCGATTGCAAAATTCCCGCATCGACGCGCCAGTGAAAAAAAAGCACCTCATTCCATTGCTGGTAATAACGCCAGCTTTGACGCGGCAATTCCCACGGCCGGTGCGCAACGGATTGCAAAAGGCGGTTGATGCTGGACATGGCTTAGGTTGTTGCATAAAGATACACATTCGGCGCGAACAGGATCGAACTTAAATCGGGTGTCGCTATTTTTAAGGGAAAATTCTGTGGCGGATGGTATTTATTGCCATCCGATAATAAACGGAATAAAAAATCACATCCGCCGTACGAGCAGCGTTAAATTCGTTCTAACCACCGCCGACGGTGCTTGTTGCAAAGTGCAAATTGTTAACTTTGCCGCATGCAGAATCCGTCGCTCGAACTTCAGTTGCAAACCCTTCCGGACAGCCCCGGCGTATACCAGTATTACGACAAAGACGATAAATTGCTGTACGTCGGAAAGGCCAAAAACCTCAAAAAACGCGTGCTTTCGTATTTCAACAAAGTGCACGATGTGGGGCGCACGCGCGTGATGGTCAAAAAAATCGTCACGATCAAGCACATTGTCGTGCAAAGCGAGTCCGACGCGTTACTGCTCGAGAACAACCTGATCAAAAAACACCAGCCGCGCTACAATGTGTTGCTGCGCGACGACAAGACCTATCCGTGGATCTGCATCAAGAACGAGCCTTTTTCGCGTATTTTTTCCACGCGGCGCATGATCAGGGACGGATCTGAATATTTTGGCCCGTACACGAGTTTCAAGACGATTCATACGATCCTGGACATGATCAAGGAATTATATCCTTTGCGCACGTGCAATTATGACCTCACGCCAACAAACATCCGCAGCGGCAAGTTCAAAGTGTGTCTTGAATACCACATCGGCAATTGCAAAGGCCCGTGCGAAGGGCACGAATCGCTTGAAAATTACCAAAGCCACGTGGACCAGATACGCGAGATTTTAAAAGGCAACTTCAAAGACAGTTTGCGCGCGTTCAAAAAGCAAATGCAGCAATTGGCCGCCGATATGGAATTTGAAAAGGCGCAGATCGTCAAAAACAAAATCGACGTGCTTGAGAATTACCAGTCGCGCTCGATGGTGGCCAACCCGAAAATTACGAACGTGGATGTATTTTCGATCGTTTCGGACGAAGCCGCGGCGTATGTCAATTTTTTGCAAATTTCGCACGGCTCGGTCATTCGCTCGCACACGCTCGAGCTCAAAAAGAAGCTCGACGAAACCGATGAAGAATTGCTGCAGCTTGGCGCCATCGAAATCATCGGGCGCTTTTCGCTCAAGCCCAGAGAAGTGATTTTGCCGTTCGAGGTTGATTTGGGCGAAAACATACGCGTGACCGTGCCGCAGCTCGGCGACAAAAAGCAGATCCTTGAACTCTCTGTGCGCAACGCCAAATATTTCCGGATGGACCAGATGAAGCAAATGCAGATCGTAGACCCGGACCGGCACACCAACCGCATCATGGCGCAGATGAAAAAAGACCTGCGGTTGCCCCAGGAGCCGCGGCACATTGAATGTTTTGACAACTCTAACATCCAGGGAACCAATCCGGTTTCAGCGTGCGTGGTGTTCAAAGACGGCAAACCGAGCAAAAAGGATTACCGTCATTTCAACGTCAAAACCGTCGATGGCCCGAACGATTTTGCCTCCATGGAAGAAGTCGTTTTCAGGCGTTACCGCCGATTGCTCGAAGAGAACGAGCCATTGCCGCAGCTGGTCATCATCGACGGGGGCAAAGGGCAGTTGTCGGCGGCGCTCAAGAGTTTCGACGCGCTCGGGATTCGCGGTAAAGTAGCCATCATCGGCATTGCCAAGCGGCTTGAAGAATTGTTTTATCCGAACGATCCGGTGCCGTTGTACCTCGACAAAAAATCGGAAACGCTTAAAATCATCCAGCAACTGCGCAACGAGGCACACCGGTTTGGCATCACATTCCACCGCGACAAACGCAGTAAGGCCGCGCTCAATTCGTCCATTGAAACCATTCCGGGGATCGGCGAAAAAACGATGCAGGCGCTGATCAGGCATTTCAAATCGGTCAAACGCCTTAAACTCGCGACGCTTGATGAGATTTCGGCCGTCATCGGACTTTCAAAAGCCAAAAAAATTACCGATTTTTACCACAACCAAAAAACAGGCTAATGAAAATTCACCCGGCGCACAAAATAATCGGCCGCTTTGCATTATGGACGGCGTGTATTTGCGGCTGGCTGCTTTTTCCGGCCCTGTTGCGGGCGCAGGATGCCCCAAACGGCAAGCGGCCCAAAATCGGGTTGGTGCTCAGCGGTGGCGGGGCAAAGGGATTTGCGCACATTGGCGTGCTCAAAGTGCTCGAAGAGGCGGGCGTCAAGGTGGATTACATTGGCGGAACGAGCATGGGCGCGATCGTAGGCGGCCTCTACGCCTCGGGTTACAACGCAAGGCAAATCGACTCGATTTTTACCGAAACCGATTTTGACGCGCTTTTGAGCGATTTCATCCCGCGCGCTTCCAAGAATTTCTACGAAAAGCGCAACGACGAAATGTATGCATTCACGCTGCCGTTCAACAAAATGCGCATCGGCATCCCGACGGCGCTCTCACGCGGCATGTACAATTATAATCTGCTCAACAAGCTCACGGCCAATGTGCGGCACATACGCGATTTTTCCAAACTTCCGATACCGTTTGTGTGCGTGGCCACCGACATCGAAACCGGCGAAGAAGTGGTGCTCCACAAAGGCTATCTGCCGCAGGTCTTGCTGGCCAGCGGGGCGTTCCCGACTTTGTTCTCGCCTGTGGAGATCGACGGAAAGTGGCTGGTGGACGGCGGCGTGACCAATAATTTCCCGGTCGAGGAAATCAAGAAGCTTGGCGCCGATTTCATTATTGGCGTGGATGTGCAGGATGATTTGAAAGACCGCCATGCGTTGCAGGACGCCACCAAGATCCTCGGGCAGATCTCAAATTTGCAGATGATCGAAAAAATGAAGGAAAAAATCAACATGACCGACATTTACCTCAAGCCGGACATCAGCAACTACAGCGTGATTTCGTTCGATGTGGGGCAGGAAATCATCAAAAAGGGCGAGGATGCCGCCCAGGCCGTAATCGACAAATTGCGCGCCGTGGGCAGTAATCCCGGCGGCAAACCCGCGCTTACTACAAGCGTCGACAGCGTGTACGTGCGAAATATACTGCTCAATCCGCTTGACAATTACACGCGGTCCTATGTGATAGGCAAGTTGCGTTTTAAACAGGATTCGCGCATCAGCTTTGACGATTTGCGCAATGGCATGGACAATATTACCGCCACGCAAAACTTCAGCACCATTGGTTACAGCTTTGAAAAGGCTGACGCCGAGAGCGACGACCTGTATTTGTCGCTGACCGAAAATCCAAACACCACCTTTCTCAAATTCGCGCTGCATTACGACGGATTGTACAAAAGTGCCGTACTGGTCAACATCACGCAAAAAAAGACGTTGCTCAAGAACGATATTTTGTCGGCCGATGTCATCCTCGGGGATAATGTGCGTTACAATTTCGACTATTACATCGATAACGGTTTCTATCTGAGCTACGGTTTCAAATCGCGGCTCAACCGTTTTTCGCGCAATCTTGAAACGGATTTTAACGAAGGCGAACTGCTTGCGCGGTTTGGCTTTCAGAACATCAACATCAGCTATTCGGATTTTTCGAACCAGTTGTACGCCCAGACGATCTTTGTGCAAAAATTCCTCATCGGCGCGGGTGTGGAGCACAGACACCTCAGGATCAAATCGGAGACCCTCGAAAGTGTAAAGCCGCTGTTGGAAAACTCCCATTATGTGAGTTTGTTTGGCTATCTCAAATACGATTCGTTCGACAATAAGTATTTTCCTAAAAACGGATGGTATTTCCTGGGCGATTTCCAAACGTACCTTTATTCCTCCGATTATAACCGGACGTTCGAGCGTTTTTCGATGGCCAAAGGCGACATGGGATTTGCCCGGCGCGTGTTCAAAAAGGCGACGATCAAAGCCCAGACTGAGGCCGGGTTTGCCATTGGAGGCAAAAACAGCGAATTTTTTGATTTTATCCTGGGCGGCTACGGCTACAACATGTCCAATAATTTCCGACACTTTTACGGGTATGACTTTTTGAGCATCTCGGGGGACAGTTACATCAAATCGGCACTGACGTTCGATTACGAAATCTTCAAAAAACACCACGTCAACCTTTCGGCCAACATTGCCAATATCCGGGATAATTTGTTTGAGACTACAGCGTGGTTCTCGCGCATCGGCCATACGGGTTATGCCGCTGGATACGGGCTCGAAACCATAGTAGGGCCGGTGGAACTGAAGTATGCCTGGTCCCCGGAAGTCAATAAAGGATTTTTCTGGATTAACGTCGGGTTCTGGTTCTGACATCTTAAAATTTGTTAAGTTATTCCAAAAAACAATATATTTGAGCCCTTACACCAACTTAAACCCAATCTATGTCTATCTGGAGAAGAAAACCACTCGATTTGTTGCTTGCCGAAGCATCGGAATCTGAAAAAGGATTAAAGAAAACGCTGTCCGCTGCCGGTCTTACCGCTTTGGGCGTGGGTGCCATCATTGGTGCGGGACTGTTTTCGATCACCGGATTGGCCGCTGCTACCAATGCCGGTCCGGCCATCACGATTTCGTTTGTCGTGGCTGCCGTGGGCTGTATCTTCGCAGGTTTATGCTATGCCGAATTTTCGTCCATGATCCCGGTGGCAGGAAGCGCCTACACTTATTCGTTCGCGACAATGGGCGAGTTCATCGCCTGGATCATCGGGTGGGACCTTGTACTGGAATACGCCGTTGGTGCGGCCACGGTCTCGATCAGCTGGTCGCGGTACCTGGGCCGGTTTCTGAGCAATTACGGCATCCACATCCCTGACGAACTGATGCTGTCGCCGTTTGAAGGAGGCATCATCAACATTCCGGCGGTGCTTATCGTGATGCTGATGTCGCTGATATTGATGCGTGGCACACGTGAATCGGCATTTGTGAACGGCATTATTGTATTGCTCAAAGTAGCCGTGGTCTTGATTTTTATCGCCGTTGGATGGCAATTCATCCGACCGGAAAATTATACGCCGTACGTGCCGGAAAATACCGGAACGTTTGGTGAGTTCGGCTTCTCGGGGATCATTCGTGCCGCAGCGATTGTTTTCTTTGCCTACATCGGATTTGACGCCGTGTCGACCGCCGCCCAGGAGGCCAAAAATCCAAAACGCGACATGCCGATTGGAATTTTATTGTCGCTTGGTATCTGTACGTTGTTATATGTTTTGTTCGCGCACGTAATGACCGGAGTGGTCAATTATCAGGCCTTTGCAGGCAAAGACGGGATCGCGCCGGTGGCTGTAGCGGTCGATGCGATGGGGCACGCCGATGCGTCGGGCATGATCACACCTGAATATCCGTGGCTCAACAATGCTATTTTGTTCGCGATCCTGGCCGGTTATGCATCGGTCATTCTTGTGATGCTGATGGGACAAAGCCGCGTGTTCTTTTCGATGAGCAAGGACGGTTTGATGCCCAAAGTGTTCTCTGAAGTGCACCCTAAATTCCGTACGCCTGCCAAAAATAACCTGTTGTTCATGGTGCTTGTGAGTTTGTTCGCAGCGTTCGTTCCGGCGCGTGTTGTGGGCGAAATGACCAGTATCGGGACGTTGTTTGCGTTCATCTTGGTTTGTTTAGGCGTGATGATCATGCGTGCTAAAATGCCTGAAGCGCCGCGCGCATTCCGTACGCCGCTGGTTCCGCTGGTTCCGGTTCTGGGCATTGCGGTGTGCTTGTTCATGATGGTGTTTTTGCCGCTCGATACGTGGATCCGACTCATTGTCTGGATGATGATCGGTTTTGATCTCTACCTGTTCTACGGCATGAAAAACAGCGCGCTCAATCCGGAAGGTTTCAGCCTTTCGAACTACCGTACCGTTGCATCGTACGGATTTGGCATGGTCGTGGCGCTGATCGTTGTGGCAGTCATTCATCACATGGATAAATCGATCGATGACCATTTCCTGTACTATTTCTCGCTCGGGTTTGCCGCCCTGCATGCGATGATTTACGCATACAGCTATAAAAAAGTAAGATAATTGTTCATGTAATTTTCTTGGATTCCAAATTCCGATGCGGTTCCACGGCGCCGGAATTTGGAATTTTTTATTGCCGTTTGCCGCCCGTCGCTTTATTTTTTTCCGATATTTGTAAGTATGAAACCTTTCTGGATTGATTTGCTGTCACACCTGAAATTCCTCATCAAGCGAAACCCCGAATGAGCTTGGTAATTATTAATTGCGAGATTATTAATAATTAATTGATCAAGTTATGCCAATTTACCACCAACTCGGAAGTTTTCCGCAAAAGCGCCATACCATTTTTGAAAAACCGGATGGCGGCTATTATTACGAACAATTGTTCGGCACGGAAGGGTTCCACGGACATTCCTCGCTATCTTATCACGTGCATCGGCCTACACAGGTCAAAGAAATAATACGATCCTATTCGGTTGAACCCAAAATTGCTATCGGCAAGAACATCAAGGCGCTGTTACTCAAAGGTTTTGAACTTCAGCCTGCAGCCGATTTTCTCGAGAGCCGCAAACCGATGCTCGTTAATTCCGATTGCACGATCGGACTGGCCGCGCCGCAGGAATCACTGACCAGCTATTTCTACAAAAACGCTGATTCGGACGAAATGCTGTTCATCCACAAGGGCAAAGGCAAATTGCGTACGATGCTGGGCAATATTCCTTTTGAATACGGCGACTATCTGATCATTCCGCGCGGTATGATTTACCAGATTGAATTTGAGACGGCCGATAACAGATTGTTTTACGTCGAATCGCACGCCCCGTTTTATACGCCCAAACGCTACAAGAACGCATCGGGCCAAATGCTCGAGCACGCGCCATTTTGCGAGCGCGATTTCAAATTGCCGACGGAGCTCGAAACGCATGACGAAAAAGGCGATTTTGTGATCAAGATCAAAAAGGAAAACATGATCCACGAGGTAGTTTATGCCACGCATCCGTTTGACGTGATCGGATGGGACGGCTATAACTTCCCGTACGGATTTTCGATCCACAATTTTGAACCCATTACCGGCCGCGTGCACCAACCGCCCCCGGTACACCAAACGTTTGAAACGTCCACTTTTGTGGTTTGTTCTTTTTGCCCGCGTTTGTACGATTACCATCCCAAGGCGATCCCGGCGCCGTACAACCATTCGAACATCGACTCAGATGAAGTGCTGTATTACGTAGACGGCGATTTTATGAGTCGCAACAACATAGAGGTGGGGCACATTACCCTGCATCCTAAAGGCATTCCGCACGGGCCTGCACCGGGTGCAATGGAACGCAGCATCGGCAAGACGGAAACGGAAGAACTCGCCGTTATGGTCGATACGTTCAGGCCGCTCATGGTCACTGAAGAAGCGATGGGTCTCGACGACGGTCAATACTATAAATCATGGACAGAATAGACAATAAATTGCCCGGCGATCCGGCGGCGCTGATTCTTGCGATCGTATCGCTGTTGGTCCTGTTTTTGGGCTGCTGCTGCGGATTGTTCGCTATTTTGTCGCTCACGTTGAGCATCATCGGACTGGTCATGGCCGGCAAGGCGCTTTCGCAATTTGGTTTGCAAACCGATCATTATGCGGTGGCGAGTTACAAGAATATGAATACGGCCAAAATCCTGAGCATCGTGGGAATTGTGCTGAGCGCACTGTTGCTTTTAGGACAGGCGGTGTTCTGGTTCAACAGCGGAGCGCAGATTTCGCGCGAACTTTTTGAAGAATTCCAACGCAACGGACGTGTGGACCGCACGTGGAGTTGGGACGATGAAACCGCAACAGAATCGGTCGAAAATGGCGCTGCAGGGGAAATCATATTGAAAAAACAAGGCGATTCGATCGTAATTGATTCGTCACAAACAAAAACACAACAATAATCATTATTATGTCAAAAGAAGTAAAATCCGTTGAATACGGACTCGAAAAAATATTTGAAGGCGCTCAGGATTTCCTGCCGCTTTTGGGAACCGATTATGTCGAATTATACGTCGGCAACGCCAAACAGGCAGCCCATTTTTATAAAACGGCATTTGGATTTCAGTCATTGGCGTATGCCGGATTGGAAACAGGCGTGCGCGACCGGGCATCGTATGTGCTCCAGCAAGATAAAATACGGCTCGTACTGACCACGCCGCTGACGCAGGATTCGCCGATCAACGACCACCTTAAAAAGCACGGCGACGGCGTAAAAGTCGCAGCGCTGTGGGTGGAAGATGCCCGTAGTGCGTTTGAAGAAACGACCAGACGTGGCGCCAAACCGTTTCTTGAACCTATGGTCGAGCAGGACGAATTTGGCGAAGTGGTGCGCTCGGGGATTTACACCTATGGTGAAACGGTGCACATTTTTGTTGAACGCAAAAATTACAACGGCGTGTTTTTGCCGGGTTACAAAGAGTGGAAATCGGATTACAATCCTGCGCCAACCGGGCTCAAATACATCGATCACATGGTGGGCAACGTAGGTTGGGGCGAGATGAACACGTGGGTAAAATGGTATGAGGAAGTGATGGGATTTGTCAATTTCCTGTCTTTTGACGACAAACAAATCAACACTGAGTATTCAGCCCTGATGTCTAAAGTGATGTCCAATGGCAACGGACGCATCAAATTCCCGATCAACGAGCCCGCAGAAGGCAAGAAAAAATCGCAAATCGAGGAATACCTGGATTTTTACGGCGGACCGGGCATCCAGCACGTGGCCATCGCGACTGATAATATTATTGCGACGGTGTCTGAACTGCGCGCGCGCGGCGTGGAATTTTTGTCGGCCCCGCCACGCGCTTACTACGAGGAAGTGCCCAAACGACTTGGCAATCACATGAGCATGATGAAAGAAGATTTGTCTGAAGTAGAGCGACTTGCCATTTTGGTCGATGCTGACGAAGAAGGTTATCTGCTGCAAATTTTTACCAAGCCGTTGCAGGACCGTCCAACGTTGTTTTTCGAGATCATCCAGCGCATGGGTGCCAAAGGTTTTGGGGCCGGAAACTTTAAAGCATTGTTCGAATCGATCGAACGCGAACAGGAATTGCGCGGAACTTTATAAAGGCGTACAAATTTTGCATTATCCAAAATTTCAAGCTTGAGTTTGGTGATAAATTGCTAAATGATGTGTTAAAGTCAATTTTTGCCTAAGATAATGTAATTTATTGACCTACCTTTGCAGAGCAAAAAGAGAAGGAGTGGTTTCCTTCAATTTTGATGTAAATTTTTCATAATTTATAGTTTTTTGGTTGGTTAATAGCATAAAAACCCGGTCATTAATTTGATTGGGTTTTTTTGTTTTGGTACCTTTGGAATAAAAATTGCTTGGCCGGCCAAAAAAAAGAAAAAGAATGAAGAAATTACTGGTATTGGCGCTTGTCGTTTCCACGTTCGGATTCAGCAGTGCCGAGAAAGAACGGGCCTTTGACGTGGGCGAATGGTTCAAGTTCAGGGTACACTACGGATTGATCAACGCAGGATATGCCACACTAGAAGTCAAAGAGGCCACGCGCAACAACAAAAAGGTCTACCATGCCGTAGGTCGCGGTTACACGAGCGGCATGTCGCGGTTCTTCTTCAAGGTGGAAGACAATTACGAAAGTTATTTTGACAAAGAAACCGGCAAACCCTATCAATTTGTCCGAAAGATAGACGAGGGCGGCTACACCAAAAATCAGGAAGGCTTTTTTGACCAGGCCAATAACCGCGTCCGCGTCAAGGACCACAAAAACAAAACGGAGGCTACTTTCGTGGTGAGTGAAAATGTTCAGGACATCGTTTCTACGTTTTACTATCTTAGGAACTATCCTGAAATCGACCGGATGAAAGTGGGCGAGTCTGTTATGGTGGACATGTTCTTTGATAATGAGATCATCAAATTCAAGTTAAAATTTATCGGGACCGAGGATATAAAAACTAAATTTGGCGTCGTCCCATGCATGGTATTCCGCCCGCTCGTACAGTCCGGCCGCGTGTTTAAGGAGCAGGAAAGTTTAACGGTCTGGATATCAGATGATGACAATAAAGTACCCGTCAGCATCAAGGCCAGTTTAGCAGTTGGCTCGCTCAAAGCGGATATTGATGGCGTCAAAGGACTCAAATACCCGCTCAAAATAAAAGGAAAATAACAATGAGCCTGACCAACCAAACCACAAACATTCTTCACGATCTAGACGAAAAATTCAAAGCCATCGGTCAAAAAACCGATACGCACCTCGAGGGTCTGCTGTGGGCCAAACCGATTACTTACTGGGATTACATCCAACCCGATGCATTGCTGAACCTGCAAATCCAGCGCACTACATTGCCCGATGAAATGGTGTTTATCATGTACCACCAGATCAACGAATTGCTTTTCAAGATGATTTTGTGGGAAATCAACCAGGTTTGTCACCATCCTCAGCCCGACACCGCTTTTTTTACAGAGAAACTGCGCCGCATCAGCCGGTACTTTGACATGCTGACCACGTCGTTCGACATCATGGGCGACGGGATGGAAGTGGCGCAATACATGAAATTCCGCAACACGCTTACCCCGGCCAGCGGATTCCAGAGCGCGCAATACCGGTTGATCGAATTTGCATCAACCGATTTGATCAATCTGATCGATTACCGCTTCCGTGCTACGATCGACCGCAACACGCCGTATGAACACGCCCTTGAGCACCTCTATTGGCAGGCCGCGGGCAAAGACCACCAAACGGGTGAAAAATCGTATCTTTTGGCCGAATTCGAGCGCAAGTACAAGGATTTGTTTCTGCGCGAGATGGAATCGTACAACACGATCAACCTTTGGCGCAAATTCAAGCAATTGCCTGAATCCGACCAGCAGAATCCCGAGTTGGTCGCGGCCATGCGCCACTACGACCATACCGTCAACGTGACTTGGGTCATGGGCCATTTGAACGCCGCGCGCAAATATATTGATTCCGGACAGGGCGTCGCAGAAGCAACCGGCGGCAGCGACTGGAAAAAATACATGCATCCCAAATTCCAGCGACGGATTTTTTTTCCGGAATTGTGGAGCCAGGACGAACTCAAAAACTGGGGAGAAGAAAAATAAACCAAAATGCCCGATTTGAGAAAAATACTCCCTTTCCTGCTTATTTTCACCACTTTGTTTTCGTGTAAAGAACCAGAGGAAACCCTGACCACTGAAGTGATAAGACCGCGCGTTCCGGTAGAAAACTTTGGGTTCAACCTCAATGATTTCAGCGTCGTGCACGATACAATCAGCAGTGGCGATACCTTTGGCAGCATACTCGAAAGCCAAAACCTTGATACGTTGCGCGTTTACGACATCGTCGGGCAAATCAGGGATGGATTTGACGTGCGGTCTATCCGAACCGGGAGACCGTTTACGCTGCTGCGCGAAAAAGGCCGTTACGCAAGGCTTCAGGCGTTTATTTACCAGCCAGACCGTCAAAGTTATTATGTGGTCGATTTGCGCGATTCGGTATCGGTCACCAAAAAAGTACGCCCGATATTGGTCAAAGAACGCACCATCGCCGGCGCACTCGACGGATCACTCTCGGAAGCACTCCAAAAAGAAAAGGTCGATATTGCTCTGGTATCTCAAATTACGAAAGTGTATGCGTGGTCGATCGATTTCTTCAAACTTAAAAAAGGCGATAAGTTTGCGATCACTTTTACAGAACGCTACATCGACGATACGATCTACGACGGCGTCGACAGCCTTAAAGCTGCTTTTTTTGAATATAAAGGCAAGAAAATCTATGCATTTCCGTTCGAAAAGGTTCAAGGATCGGGTAAGCTTGCCTATTTTGACGAAGAAGGCAAAGCGCTCAAAAGCTTTTTTTTAAAGGCCCCGCTCAAATATGTCAACATCACTTCGCGTTTTGCGGCCAACAGGCTCCATCCGGTCCAGAAAATCTGGAAAGCGCACAAAGGAACAGATTATGCGGCACCAACCGGAACGCCCATCATGACCACAGCGTCGGGCGTGGTCGAGCAAACCGGTTATACGGCAGGAAACGGCAATTTTGTCAAAGTCAAACACGACCGCACCTTTTCGACGCAGTATTTACACATGTCCAAAATTCTCGTGCGGCGCGGCCAACGCGTTACACAGGGCGATGTGATCGGGCGCGTAGGCAGTACCGGACTTGCCACAGGGCCGCATGTGTGTTACCGATTCTGGAAAAATGGCGTGCAAGTCGACGCCCTGCGGCTAAAGCTTCCAAACGCCGAGCCGATGAACAATAAAGATTTGCCGCGCTTTATGGCACACATGCAGCCACTCAAACGCCAGATCGACAGCATTGCCGCCCGAAAATTTAAGGAATAAGGGCTGTTTTTTACACAAAGGCGATTTTTAAAATCGTTTGTGCAATCCTTCGGGCCCCTCGATGAGAATTTGTCAAATTGGCTGATATGGGCGTGGGGCCAATAGCTTTAGCAACATTATCGCTAAATTTGCGATTTCTTAGCTTAACAATACGCCAAAAAAATCAAGCAATATGTTACCAAATACCAATCCTACCACAACGGCCGCATGGGCAAAACTGCAGCAGCATTACGATACGATCAAGGATGTCC
>JAEWLN010000011.1 GCA_023457535.1 Bacteroidota bacterium
GGATTTGGGATCAAACTCTTTTGACATTCAACTTTCCACTTTCTATTTTTGTCGTTCGACATTCGACGTTCGACGTTCGACGCTCAACATTTATCTTTCCCCTTTCGACCAAAATCGCTATTTTTGGGCCTTAAAATCCAAAACCATGGCAACCATCACTCTGGGAGGCAATCCCATCCATACCGGCGGCAACCTGCCCGCTGTTGGCTCAAAAGCCCCTGATTTTCAATTGATCAAAACCGATCTTTCGACCGTTTCGCTCGCCGATCTGGCCGGCAAACGCGTCATTTTGAATATTTTCCCGAGCATCGACACGCCTACCTGTGCCGCGTCCACGCGCAAATTCAACGAAAAAGCGTCGGAACTTGAGAACACTACGGTTTTGTGCGTAGCGCGCGACCTTCCGTTTGCGATGAAGCGCTTTTGCGGTGCCGAAGGACTCGACAACGTGGTTCCTGCATCGGACTTTAAAGCCGGTCAATTCGGCAAGGATTACGGTCTGGAGATCACCGATGGTAAACTTGAAGGACTGCATTCGCGCGCCGTGGTCGTCATCGACGAAAATGGCCAGATCGTTTACACAGAGCAGGTTCCCGAAATTGCCGACGAACCCAACTACGAACAAGCGCTCGCCGCACTGTAATGGAATTCGAAAAAGATCCTGCGTTTTTATCGGGCCGGCTCAAAAGCATCGGTTTTGCGATCCGTGGGGCGGTGAAACTCATCACGACCGAACACAGCGTGATGGTGCAGTTTGGCCTGGGCGCGCTTGTTGCGATTGCCGGATTCTATTTTGAGATCTCGGCCACCGAATGGATGTTCCAGACCTTGGCCATCGGGTTGGTGCTCGCGATGGAAGGCCTTAACACGGCTGTGGAAAAACTCGCCGATTTTGTCCATCCGCAATTCCATGAGAAAATCGGGTTCATCAAAGACATTGCCGCCGGCGCGGTCTTCTTTGCCGCATTGACCGCCCTTGTCATAGGCGCGATCATCTATGTGCCCAAATTTTTGTAACGCGTTTGATTTATTCCCTATTTTTATAGCAATAATTTATGTTTTATGGCCAAAGCAAAAAAGGATCCCGACGTTAAATCTGAACAACCCCCGAAATCCTGGAAAATACCGCGGCAGCACAAAATGCTCCTCGGCAGCCTGCTCGTGCTGTTCGCCGTGGCTTTGCTGGTGGCCTTCATTTCCTTTTTCGTGTACGGCCAGCAAGACCAGAGCGCGATCGAAGCCATGGGCAACCGCGATGAAAAAGTGGGCAACTGGCTTGGCAAATTCGGGGCGTATCTGGCCGATTTTTTTGTATACCGCGGATTCGGGGCCGCCTCATTCCTGTTTGTCAAATTGTTTTTCCTGACCGGATCCTTCCTTGCGCTCGACATCCCGCTTAAAAAATTAAAGAACATTTGGTTCTGGGATTTGTTTGCCGTGGTGCTCGTATCGGTGCTTTTTGGCTTTTTTGCCGATTCGCTGCCCGAACTTGGCGGGGTCGTCGGATATGAAATGAACCAGTTCCTGCAGGATTATCTGGGCAAGACCGGCACGTTGCTGGTGCTGATCTTTGGCATCATCATCTACCTGATCTTTAAGATCAAAATCTCGCCCGATGCCGTCAAATCGTTCTTTGAAAAGAGCAAGAACGATATGGAAGAAAGTTTGGCATCGATCCGCAAGACCACGCCTGTGGCCGAAGACAACGCCTTGTACAACCTCGAAGAATACGAAGTCAGGGAACCCATCGCAGATCAGGGCCCTGACGAGGACTTGCCCGAGCCAGAGCTCAAACCGGTATCGCAGTTCGAGATCAACCGCGAAACGCTCAAACCCACGATCGAGCATCCGTCGGAAATCCATCTCGAAACAGCGGTAAAAGATCCTGTCATGGACAAACCGATTCCGGCTGCCGTGACCCCGCCCGCGCCACAGATCATCCATACCAGCGACGAGGCTTTTGTAATCGAGCAGGCGCCTGAGGAAGCCACCATCGAGGAGAATCTGGCAGAAAGGCTCGTGGCCGATTTTGGCTTGTTCGACCCTACGCTGGAACTTTCCAATTACAGATTCCCGTCGCTGGACATGCTCAAGGATTATGGCGGGCAAATCACGATCAATCAGGAGGAACTCGAGGAAAACAAGAACCGGATTGTCGAGACATTGCGCAATTACAAGATCGACATTGCGCAGATCAAGGCCACCGTCGGGCCATCGGTGACGCTGTATGAAATCGTGCCCGAGGCGGGGATCAGAATCTCAAAGATCAAAAGTCTGGAAGACGATATTGCGCTTTCACTCTCTGCACTCGGCATCCGTATCATCGCGCCAATCCCGGGCAAAGGCACCATCGGAATTGAAGTGCCCAACCAGAAGCCCACCATGGTGTCGATGAAGTCGGTGATCGGATCGGCCAAATTCCAGGAAGCCGAAATGGAGTTGCCGATTGCCCTCGGAAAGACGATTTCGAACGAGACTTTTGTGGTCGATCTGGCCAAAATGCCGCACTTGCTTATGGCGGGCGCGACAGGTCAGGGTAAATCTGTCGGATTGAATGCCGTGCTCACTTCATTGCTTTATAAAAAACATCCTGCCGAAGTAAAGTTCGTGCTCGTCGATCCGAAAAAGGTCGAGCTTACGCTGTTCAACAAAATCGAGCGCCACTATCTGGCCAAATTGCCCGATACGGACGATGCGATCATCACCGACAACAACAAAGTCATCAACACACTCAATTCGTTGTGCGTAGAGATGGACAACCGCTATTCGCTTTTGAAAGATGCGATGGTGCGCAACATCAAGGAATACAACGAAAAATTCCGCAACAGAAAGCTCAATCCTGAGAACGGACACCGCTTTTTGCCTTATATCGTGCTGGTCGTCGATGAATTTGCCGATCTGATCATGACCGCCGGCAAAGAAGTAGAAACGCCGATTGCGCGTCTTGCCCAACTTGCGCGTGCGATCGGAATCCATTTGATCATCGCCACGCAAAGGCCATCGGTCAATGTCATTACCGGCATCATCAAGGCGAACTTTCCGGCGCGGATCGCGTTTCGCGTGACGTCCAAGATCGATTCGCGTACGATTTTGGATACGCAGGGCGCCGATCAGCTCATCGGGCGCGGGGATTTGCTGTATTCCAACGGAAACGATGTCACGCGCGTGCAATGTGCTTTTGTCGATACGCCTGAGGTCGAAAAGATTACGGAATTCATCGGCGGACAAAAGGCGTACCCGGATGCGTACCTGCTTCCGGAATTCGTCGGTGAGGGCGAAAGTGGCATCAATCTTGATATCGACATTTCTGAAAGAGACGCGCTCTTCAGGGAAGCGGCGGAGATTATTGTGACGGCGCAGCAGGGTTCGGCCTCTTTACTTCAAAGAAAGCTTAAACTCGGCTATAACCGCGCCGGAAGATTGATCGACCAACTCGAAGCCGCCGGCATTGTCGGCCCGTTCGAAGGTTCCAAAGCCCGAAATGTCAACATTACTGATTTGGCCGCGCTCGACCAATTCTTTAACAACGAACAAAATGACTCTTAAAATGAAAAGGATTTTCCAGATTACACTATTGCTCTTTATTGGCCTTGCCGCCCAGGCGCAGGATAAAAAGGCCAAGGACCTGCTCGATCAGGTGACGGCCAAGGTCAGGAGTTATGAAAATATTGTAATCGATTTCAAGTACGCCCTTAACAACGCCAAGGAGAACATTAATCAGGAAAGCAAGGGCAACGTGACGATGAAAGGCAACATGTACGTACTCAACCTGATGGGTGTCACCAAGATGTTCGACGGTAAGAAAATCTACACCATCAATCCTGAAGATGAAGAAATCACCGTCCAGAAATTCAACGAAAAAGACGACAAGGACGTCTCCCCTTCCAAGCTTTTGACGTTTTTTAACTCCGGTTATAAATTCTATTGGGACATTGCGCAAAACGTCAAAGGGCGCAAAATACAGTATATCAAGCTTGTCCCCACCGGAAAAGACCAGCGCAAGGAAATCCTGCTCGGGATTGACAGCCAGACCAAGAACATCTACAACCTGATCGAAGTCGGGAAAAACGGCACCAGAACTACTCTTACCGTTAATTCTTTTAAAACCAACCAACCTTTATCGAAAAATCAGTTTACCTTTGCCGAGAGTAAATATCCCAATTACATCATCAACAGGTTAGACTAGTTCGTGAAGATCCTCGACAAATACCTTCTCAAAACCTTTGCGGGTACCTTTGGTTCCGTATTTGTGATCCTCTTTTTTATTTTCATACTCCAAACCGTCTGGCTTTTTATCTCTGAGTTGGCCGGAAAGGATCTCGATGTACTGATGGTCATCAAGTTCCTGATGTTTGCGATGCCGCGTATCATTCCGCTTGTGTTGCCGCTTTCGATCCTGCTTGCGTCCATCATGACCTTTGGCAGCCTGGCCGAGAATTATGAATTTGCGGCGATGAAGTCCTCGGGGATTTCACTGCAGCGCGCCCTCAAAGGATTGACGATCTTTATTTTCGCACTGAGCATTTGCGCGTTCATTTTTGCCAATAACGTCATTCCGTACGCCGAGTACAAATTCATCAACTTCCGCAAGGACATCGCACAGATGAAACCCGCCATGGCCATTGCAGAAGGCCAGTTCAACGATGTGGGCACGTACAACATCAAGGTCGAGAAAAAGTCGGGCAAAGACGGCAACCACCTTACCGGCATTACGATCCACCGCAAAAGCAACCAGTTTGAAGGCGTCAAAAACGTGATCAAGGCAAGGGACGGCGAACTGATCGGGAACGAAAATTCCAATATTTTGCAGCTCGTACTCAACGACGGCTACTATTACGAAGACGTGACGCCCAAAAAATACGAGGAAAAGCGCAAAATGCCGTTTGCCAAAAGCTCGTTCAAAAAGTATGTGATCAATCTGGATCTGTCCAGGCTCAACAATCCTGAGGGCGTGGACTACGAGATTTCCAATACCAATACGATGCTCAATGTGTCGGAACTTCGGTACACGCTCGATTCGCTGGGCAAGAGCTACAAAAAAGACGTCGTGTCTTTTGGCGATAACATTTACCAGCGCACAGGCATCAATTATGTGCGCAACAAAGATACTGCTGCGACGCGCCAAACTGTTCCCGCCAACGACTTGATGGCCGGTCTGACCGTTTCGCAAAAAGCCGACGTACTTAAGATCGCAGCGAGTAACCTTTCGAGCGCCAAGTACCAGATTGAAGGCACCAAAATCGAATTGCAGACCAAACAAAAGCTCATCAACAGCCACTGGATCGCGCTTTATGACAAATTCGTGATCGCCTATGCGTGTATTTTGATGTTCTTTATCGGGGCGCCGCTTGGAGCGATCATCCGGAAAGGCGGGCTCGGGTTGCCGATCGTATTTGCGGTGCTGATTTTTATCGTCTACCACTTCGTCAATACGTTTGGCAAAAAACTCGCGTCGGAAAACGGCATTACGCCCTTTTTGGGTTGCTGGCTCTCGACGATGATCCTCACGCCGCTTGCCCTGTTCCTCACCCATCGGGCAACCAATGACAGGCAGATCATCATCGACTTCGACTGGCTCATCGACCCGGTACGCAAAATGTTCGGGCGTCGGGAAACTGTACCAACGGCCGATGCAAACCGCATGGTCGTCCTCGATGCGGCGCGTATCGAACAAGACGACGAATACAAAACGATGGAAGCCCAATCCGATGCAGTGCTGATCGGGACGGTCTACAACGCCACGAAATTCAACTATCCGGCAACCAGGCGCAACAAAGCGCTGCAAATCCTTTCCGGACGCGGCATTACGCAGGAAGACCTGTTGCGCGACGGCAAGCTGTTCAACCGCGATTACGAACGGCTGCAACAGGTCGTGAGCGATTACCGGTCGGACGGCAATGTGACATTCGGACTTTACCTGGTGACGGTGATCCTGTCGCTGGTGGTGCAAAACAACCGCAATCTGCTTTGGCTGATCGTGCCGTATGCCGCAATTTTTGTAGCCTTTTTGGTTTGTCTGTACAAAACCGAACAAAAACTCGAGGAAATCGAAAAACTCACCAAGCGCGACATCGGCCCGAACATCTATATCGCAATGGCCCTGGGCTGGGCGCTCTATTTCATTCTCTATTTCAACAACCGGCGTGCGCTGTCCAAGGCGCTTTCCGAAAGCAACGTTTAGCATGTTACCCGAAAAAATACAACTCAACACCATCGAAGAAGCCATTGAAGACATCCGCCAGGGCAAAATCATCATTGTCGTAGACGACGAAGACCGCGAAAATGAAGGTGATTTCCTGGCCGCAGCTGAAGTGGCCACGCCGGAAATGGTCAACTTCATGGCCGTACACGGGCGCGGGCTCATTTGTGCGCCGCTAACCGAGAACCGCTGTAAGGAACTCGGGCTCCATTCGATGGTTCAGGTCAACACCGACCACATGGAAACTGCTTTTACGGTCTCTGTCGATTTGCGCGGGCATGGCGTAACTACCGGAATTTCGGCGTCGGACCGGGCCAAGACGATACTGGCGCTGGTCGACGAAAATACAAAGCCGCACGATCTGGCGCGACCGGGACACATTTTCCCGCTGATCGCCAAACAAGGCGGCGTGCTCAGGCGTACCGGACACACCGAAGCGGCGATCGACTTTGCGCGCCTGGCCGGATTCAAGCCCGCGGGGGTGATTTGTGAGATCATGAATGACGACGGATCGATGGCACGCTTGCCGCAATTGGCCGAAATCGCAAAAAAACTCGACCTCAAGCTCGTATCGATCGAAGACCTGGTCGCCTACCGCATGCAGCACGACAGCCTGATCGTCAAAAAAGAAGACTTCGACATCGAGACCCGTTTTGGCACATTCAGATTGCGCGCCTATCAACAAACGACCAACAAGCAGGTCCACGTAGCTTTGACCAAAGGCACCTGGAATACTGGCCAGCCGGTGCTCACGCGCATCAATTCGACGCTGGTCAACAATGACATTCTGGGCACACTGACCACAAATGCCGACCAAAAGCTTGACGGCATGTTCCAGCGCATCAACGACGAAGGCCGCGGGGCGATTCTGTTTATCAATCAGGAATTGCCCGTTAACAGCCTTCTGAATCGCATTACCGAACTCAAATCGCTACAGGCCAAAGGCGATTTTAAAGCACCGCCCATTGTAATGGACCTCAAGGATTTTGGCATCGGGGCGCAAATATTGCACGATCTGGACATTTGCAAAATCCGGCTGGTGTCCAACAGCGATTCCGAGCAACAAAAACGCGTCGGGATGATCGGATACGGACTCGAGATCACCGAATATGTGCGCTACTGATACGGCATAAAAAAAACGCAGCGATCCTGCGTTTTTTTTATGCTCTGGCATTTGGTTGTTATTGCTTGGCGATCTTAACGGTCGACGTGGCGTGACCGGACTGGATTTGCACCACATAATTCCCGGTCCTCAAACCACTCATATCGATAGAACGCCCACGCGCCACCATCAAAAGTCTGCCCGCCATATCATAGACCGATACTTTTGCCGGCTGCCCGCCATTTTCAATGGTAAGACGGTCTTTTACCGGATTGGGATACACCACCACATCGGCAGCATGGCCAAACGCCTGCACACCAAGCGGATTTTGGACCGTCGTGACGTAATTGTTGGTAAGGATCGGATAATTGTAATCAAAATAAATGTTGGCGCTGTTGCTGAACGTGTCGCCCACTACAAGCTCCGATCGGGTTTTGATCTTGAACACCACAAAACCGTCATTGGCTGCATCGGCAAACGGCAGGTTGATACCCTCAAACAGGAATTCCACTTTGTTGCCATCGGTACGCGTGACAAACTCATGGCTTGCGTAGAGCGGGATCAGCGAGGCTGCGTCGAATTTGTCCGTGTCGATCATGTCTTTCACCACGATGTTCTCGGCGGCAAAAGTTCCTGCGTTCTCGAACCGGATCAGGTAATGGACGTATTTGCCCACCATAGCCGGGGCCACGGATTGGCCTTCCAGACACGTTTTATCATTCGGGTCGAGCGAGCCCAATACATCCTGGGCGAGCGTGAAGGTGTTGTCCGCGGGCGTATCGTCCGTAGCTGGCGTCGAGAGCGATGCGGTGTAGTGCAGCACATCGTCGTTGTTGACCGGCGGGGTTTCCATCGGGCCATTGAGGTTCAGCACAAGTGCGATCTCACGCAATTCGAACGGCTGGAGATCCGCAAAATCCCACGTAAGCGCATTGGCCGATTGCCCGCTGTAAGTAGGGTCGGCGCTGACCAGATCCATCGACGCATCGTCAAAAGTGAAAGTCAGCGTGCCGCCAGCGGTCTGGTTGCCTTTGTTTTTGTAGATGATTTTGTATCGGGCATCAAATCCGGGACGCGCCGTATTGACCGGCACGATGAATACCTCCAGATCGGGGTGCAAGCCATTGGCCGTGACGCAAAAGTTGTGGGTTTGTGGACTTGCCTGTGCGGGGAATTCAGCCGTAATGGCCGCAGGGCTGATGTTGAAATACCCCGGATTCTCCAGCGTGGGCGTTATCGTGAAATTGCCCGTACCTACCGGAATGTAGTAACTGCCGGTTTGGTTGGCGGTCAGCGTCCCGGAATGTGTCCCGTCGCTGATGGTGTAGCTCAGGTTGGCGTAGGCGAAATCGCCGCTGTCACAACCATTGCTGTTGTAATCAAATGTTGTGCTGCCCGAAACCTCATAAAACGTGCCGCCAGGGGTAAACGTGCAATAAGTATTGACGTGGCAATTCGGGAAACTTCCGGTGCCCCCGGTTACATATTCAAGGTCTTCTTCATCGCAGCAAATGTAACGCATGTCGGGATTGTCAAAAAACGAAAGCGAGTCCCATTGCGGGTTGCCGTTCTTGAGGTTCAGTACTTGCAGATCATTCGAATAGCACGACAATTTGGTCAGCAGCGGGCATTGCGACACATCAAGACTGGTCAGGTTGTTTTCGTAGCAGAACAGCCATTCCAGCGCAGGAAACGGCGTCAGATCAAGACTCGTGAGCTGGTTTGTCTCACACTCGAGGTGGACCAGCGCCGTACAGTTTGAAATGTCCAGGCTGGTCAGGTTGTTGTTTTCAACGCGCAGCCACGTAATGAGCGGAGAACCTGAGAGATCGAGCGTGGTGAGGTTGTTCAGGTGCGCATCGAATTGGGTCAGCGCGCTGCATCCTGCCACGTTCAGCGTCGTCAGCGCATTGGTCGGACAATGCAGATAGTAAAGCGACGCGCATTGCGACACATCGAGCGACGTGAGGCTGTTGCCCGTACAGTTGAGCCTTTCGAGCGGGCCGCCGGTTGGGACCAGCAGCGAGGTCAGGTTGTTGTTGTTGCAATGCAGCTGGCGCAAGGCTGTACATTGCGACACGTTGAGCGAAGTCAGGCTGTTGCCAAAACAATGCAGATCGATCAGCGTGGCATTGGGCGCAATGGTCAGGCTCGTGAGCTGGTTGGTTTCACACCGCAGGTTGACCAAAGCCGTATTCTGGCTTACGTTAAGTGTCGTGAGCTGGTTATTGTCTACGCGCAACGACTCCAGATTGGTAAAGAATTCAATTCCGGACAGGTTGGTGATGGCCGACTGTTTGAGGTTGAGCCATTTGATCGCCTGCGCCTCTGACACCTGGATTTCGCCGTCACCGTTGGTGTCGATGACGTCCGAGCTTTGGCTTACCCAATTGTTGGTCGAAGGCTGATAGACCGCGCTACCGGCAGATGCGATAAAGTTGGCGGTACCGGCAGCAACCAGTTTGGCTTTAAAATTCGCATCGGGAAAATTGATGGTCTGGGCGCGGCCCATAACGGTCAGTAAAAGGCACGCGGCAAGTAGTTTTTTGGTCATAAGAGGGTGGTTGGTGGTCGATAACAATCTGATTCACAAAGCCGCAGATTTTATCCGGGCGGCGGTGCTAATGTAAATAAATTTTTAATTTAGCGGCGCCTGAATCGAAAATAGTTTGATGGGTCCGGTTAATTATCAGGATCATGCGCTGTTTTTTTGGTTCATGCCGGCCCCGGCGCAAAACATTCGACACTGACAATAGCGTGCTAACGTTTCGATACTTTAGCCGATAATTTAAATTTGATGAGAATTACATTCAAAACCCCTCGCCTGAGCGTTGGCCCGATGACGATCGACCACACCGCTTTTATGTTCGAGCTGCTCAATTCTAACGGATGGATCGCCAACATCGGCGACAGAAACATTCAATCCATGCAGGACGCGGCCGCTTATATTGAAAAAATCAACGCCAACCCGAATTACGCGTACCTGGTTTCGCATCTCGAACCTGGCGGCGCACCGATCGGCCTTGTCACGCTGATCAAACGCGACTACCTGGAGGACCACGACATTGGCTTTGCGGTGTTGCCGCAGCACCAGCAGCGAGGCTATTCGTATGAAGCCATAAAGGCCTATCTTGACCGCATTGCGCAGGCGGGCGTTTGCAAAAAGGTTGTGGCCATCACCGTTCCGCACAATACGGGTTCGATCAAACTGATTGAAAAGTTGGGGCTTGCGTACGAAAAAGAAATGTTGGAAAATGAGGTGAAGTTGTTGGTGTATGGGAAATTTTTGTGAGCGGGGTGGGTAGCGGATTTAAAAGTTCAGACGAATTGTTACAACACAGTTCCAAACGGACAAGCGCCATTAATCTTTTTTGGCTGTAGCAAAAAAACTAAAGCAAAAAAATTGCTACAACATTTGTGGCAAAATATTTGAATCGCCAAAATTGCTACAATTCCCACACGATGAAAAATCAAACCGCCATCAGTTCCCTGCTTGGGCTTACCCAACACGAGATGGCGATGCTGCTCGGGGTAAGCCGCAGCCTTCTTTCGTTGTATGAACTCGGTAAGCGCGAGCTGCCACTGCGCGCCACGCTGCTGCTGGCCGAAATTCTGCAACACATGAACACGCCCCAGGCCAAACCCGCGGCGTTACGCGCGAATCCCGAGCATCTGGAGCACCTGCTGCGCGAGAACGAATTCCAGCGGCTGCGGCTCGAACGCGAAATGGCAAAAGCGGCCAGGAAACTTCTGGCACAACAGCGGCGCTTGCGGCTCGCGGAATTCCTGGACGCACGACAACACGCAAAAACAACACAGGTTTCTGGCCCGGCTTTTCAGCTGCGCATCAAAAAAAGCCATGTGGATTGGTCGGCTACCGTGGTTGAATACCAACATAAAAAGGAATTGCTCGCCATCGAACAAGCCATGCTCGAATCGCAACTGCAGCAATTGCGCAAACAGCCGACGCCATGAGCAACCGCTACCCGGGCTAAAATGTTCATGGTATCTTTTTCGCTCGCCCGTACCCGGATTACTGACCCCCAACCTAATCCCAACGCAATGAGCCGGTTAAAAAAAGCCGCCAAATAAAATCTATTTTTTACAAAAATAGTTTTTGCAAAATCAAAAAGGTTGCTATATTTGCAACCGCTAACGGAGAAACCCAACAGCACCGACTTATTGGAGGAATGGCAGAGTGGTCGATTGCGGCAGTCTTGAAAACTGTTGACTGTAACAGGTCCGGGGGTTCGAATCCCTCTTCCTCCGCAAACAAAACCGAAAGTGAATGCTTTCGGTTTTTTTTTGGAGCGCCGCGTCGAAAGCCGCCAGGCTTTTGTAAGCGGCGCTCCAAAAAAAAACCAGCGTTTGCAAAACGCGGCGGTTTTTTTGCCCAGGATACTCCAAACGGGATCATGAAATAATCCCTCTCGATACGCCTCAAAAACAGCGTTTGCAAAACGCGCGGATTTTGCCCTCGGATGTGATCGCGCGATCCACAAGAATGAAACGGGATTGTTGGGCATTATGGAACGGCAGCACGTCGCCACGCGCCTGTACCTAGTCCGGCCACAAACCAGTTTTCTGTTGTCCGGGACGACAATAGGCCTTTCTCGATTTCCATCTCGAATCTGTCGGCGAAAAAACATACGCCGTCCAGGATATTACGAGCCCTGCGTCGGTCGATGTGACTGCGCTTAAATCCGGAATATATTTGGTAACGACAACATCAGTATCCGGGTCGGCGACCGCTAAGATCATCGTACGATAACGCTAAAGGTATCCCGGATAAAGAACCGATTTCTCTGTTACCGATCTTTAGATGTGCAGGTCAACATTAAAAACAACGGATTCGGGATTTTAAAGCATGGGTTCGCCGAAAGTGTGAAGACAAAACGCAAAGACATTTGCCCCAATTACAAGATGTCCTTAGCTTGGATTTGCCTTTTATCCAATCAGCCCGTTTGGCCATGAGGGTGCTACACTTTGATATGGCCCCAATTCTCCCCTCTTCTTATCCTGCTGATCTGCATTTCGCTGATGCCAAATTGCTTGGCCAGCATTTTGATCCGCGTTTTTCTGTCCGGATCGTTCAGCAACTTTTTCAGGTGCATTACTTTTGTTGAAGTCAATTTTCTGCCGTCGGCCTGGAGCTTGTATGCCCTGACTTTTGCGCCGATGTTGATCACATTTGGGTTTTTTCGGCGGTGCTCCTGCGCTTCTTCTTTGGTTGCCCATCGCAGGTTTGACACCATGTCGTTGTCGCGGGAATAATCGAGATGGATGACATAAATGTTTTCCTCGGACGGCTTTGGCACAAACAGCTCGGCCACAAGCTTGTAAACGAAAAGGGTTTTGCCCACCCATTTTCCCTCGCTGTTTTTGGTGTTGAACCGAAGGGTCTTGTAGCCTTGCGAATAGCTGCCATTAAGCAATTTCCCGTCTTCAATCGAATTTGTAAAACCGATAATTCTGGCGCGGTTTGAAATGGCGTAGCGATAAACTGTAGGAAATTCTATTTTGACTTCTCTGAATTCTTCTTGCGGATAAAGTCTGATCATCTTTGTGGTATTTAAGATACCCAAATTTAGTCAAAAATCCGCTGCATGCAACGCAAATGGCCATCTCTTTGGCAAAAACAGCGTTCCTTGAAGAAATAGCGACTTCCGGGCGATCTAAAAAACGGCGGTTCCGGCAGCTGACCGGCGACCGTATTTTTAAGCCATGCCCCCATTGATGCCAAAATTTTGCCCTGTGATCCAGTGCGATTCATCGCTTGCCAGAAATAAAACAAGCGGTGCGATATCGTCCGTTTCGGCGATTCTGTTAAATGCGCTCAAACCGGCTATGCGCCCAATGGCTTCATCGGTCTTTCCCTTTAAAAAAAGTGCTGTATTGATCGGGCCGGGCGAAATGGTATTGGCCGTAATTCCTCTGCTTCCGATTTCTTTGGCAAATACCCTGGTCATTTGCTCAACCGCCGCTTTGGAGGCAGCATACACGCCGTAAGCAGGGAACATCACTCTGGTAACAGAACTTGAAATATTGATGATTCGTCCATGATCAGCCATTTTCGCAGCCGATTCCTTCATGGAAAAGAAAACGCTTTTGGTGTTTATTGAAAAGGTGCGGTCAAAATCTTCTTCAGAGGTGTCTTTTATGAATTTGGTAATCATAATTCCCGCATTGTTGATTACAATGTCGATTTTTCCAAATTTTTCGATCGTTCGATCAAAGAGTTTTGCCATTTCTGCAGGATTCCTGACATCGGCCTCAATGGCGTATGCGTGCCCGCCCGACGCGGTGATTTCAGAAACGACCTTTTGCGCTTGGTCCTTATCAGCGGCATAATTGATCACTACGCGCGCACCATTAAAGGCCAAAAGTTTTGCAACCGTTTTGCCAAGTCCGCGCGATGAGCCTGTTACAATGGCAATTTTGCCTTTTAAGTTTCTCATTTTCTTTGTTGTTTTAGAAGCAAAGTTAAAATGCGATAAAACTTTTTTTATGGTGAGTGTTTCAGAACTTTAGTTTGTTTTGGTTTTTCTATATGCCGACGGGGTGATGCCGGTATGTTTTTTAAAATATTTTGTAAAATTGGTTGGTTCATAGGTGAGTTTGTAAGCTACCTCTGAAATCGTGAGCTCGGGATTTTCCAACAATTTTTTGGCAACGGCAATTGTCTTTTCGTGGCCGAGATCACACGGTGATTTTCCCGTCGTCTATTGGATGGTGTTGCTCAGATGGGTCGGGTGAATGTGCAAAATGCCGGCGAAATCCTGTATTTCAAAATAAATATCGGTTTTGCCCGATAATATCGTGCAAATGCCGATCAAGTTCGTCCAAAAATCTGGACGTTATTTCCTCTGGTCGTGTGGTCATCTTTTAAATGTTGGTTTTTGTCGTGAACTTGCCCCTAATTTCGTAAATTACAGACAGGAATACCAAGTTTATTGCTCCTTTTTGCAACAGACGCAATCCTTTTCCAAAAGGCGTGTAAATCATTCTTGCCCGGCGCTGTTCTTTACTGTAAATTACCAACAGTTGCAACGCCGATAAATGTAATTTTTACAATAAATACTGTAAAAAACCCACTTCGGGCGCATCTACTTTTACATATCAACTTTAAAGTTTCAGCCATGTCAGACGATAAGCAAAAACGCGATTTTCGCGACCGCAATCAAATCAACCAGAATGAAGATTACGAAGCGCGTTACCGGAACGAAAAATTCGGCGTCACCAGAGAACAACTCGCCGAGGCCATTGCCGCAACAGGAAGTACCGATGCAGACCGTGTCGAACAGTGGCTCGGGCAAAATCCAAAAAACACCTGACAATGGCTTCATTGGTGAGCAAGTGCGTACGCGCACTTTTAGAAAAAAAATGGACCATTGCGTTTGTCGAGAGCGCCTCGGCCGGAAAAATGTGTTATGCATTTGCGACCGTGCCGGATTCGGGACAAATCGTGCTCGGGGGCATGGTGTGCTACCACCAGTGCATGAAAGAGGAGTCGCTTGGAATCCCGCACGATCTCATTGAGCGCCATACGGCAGAATCGGCAGAGGTCACGCGCGCCATGGCAACCCACTTCCGGCAGCGCACCCCATCCGATGTGGTCGTGGCATTGACCGGACTGACCACGCCCGGTGGCAGCGAAACGCCCGAAAAACCTGTCGGGACGATTTTTATCCACATCTTAGTGAAAGAAATGCCGATCGCACGGCGCTTCGAATTCAAAGGCACTCCCGATGCGATCGTCGACCAGGCCATAGAGGCCGCGGCGTCGATGGTACTCGAAGCATTGTCTCACCGCGAACCGGCTTCGGTACATTAAATACCTTACCTGAAGTTCCGTCCTTTGTAAAATATGGCCTCAGGGTCTTTTTCATCGGCCCGCGACAACGTGGCTACGGCAGGTTCGGCATCGCGCTGGTGGGTCATTGAGCGCAATAATTGGGACAAATTGTAGCATCCGTTGGCCACCACGTGGATTACCTGACCCTCGATCTGGACTTTGCCTTCGATGAGCAGCAGCCGTGCCTGCACAATATCGCGACGGTATTTCTGGAAAACCTGGTCCCACACCACAATATTGGCAAACCCCGATTCGTCCTCAATGGTGATGAACAAAACGCCTTTGGCCGTCCCCGGGCGCTGTCTTACGGTAATCAGTCCGGCTACCTTGACCATGTCCCCGTTGCGCAATTGCGCCAAATCTGCTGTCGGGGTCACGCGCAAACGATCGAGCGATGCGCGCACAAAACTTACCGGATGCGCCTTGATGGACAATCCTGTGGCCGCATAATCTTCTACCACATGGGCCGCTTCAGTCAGCAATGGCAATACAAACTGGGGCTCGGAAAGGCTCGGCGAAGGCGCTCCGGCGAACATTCCGGTCGGGCTGTCGGACAATGCCGAAATTTCCCATAATGCCTGCCGGCGGTCATATCCGATGGACCGGAACGCGTCGGCATCGGCCAGTTTTTCCAATGTAGCCACCGAAATTCCGGCTGCAAGCAACAAATGGATCGCCTTGAATCCCGATCCGCGCGCGGCCATCAGCAACGCTACCTCATCAGCCTGAATGCCTTTGATCTGTCGAAACCCGAGCCGCAAGGCATGCCTGTTTTCCCCGCAAGGCTCGAGCGTATGGTCCCACTGCGAATCATTGATATCTACCGGTAATACCCTGATCCCGTGTTTGCGGGCATCGATCACAATTTGCGCGGGTTGGTAAAATCCCATCGGCATGCTGTTGAGCAAACCCGCGGCAAACACATCCGGATAATGGCATTTGATCCATGCCGAAACATACACCAGCAGCGCAAAACTGGCTGCGTGGCTTTCCGGAAATCCATAGGAGCCAAATCCTTCGAGCTGTTTGAATACGCGTTCGGCAAAGGCCTCATCATACCCGTTGCCGATCATTCCGCTGACGAGTTTGCGGTGCCATTCGCTGACCTTGCCCCTGGCTTTGAACGTGGCCATGCTGCGGCGCAACCCATCGGCTTCGGCGGGCGTAAATCCGGCCGCAACGATCGCGATTTCCATGGCTTGCTCCTGAAATAAAGGAACGCCAAGCGTACGCCCGAGGATTTCCTTCAAATCTTCTGACGGATATTCCACCAAATGCGGATTTGCGCGCCGTTTAAGGTACGGATGCACCATATCGCCCTGTATCGGTCCGGGCCGCACAATGGCTACTTCGATGACCAGATCGTAAAAACATTTGGGCTTGAGCCGCGGCAACATCGACATTTGTGCGCGGCTTTCAATCTGGAACACGCCCAGGGTATCGGCTTGCTGGATCATGTCGTAAACCTGGGGATCTTCGCGTTTATTGATCTCGGCCAATGTCCATTTTTGCCCATAGTGTTTTTCGACCAATGCCAGGCATTTCCGGATACAGGTAAGCATTCCCAGGGCAAGCACATCTACTTTGAGAAATCCGAGGGCTTCGATGTCGTCCTTGTTCCACTCAATGTTGGTGCGGCCATCCATGCGTGCGTTGAACGTCGGACATAAATCCGACAACTTGCCCCGCGTGATCACAAATCCGCCCGTATGCTGGCCGAATTGCCGCGGAAATCCTACGTACTGCCGTGTTATTTCGATAATTTTAAGCAGGTAGGGATCCGACAGGTTAAACCCTTCGGAGGTAATGCGCTCCTGGTCGAGTTCGTCTTTGAATTCCCATATCGTCCCGGCCATCTTATCGACCACATCGGCAGACAATCCCATGGCTTTGGCCACATCGCGAATCGCGCCTTTCCAATGCACCTGCGTCACCGTAGCGACAATGGCAGCCCGGTCGCGTCCGTATTTTTCATAGATATACTGGATGACTTCCTCGCGTCGTTCGTGTTCGAAATCCACGTCGATGTCAGGCGGTTCATCGCGCGCATCGGACATAAAACGCGCAAACAGCAACTTGAATTTGGACGGATCTACAGAGGTGATCCCCAAACAATAGCACACTACCGAATTGGCCGCCGATCCCCGTCCCTGGCATAAAATATCACGGCTGCGCGCAAATTTTACAAAATCGTACACCGTCAGGAAATAGGCTGCATAGTCTTTTCGCTCCATGAATTCGAGCTCATACCGTATGGCTTGTTCGATGTGCGCCGGGATATCGCCGTTGAATTTTTCACGCGCGCCCTGCCAGGCCAGCAATTCGAGCTCCTGCTGTGGCGTGCGCCCGTTTGTGGTGATTTCCTCAGGGTAGACGTACTGCAGACTGTCGAGCGAAAATTGGCAGGCGTCGGCAATCTTTTGGGCATTGTGGAGCGCATCCGGACACCGCTGGAACAAACGCATCATTTCTTCAACCGGCTTGAGATAGCGCTCGGCATTCTGGTGCAAGCGGAATCCTGCGCTATGGATGGTGCATTTCTCGCGGATACACGTCAGCACGTCCTGCAGCGGCCGACGCGCTGGGATGTGGTAATGCACGTCATTGGTGGCGGCAAGCGGAATGTCCAACGCTTGTGAAAGTTGTATCAGCCGATGCATGCGCTTGTTGTCGCTGGCTTGATAGGAACGGTTGATCCCAAGGTAAAGCGCATTGCCCAAACGCCATTTATAAAAGGCCAATGCTTCGCGGAACGATGGCTCAAAATCGAAGGACTCATTGAGCGATGGCGGTGCTACGGCGATGAACTGCAATCCCTGGGCATGGTCGAAAACATCGGCGCGGTACAAATGGCATTGCCCCTTCTGTGCCCGACTGTTTCCCAATGACAGCAAGGCAGATAATCGCGCGTACGATGCCTTATCGGTAGGAAAAGCCAGCAAAGGCGGCCCGTCGAGCAGTTCAAGCGCACATCCCACGATGATGCGGAATCCAGATTCGATCTTGCGCGCTTCGATATGTGCCCTGACCACACCGGCCAATGTGTTGCAATCCGTAATGGCGATGCGGTCATAGCCGAGCAACGCAGCCTGTTGCACCAATTCCCCGGGATGCGAGCCTCCGCGCAGGAAGCTGAAGTTGGTCGTGACCTGTAATTCTGTATACCTCATGCAAAATAGCCGTGTAAAAACCATTGCGGTTGTCCTTTTTCGTAAGGCCCGGACCGGAAAACCCAATAACGCGCGCCCTGGTCATCCTCTACGCAGTAATAATCGCGGTAAAGCCCGTCGGCACACCACCAAGGCTGTTCGATGCGTTCAGGGCCGTCCGATTTGGAAATGGCATGTACTTTATTCTTATACCTAAACAGCATGGGCGGATTGTCTGGCAAGGCAGCCGTCACCTCAATGGCTTGCGGACAGGGCAGCAATACTACAGGTCGGGGCTGGTCTTTACGCCAGGACGCGGACGGCTTTTCCCACAAGGGTGTAGCCTCTTTGACCGAAGTTTCGGGCCAATGGTGCTCCACGGGAAGGTAGCGCCGTACTTGCCCCGGGCCGCTTCTAGCAGTGATGCGGTCGAGTAATTCGGCAATTTTTTTATCGTTTGTACCCGATACGGCCCACATGGTAGGTTGTTCTGCGATCAACGGCTCGACCTTGGGCGCCTCCAATACAAAAACTTCAAAGCCAAGCGCGGGTTCTAACTTTGCAATCTTGTGTGCGAACAAACCAAACAAATGAACCGGATCGCATGAAGGCTGCCCCGTCCCGATTTCAATTTGCTGGATATCGCCATCCACGCGATAAGCCTTAAGTACAGCATGCCGCAACCCCGCTGATTCGGCCCGTAACCGCGTGCACAATTGACTGAGCAATTGCTCGAGCGCAATGGAAATACCGGTGGCCGTAGCGATGGGTTCCGTGCTGTAAATACGCTCCTGGTAAGGTTCGATAGGCACAATTGGAATTACCCACTCCACTTCATGGCCCAAAGCCTGATCGAGCCGGAATGACAACGAAGTACCAAACCGCCGTCGCAATACGCTGCGGGGCATGTCCATAAAACTTACGATATGATGCAATCCCAGTTTGCGCAACCGTTCCAAAACATCAGGGTCCAGACGCAGCGCGGCCGCGGGCAATTGCCGCAATGTCTCCCGTTGCCGGCCAGGGGCAATAATATGAAGCGGTTTTCCAAAATGCGCCATTGCCCACGCCATCCCGATGGTATCGGCCATCGCAATCCGGACCGTATATCCATAGGCGGCAAGGCGGTCGCGGATGTGCTCAAGATAGCTGCGCTCACCTTTCCACAAATGGGTGCAACCGTCCGCGTCCAAAATCAATCCTTCCTCGTCAATGGCAACAAATGGCGTGTACCCGATACACCATTGGGCCAGGGCGCGCAATAATTTTTCTTTGCGTCCGGTCTCTGTTTCCACCATCTGTAATTCCGGATACAACGCCTGGCAATCGGCCAGCACCATCCCTGCCCGGATGCCTTTACGGTGCGCGTCGGAACTGACAGAATCAATGACCATGCGGCCGCGGTCCGGGGAGGCCCACGCCAAAGGCATCCCGCGAAATCCGGGGTTCTTCCGCATCGTATATTCTGCAAGCAGATGCGGGAATGCAATGTAAACATATCGTGCCATTATCCTGCGTGACTTTGCGGCAGTACCTGACTATCGGCCAGATCCGGCGTTTCTATAAAACTTCCTGCAACCCAACAAATTTGCCATGTAAACGGTCTGCCATTTTTAACTTTGGCCAACTCGACGCGCCATCGGCTGTGTCCGACGCCCGGTAATCCGTCATCGGTATGGCTCGGCAGCGGAGCAATATGCCATCGGGTAGTACACGCGAGCGCATTGGCGGAAAAAGGGCGAAAACGATGGATGAAACCCGTTACACCACTGCGTTCCACGGCGAGCTGCAACCGTCGGGATTCCGTAAACCCAAGCGTATTGATCTGGGCAATGACCACTGCGAGCGCGTCACATTTGAGCGCTTCTTCTACGATCCACAACAATTCTTTGGGTTGGCGCGCCCCTGCGAAAACGATGCGGTCCGGCGGTAATCCAAATGCTGATAGCCCGCCCGCAAAAACTTCCCTTGCTCCGGTAATCCACAGGCAAAGCCCGCCTTGTGAAAGCAGTTTTCCCGACAAGGCCGCAATAAACCCGTGCGTGGAAGCAGCCTCTGCGGGTTCATGGCTGATGAATTCATGTACCACGCCACGTGGAAAGACGTGTTCCGGAAATGCCGCGTCAAATGGGGCAAAATCTTTTGACGCCGCAGCAGCGGGGGATTTGCCGAGTCCCTGCATCGCATTGATCCGGGATTGGAGTTGTTGGACAATCGCTCTTTTGTGGGCATTGGCAAGCATCGGAATTGATTTTCAGTTAATTGTTGTTATATTCAACAAAATTACTTATTTTTGTTGTTGTAATTTTCAACATTAACACATGTCGCTTTTTTCAGACAACCTCCGTTACCTGCGCGAAACCCGCAAAGAAAGCCAGCAGCAAACCGCCGAAAGCCTGACCATCAAGCGCGGCAGGTATGAACCGTATGAAAGTGGGAAATCCGAACCGCCGTATGAATTGCTCAAGAAAATTGCGCGGCATTTTGGCGTGAGCATCGACTTGCTGCTCTCGGTGGACATCCGCAAATACAATATAGAGGAATTGCTGCTGCTCGAAGACAACCGCATCGTGCTGCCCATTGCGGTAGATTCGCACGGCAACGATCTGATCGAAATTGTGCCGCACAAAGCCCGGGCAGGATACCTGACGGGGTACAGCGATCCGGAATACATCGAAAATTTGCAGCAGATCGCCTTGCCATTCCTGGGCCCGGGCAAACACCGCGCGTTTCCCGTAGGCGGGGATTCGATGCCGCCGCATGACGACCAAAGTTTTATAGTAGGCCGTTATGTTGAAAATTTAGGCGAAATCAGAAAAGACAAAACCTACATATTGGTCACCACCAGTGAAGGTATTACCTATAAACGGCTCGCCGAGCACCATGCTGATTCCCTTACGGTAGAACCCGATAACGTGAATTACAGCCCCTACCAGATCAAGTTGTCGGACATTCTGGAAATATGGGAATATGTTGCACACATCGGGCGTGATGACAAAAAACCCTCGCGCCAACCGGAAGATGTATATGGAATGTTTGTGGAGCTTAAGCGGGAAATCGGGGCAATCAGACGGAATTTGACTTGAGAGTCGAAGGTGGAACGTCGAACGTCGAATGTCGAATGTCGAACGAACGCAACGTTAAACTTTAAACTTAATAGTCGAACATCGAATGTCGAACGTCGAACGAACGCAACGTTAAACTTTAAACTTTAAACTTTAAACTTAATAGTCGAACGTCGAACGTCGAACGAACGCAACCTTAAACTTTAAACCTTAAACTTAATAATCAAACGTCAAACGAACGCAACGTTAAACTTTAAACCTTCCTCAACCCTTCCCCACAACGGCCAACGCAACCCTTACCGTATGCAAAGCCGTTTCGCGCAACTGCCGGTGGCCTTTGTCGGCACGTTCCAGGATCGCAAGACATTCGCGCAGGTAACGCGGTGCAAAATTAGGGTCGCTTGCGGCAATTTCACGGGAATTGTCGAGAATGTCGGCGTATTTGACCGTTTGCGCATCCGGGCTCGTGGTTAAGACCCGGGCAAGTTCTTTGTCCTTGCGGACGCGGCGGTTCCATTGCGGATAGTCGGCTTTGGTAAAAACATCGGTCAGTTCGATGACCAATCCGAGGGTTTGCTGCGCGTGCTTCGGATCCATGACCGTGAGTAAAAATTCGCGCATTTGCCCGGGCGATACCGGCGTATCTTCGATTACATCGTGCAACAAGGCGGCGGCCAGCAACGGCAAACGTTGGTCGTACTGCCGGACGATAGCCATCACGCGAACGGGATGCACAATATAGCGATCGGGCGAATATTTGCGCATTTGCGTGCCGTGGGCCTGATCGGCGAACATCGTAATTTGGGTCAATACGGATTCCATAAGTTCTAAAATTAAGACAAGATCGGGCGTTGTGCTGCCAATGTTTTGCTAAATTTTAAGCCAGAATGTTCCGATAACGGCAGCGCGCAGCGTACCTGCGACCGGATTGCGTGCCAGACGAATTTTTTTTGACCGATCAAAGCCCCTGCGACCGGAGGTATTCGTCGTAATGGCGGATGTAATCGGCTTCATCGAACAAATCGGAATTCATGACCAGGCACACTGCGCCGGACGAAAAATTATTGAGCTCGCGCCAGGTATGAATCCCGATCAGCAGGCCGGTATCGGGTTTGTTGAGCGTCACGGTAACCGATTGTCGCCCGTCGGTTAAAATCACGTCAAAGCTTCCGGAAACGGCCACAAGGAATTCCTGTTGCGCAATATGGCTGTGGCCGCCCCGTTCAGCACCGCTCGGCACATCGTACAAATAATATACGCGTTTAACCGCAAACGGCAGCGTGTTGCTTTCGATGATGGCGTAGTTGCCATTCGGATCGGTGGCTTTGGGCAAGGCAATGAGATGGGGCTGCATACGGATTCGGTTTGGAGTCGTTATGGAACGACCGTCTTTCGGGCCAAAGATATTAAAAAGGAGCGGCAAACGACACTGCGAAATCCAGAATCGGTATACGCTGACCCGGCGCCGGGCCGATGGACAATCGTTCGCACCGGATTGTTGCCTGGTGCGATAAAAAAAACGAAAAAACGCTTAAAAAACCGTATCTTCGGCACGACTTCTCAACTTATTATGGATACCAACATCATTTCGCCTACGGCAATTATCGGAAAAAACGTACAGATAGGGCATTTTTGCATCATCGAAGACGATGTAGTGATTGGCGACAATACGATTGTAAAAAGTTATGTCGAACTGCGCAAAGGAACTGTTGTGGGCGAGAATTGCTACATCGACTCCAAGGTGTCCTCGTCCGGGAATTGCGTGATCGGCAACAATGTCACGATCCGTTATGACAGCATTATTGCGCGCGGCGTCCGCATCGGGAACAACACGTACATCAGTCCAAAAACCATGACCAACAACGTCAATACGGAGATGAATCAAATCGGCGGCGCGCACATTGGCGAAAATGTGTTCATCGGAACCAATTGCGTGTTGCAGCACGGCATCCGCATCGGGGACAATAGTGTTTTGGGATCGATGTCGTTTATCAACAAAGATGTTCCGGACAATGAAGTGTGGTTTGGGAATCCTGCCGTTTTCTACAAAAAAATCTGATTACCACTTCAGCACCTTGTACTGCATCAACAATGGCTTTTCGTACTCCCAATCGCGCGCGTAATCGTGTTTCAGCAGTTTTGCAGGGATGCCGCCGATCAGGATATTCCGGCCCAATGAAGTGTAATCTTTGGTACAAAGCGTGTTGGACGCAATGACGCAAAAATCGGGCGTTTGCGTAAATGGCATGATCGAAACGCGATTGGAAACGGCGTTGTGCGAGCCGATAATGATGGGGCCCGACATGGGATAACGCTGGCCGGTTTGCGTGTTTTTCATCGGATGTGCATTGGTGTCGATAACCTGCGATTCGTAGCCAATACCGGACCAATCCCCGATTTTTATCTGCTGCGAACAAATCAATTTTACATCCGACCCCAACGCGGACATGTAGCCGAATTCACACACCGCTCCCGGCCCGACGTGAAAAAAAACGTCTTTGGCCATGTGTACCGGGCCGTTGAGAATCAGCTTGCCCTCGAGTGAAAATTCGGCCGTGCCTTTGCTGCGCTTTTGTTTTTCGAACTTTTGCCCGAATCCCATCAGCCCGCGCGAAACGGGACCATTGATGACGATTTTTCCGGTAAGCTGGTGAAATTTCACACGTCCGAAAAACACTACAGGCAATACCACGGCGGTCGAAAACGGGAACATCCGAAAATTGAAATAAAGCGTTTTGGGCCAATTGACCGATGCGTACAATGCTGTTTTGTACCGCGTCCTGCGGTAAATCTTTCTTAACGCTTCCATTTGGTTTTCAAGTTTTTGATTGTGTCGGTCAAACGGATTTTTTTATTGATTTGGTACGAGCTGAACATCAGCGACAGTAAAGCCGTGAGCGCCATAAGCCCCGCCTTCAGATACGGGTTCGCAATATAAGTAAATAAAAAGCCACCGGCGCACAACAATACGCACACCAAGTAAATTTTGAGGAATTCACGGTCAAAGAACACGCTGTAACGCGCGCGCGCGATCACGCTGAGTACGGCAAGGTGCACAAAATAATTGAACAACATTGTCATGCCCAGCCCTTCCAATCCGTAGTAATGATATCCGGCAATGTTAAGGGCTAAAAATGCGGAATTGAACACTATGGAAGTTGTCATGAACAGCCGCGAATCATTCCTGGCGATAAGGACATATCCAATGGCCCAAGACACGGCTTTGAAAAGCATCCCAAGCACGCCCCAACGCAACAATCCGACAACAGGCAAAAAGGAATCCGAGTAGAGCGCGCTTACGACCAAAGGGGCGCAGGCCAGGAAAATTACAATCACAGGCGTCAGGATCAACACCGAGACGAAAGCCTGCTGGCCCACTGCGGACCGGAGTTGCACCGGATCATGGCAAATGGCCGATAGCCGCGGAAAATAATCCGTCGCCATCGCGTTAAAGACCATCCCGACGTATGAATTCAGGATTGCGAAACCGGCGGCAAAAAGCCCAACCTGTGCCAAACCGCCTGTATGGCTGATGTAAACCTGCAACACATACGCCGTAAGCGTGGTCAGGACCGATATAAAGCTTAGCGACAATCCCAGCTTTACCATCGGTTTGGCATGTACGAAGGTCTGGGACCAGGTGAGATCAAGTCGCCGCACGCGCACTCGCGAAGCATAAAATGCATTGCATCCGTATGCGATCAAAAGCGACACGAGAATGGCCGGCACAATCGCGCGGATCCCAAACCAATAATACATCGGAACCGTAAACAGCAATCCTAGAAAACTACCCCACATATTGGCCCGGGCAAGGCCGCTGATTTTGCGCAATCCTTGCAACAAAGCCAACTGCCCGACGGTAAGTTGTTTGAGTAAAACAGCCAGTCCGAGCCATATAAATCCTATGGTGTAGTCTTGATTCCCGAATGTCACGCGGCTCAGTATCGGTGAACAAACCGCGCAAGCCAATGCACCGGCGCATCCGGTAATCCAAACCATGCGTTGCAGAACGCTCACTTCGCGCACCAGGTCATCATCCGATGCGGCTGAAATGCGCTTGACCGCACTGGTTTCCAACCCCATACCACTCAGCACGCCCATCAGCGACAATACGCCGTTAAACAGACCGGCAATGCCAACGCCTGCCGGCCCGACAAGCAGGGCGATGGCTTTGGAACGCAAAATCGAGATCAGGATCCCAAAAACCTGCACGCCGCCAAAAATGGAGGTGGCTTTCAACACCTGTTTGTATGTGGAACGATCCGACATCAGCGGTAGGCATTGAGAGCTTCAACAACACAGCTTACGTGTTCATCGCCCAGTACAGGACTCATCGGAAGGCTCAGCACCTCGCGGTGGATCTTCTCTGTGACCGGAAAAGAAAAGTCATTCCAGTGGCGCATCGCTTTTTGCTTGTGTGGCGGCACGGGATAATGGATCATCGACTGAATGCCGTGTTTCAAAAGGTACTGCTGTAGATCCTGGCGGTCGTCGGTGCGTATCACAAACAGGTGAAAGTTATGGTTTGCCGATCCGTCGTAATACGGCAGGGTGATGCGCGGGTGCGCGATCCCGGACAAATAGTGCAGTGCGATTTGCTTTCGGCGATCATTTTCCCGATCCAGGTGCGGCAATTTAATCCCGAGGAATGCGGCCTGTAACTCATCGAGCCTGCTGTTGTACCCGATGTGGTCGTTGTAATATTTGTGCTCCGATCCGTAGTTGCGCAGCGAGCGTACCATGGCGGCCAGTTCGTCGTCATTGGTGGTTACCGCGCCGGCGTCTCCAAGGGCGCCGAGGTTCTTGCCCGGATAAAAACTAAATCCGGCCGCATCGGACAAATTCCCGGACCTGGCTCCGTTGGCATCGGCCGTTCCATGGGCCTGCGCCGCATCTTCGATCAGCAGTAAATCGTGTTGCTTTGCAATGCGCGCCAATTTGTCCATGTCGCACAATTGCCCGTACAAATGGACGGCCATGATCGCACGGGTGCGCGGGGATAAATTGGCGATGACCAGGTCCGGGCTCAGGTTGTACGTCCTGATATCGGGTTCGACCAGCACCGGCTTGAGGCCCGTTTGGAGAATGGCCAGAATGCTTGCGATATACGTATTGGCAGCTACAATAACCTCGTCGCCGGGTTGCAGTTTCCCAAGTTCCAGGTAAGACCGCAGGATCAAAACGAGCGCTTCAAGCCCGTTGCCGACGCCAATGGCATGTTTGGTGCCGCAATAGGCTGCAAAATCAGATTCGAAGCGCGTGACTTCATTGCCGAGAATATACCAGCCCTTATCGGAAACTTCCTTGAACTTGGCTTGAAAATCTTCGTAATAAGGGGCGTTTACAGCTTGTAAATCGAGAAAACTGATCATATCAATACATTTTCGAGCAGCATAAAGCCGGCGGTATCTACTTCATAAAAATCCTGGGTCACGGTGGCCGTTCCAAAGCTCTCCTTCCAGAACACCAATCCCTGGTTGAGCTTCCGGCCATTGGATTCGTTCGATATGCCGAAATCAAAATACGGCATTTCGCCAAACTTCTCTGTGATCAGGTGGTGGTACAAAAAATCAAGCGTGCCGAGCTCATTTTTACCCGACTGGCCTGAAATATACTGCGGATGCAAAACGTTTCGCGTTACAAAAATGGTGGTGCCGCCCACGATCTGGTTGGCCTGGTAAACGTTGAACTGCCGGATATTGTGCGGAAACAACTGATGCAGACGTTCTATTTCAGAAAGGCTGTGCACCGGGGCCACGTCGTGCCGGGCACGCATGTTCGGGATCAGGATTTCGTTCCAGAATCGGGTAAAATCAGTCTCTTCGCGAATCGTAAGCCCATTTTTGATACCGCGCCGAACGCCCTGCCTGCGCGTTTTGGTGAGTGTATACGGCTTGCGCAAATCCAGCACCGACAGGCAATCACGGCGCGTCAGCTGCGCGTTGACCAGGAACAAGGCATAGGCCCATTCGTCCGAAAAATAATCGCAATAAATAGGCGGGATCATTTTGACGCTGAGCTTGTCAATGCCTGACGCGTTCAAAAATCGCAATAAATGATAGGTCATCGCAATGACGCCTGCAACCTTCGTATTTGGCCCGATGACCAACCCGCCATAGGTCAGGCCCTGATGCGAATGTAAAACCGCGCCGCTGATATTGGCAGGCAGAACCGCTACCAGCGTTTGCGCGTCGAAAACAAGCAGCGAGTGGTCCTTGAACCGGTCCGAATGATATTCCATAAATCCGCGCTCAAATAAAAAAGTGGCATTTTTGGCTCCGCGCACGAAAGTGTCCCAAAGCGTCCGATCTGACGCGCCGTATGTTCTGACCGTATAGTTTTTCACGTACCTGTTTTAGACCCCCGAAAATTACACAAATATTTCCGAACACGCAGCCTTGTCCAAAAATTGCCATCGGAAAGGTTTTAATGCTTAACTTTAAGCCGCAAAAGTGTTCTTTGAGTGAAAACAAAACTACAAAACCTTTTATTTATTGCGTTTTTGCTGGCCCCGATGTGCAGTTGGGCGCAGCAGGTCACGCTATACGAGCAATTCAACGGCCGGTATGATTTTTTGTTTTTTGGCAATACGCTCAACCCGAATGAGAATGGGGCGGGCTTTCCGTGCCAGACCTTTACGCAATCTTCGGCCGCTTTGAACCTGGGCCCCGGCGATGTCATTACCAAGGCCTATTTGTATTGGGCCGGATCCGGAACAGGGGATTTCAACGTCAGGCTCAACGGCACCGATATTACGCCGGACCGCACATTCTCGCATATTTCGAACACCGCAAGCCTTCCTTATTTCAGCGCCTTTAAAGACGTGACCCAGCAAGTTGCGGCCACCGGGAACGGCAACTACCTTTTATCGGATCTGGACATATCCGCATTTTTGACCCCGAACGTGAGCTATTGCGGCAATGCGACCAATTTTGCGGGCTGGGCCATTGTCGTGGTCTATGAGAATGCCGCGCTGCCGATTAACCAGGTCAACGTTTACGACGGTTTGCAAGGTGTCCCGACCGAGCTGACCATTACCCTGGACAACCTCAACGTGATCGATAACCAGGGCGCCAAGATCGGATTTGTGGCCTGGGAAGGCGACCGGCTGATCGCGAACAATGAAACGCTGCGCATCAACGGCATACTGGTGGGCAACCCGCCGCTGAATCCGCTCAACAATGCGTTCAATGGAACCAACAGTTTTACCAATTCCAATACGCTTTACAACATGGACCTGGACGTGTACGACATTCAGGGTTATATCAATGTGGGCGATGTTTCTGCTGAAATCCGGCTCACATCGGGGCAGGACGTGGTCATGATCAACACTGTGGTGACCAAGCTCAACAGCCAGTTGCCCGATGCGACAATTGTTGTGGACCACATTGACTTGCCTTGCGGCACGCGGGATATTGTTGCCGACTATACCGTCTACAACGTCAATTCGACCGATGTTTTGCCCGCCCCGGCCAGGATCGGCGTCTATGCCAATGAGGTTTTTCTCGCCGCTACCCAAACTTCGCAGGTGATTCCGATAGGCGGAAGCGAATCGGGGCAAATTACCGTGACCGTTCCCGATACTGTTCCCGAACCGTTCGAACTGCGCTTTTTTGTCGACGATGATCCAAACAGCGGTGGCGAAATCCTTGAAATCGAAGAGGACAACAACGATTTTTCTATATCGGTCACCTTTCCTGCCGTCCCGGAATTCAACGCGTTGCCCGAGGTTTTTACGTGCAATGAAGGACTTGGCGCAGGAACATACGACTTTTCAGGGCACGAAAATCTGGTGCGCACCAACCCGTCGCATGGCGTTTCGTTCCACGTTTCGATGACCGATGCGCAAAGCGGTTCAAATGCGATCGGCAACATCGGTGAATTTGCTGCAACGGTCTCCCCGACCGAGATTTTTGTGCGCATCGACGGTCCTGAATGTTATGCCATTACGTCATTTTGGCTGCGTACGCGCAATTGTCCACCGCGCGTTTACAATTATATATCGGCCAACAACGACGGTTACAACGACGATTTTTTTATCGACGGGCTGCGCGACATTTTTTTGCATTACAAGCTCTCAGTTTACAACCGCTGGGGACGTTTGGTCTGGACCGGAAACAACAACATACCCAACTGGACCGGGCACAACAACGAAGGATTCATCCCGCTTGACGGCACTACGCCGGACGGCACTTACTTTTATATATTGGAACTCAACGATCCGGATTACCCGTCGCCGCTCAAAGGCTATCTTTATTATAAAAAATGATCAGGCCAGCGGTGCGAGCGACCATTTGTAGCGCACGGCGACCAATCGGATGAAGATGATGATCAGCGAGGTAATGATGTATACCGCATCGTCATTGAATTGCAGCTTTTTGAGCGTAAAGAACACCACTCCGCCAAAGATACAGATTGTGGCGTAGATCTGCCGTCTGAAAATCACCGGAATCTCATTGCACAGAATGTCGCGCAGCACGCCGCCGAAACACGCAGTCATGGTGCCCAGCGCAATACAGACAATCGGGTGCAAGCCTACGTTGATGCCGCGCTCAAGCCCGATCAGCGTAAAGACGCCAAGCCCGACGGTGTCGAAGAAAAAAAGCGATGTGCGCAACCGGTCGAGTTTTTTTCTGAATGCGATCGCCGCGACAAATCCGATGCAGATCACGTACACATAGTTTACATCGCGCATCCAGTTTACGGGTGTTTGCCCGATCAGCACATCGCGCAGCATACCGCCTCCAACGGCCGTGACAAAAGCAATGATGAACACACCGAACGGGTCGAGTTTTTTGTGGATGGCCGTTAGCGCCCCTGACATGGCAAACGCCATTGTGCCGATGATGTCCAGAAGGTGGAACATAAGATTCGTTTGATGCAAAATTAAGGAAAAGTCAGCGGTTTGGCGTCAGTTGGCGGGTGCGGATTTGAGAATCCGCGATTTTTTTTTCGGTGACACCATATACCCTCCCCTGCACCAAAGCTACCCATTCCCTTCCAAACCCCACTACAGAAAATCTACCGTTTTCCCCTACCCAATTTCCCGCTTCACTACACTTTGCCAAATTATCGCTAATATTGTATCCTCGAAATCCATTGCATTGAAACAAATTACCAGTGTCCAGAATCCGATTGTCAAATCGCTCGTCCAGCTTCAGGAAAAAAGCAAGGCGCGCAAACAAACCGGCACCTTTTTGATCGAAGGCCGTCGTGAAATTGTGCTCGCGCTCCAAGGCGGCTATGTGCTCGAACAGCTGCTGTTCTACCCCGGGCTCATTGCCGAAACAGAAGTGGCGCCACTGAATCCGGGCCGTGCGCCGCTTTTGGAAATCAGCAAAGAAGTGTATGAAAAGCTCGCTTACCGCGATACCACTGAAGGCATCATTGCCGTTGCGCGCAGCAAATCCCTTGCCCTTGCCGATTTAAAACTGTCCGAAAAGCCGCTCCTACTCGTGGCAGAGGCGCCTGAAAAACCAGGCAACATCGGTGCGTTGCTGCGTACAGCCGATGCCGCCGGTCTCGATGCAGTGCTCATTGCCAATCCGCGCGGCGATTTGTACAACCCGAACGTGGTGCGCTCGAGCGTTGGGTGTTTGTTCACCAACCAAATCGCCACGGGAAGCACTGCGGAAATTATCGGATTTTTGCAAACGCGCGGCATTTCGTTCTACTGCGCCACGTTACAAAATTCCATCATTTACGACACACAGGATTACACCGGCCCGACCGCCATCGTCGTAGGTACGGAAGCAACGGGACTTTCGCAGCAATGGCGCGATGAGGCTACGCAAAACGTGATCATCCCAATGCACGGCCAGATCGACTCGATGAACGTATCTGTAGCCGCAGCGATCCTTATATTCGAAGCCAAAAGGCAACGCGGATTCTAACCGATTATCCTAAAACAACCAATATGAAACATTTTGTATGGATCGCGTTACTGGCTTCAAGCCTTTGCGACGCCCAAATCACGACGCCGCAGATTGACGCCCTGGTTGAAAAAACGCGCCAAACCTTTGACGTACCCGGAATTGCCGTGGCGGTTGTCAAGGATGGCCAGGTGGTGCATGCCAAAGGTTATGGCATACGATCTATCGACACGCGACAACCCGTCGATGAGCATACCCTTTTTGGCGTTGCCTCGAACAGCAAAGCATTTACCGCCGCGGCACTGGCGATGCTCGTGGACGAAGGCAAACTTTCGTGGGATGACAAAGTGATCCGGTTTTTGCCCGAATTTAAAATGTATGACGATTACGTCACGCGCGAATTCACGATCCGCGACCTGCTCACGCACCGCAGCGGACTTGGCCTGGGCGCAGGCGATCTGATGATATGGCCCGACGGCAATAATTTTACGACACAGGACATCATCCGCAATCTGCAATACCTTAAACCCGTATCGGCGTTCCGCACCAAATACGACTACGACAATTTGCTGTATATCGTCGCCGGCGAGGTCGTCTATAAGGCCAGCGGACTGTCGTGGTGCGACTTTATCGAAACGCGCATCATGCAGCCGTTGCACATGGATCGCAGCGCAGGCAGTTTTACGCGGTTGAAGGACACGTCCAATGTGATTGCGCCCCATGTTCCCACGGACGGCCAACTCAGGGCGATCGGACGCTACAAAGGCAACACATTTGACGCCGCAGCAGGCATTTATACCAGCGTCCATGACCTGTCCAAATGGGTTATCGCCCAGCTCGCGCGCGGCCGGTACGAAGGCAAAACGCTGTTCTCGGAAAAACAGCACAAAGAAATGTGGACACCGCAGACGCTGATGCCCCTCACGCCGATCGCGCCGTATAAGTCGAATTTCAAAAGCTACGGTCTGGGCTGGCAGATCGCCGATATCAATGGATTCAAACAGGTGTCGCATACGGGCGGACTCGACGGCATCGTCACGCAGGTCGTGATGATTCCCGAAGCCAATCTGGGCATCATCGTGCTTACCAACCAGCAGTCGGGCGCAGCTTTTACGGCCATTTCCAACACGATCAAGGACAGCTATCTCCAGATCGCGGCCAGTGACCACATTGCCAATCTGAGCAAGCAGCGCAGGCAAAAAGAGGACGACGCCGACAAGATCACAGACGAGGTCTGGACCACAGTGGCCAAAAACCAAAAAGCACGCGTTAAACCGGACTTTGGCAAGCAACTGGGCACGTACAAAGACAATTGGTTTGGCGAGATTGTACTGTCTGAAAAGAAAGGGAAATGGTATTTCCATTCGGTGCGTTCGCCGCAATTATCCGGCGAGGTGTACTTTTACAAAGATCGGACGTATGCCGTGAAATGGTTCAACCGCAGTTTTCTGGCCGATGCGCTCATGACCTTCTCACCCGACGGATCGCGCATTTCCATGAAACCCATTTCGCCGCTGACCGATTTCAGCTACGATTTCCAGGATCTTGATTTTTCGCGCATCAGAGACGCAAAATAGCAGGGATCGTCCACGGCGTTCAGTGCAAATTACCGGACCGGAATCCGGAGTGCATCGAAACCTTGCACAACTCAAATCTAATCACTATTTTTAGGACGAAGTACGAAGCTATGGTTGAGATTGATATTGAAAAAGAAAACAAGGCGATTGCGCATGAATACAAAGAATTGCTGCGCATCAGCTACCAGACATTGTCGCCCGAAGATAAAAAACTGATCCGAAAGGCGTTCGACGTGGCTGTGGACGCGCACAAGGACCAACGCCGCAAATCGGGCGAAGCGTATATTTTCCATCCGATCGCGGTGGCGAAAATCGTCGCATCGGAAATCGGGCTTGGCGCTACCGGAATTGCCGCGGCATTGATGCACGACGTGGTCGAAGATACCGATATCACGATCGAGGACATCGAACGGATGTTCAACAAAAAAGTCGCACAGCTCGTCGAGGGCCTAACCAAGATCGCGCAGGTGCAAAAGGACTTGAACATCTCGATGCAGGCCGAGAATTTCCGCAAGATGTTGCTCACGCTCAACGACGATGTGCGCGTGATCCTGATCAAACTCGCGGACCGCTTGCACAACATGCAGACGATGGACGCGATGGCCGAGTACAAACAGGTCAAGATCGCATCGGAAACGCTGTACATTTACGCGCCGCTTGCGCACCGTCTGGGCTTGTACAACATCAAAACGCAACTCGAAGACCTCGGGCTCAAATACACCGAACCGCAGGTGTACAATGAGATCGTGAGCAAAATCAAGGAAACCAAGGAAGAGCAGGACGCTTACATCAAAGACATATCGGACGTATTGAAAAAATCGCTCGATGAGGAAGGCGTCGATTACATCATCAAGGGACGCCCGAAATCCATCTATTCGATTCGGCGCAAAATGCTCGCGCAAGGCGTGACGTTCGATGAAGTGTACGACAAGTTCGCGCTGCGCATTGTCTACAAATCCAACCAACACGACGAGAAATTCCTGGCCTGGAAGATTTATTCGATCGTGACCGACCATTACCGCCCGAGCCCGAGCCGTTTGCGCGACTGGATCTCATCGCCCAAATCGACCGGATACGAGGCATTGCACATTACCGTCATGGGTCCCAAAGGCCGATGGGTCGAAATTCAGGTGCGCTCGGAACGCATGGACGAAATCGCAGAAAAAGGCTACGCGGCGCACTACAAGTACAAACAAGGCGGCGGCAATGAAGAAAGCGGGCTCGACACCTGGCTTAATTTGTTAAAAGAAGCGCTTGAAAACTCGGAGACCAACGCGGTGGATTTTGTCGAGGACTTCAAGATGAACCTGTACGCAAAGGAAATTTTTGTATTTACGCCAAAAGGCGAGATCAAATCGTTGCCAAAAGGCGCGACATCGCTCGACTTTGCGTTTTCGATACACTCTGAAGTTGGCGTCAAAACCCGCGGAACCCGCGTCAACGGAAGGCTCGTGCCGCTCAACACCGAGCTCAAAAGCGGCGACCAGATCGAGGTCATTACCTCCTCTACCCAAAAACCTACCGTCAACTGGCTCGACTACGTTACGACCTCGCGCGCCAAGAACAAGATCAAGAATGTCCTGAACGAAAACACCAAGAAGATCGCCGAGGAAGGAAAGGAATTGCTCACGCGCAAGCTCAAGCACCTCAAGATCACGATGAACGAACAGGTCGTCAATGAAATGGTCAATTTTTTCAAGCTCCGGACGAGCCTGGATTTGTTTTACCGCGTGGGCATCGGCGCCATCGAAAACCAACAACTCAAGGATTACGCGGCGCAAAAGAGCAACACGCTCATGAATTTTTTCAGGGGAAAAATCACGCGCAAGCACCACACAGCCGATGAGGACATCAACAAACCGGTATTGTCCGCCAATTATGACATGCTTGTTTTTGGTCCCGAACACGATAAACTCGATTACAAACTCGCCACGTGCTGCAATCCCATTCCGGGCGATGACGTATTTGGATTTGTGACGATCAACGAAGGCATCAAAGTACACAAAAAAGACTGCCCGAACGCCATTTCACTGCAATCCAATTACGCCTACCGCATCATCCAGGCCAAGTGGATCGATTCGACACAGCAGGAATTCAAAGCGATCCTGAACATCCATGGCATGGATTCGCTCGGGCTTACGAATAACCTGACCAAGGTGATTTCAAACAACATGCATGTGAACATCCAAAGCATTTCACTGAGCGGCGAAGCGGGAATTTTCAACGGACAGGTGACGGTAATCGTTCAAAACAACACCATTCTCAAAAAGTTGATCGACAATATTAAAAAGATTGATGGGATTGACAAGGTGACGAGGGTTTATAAAAATTAGTTTAAGGTTTAAGGTTTTAAGTTACGTCCGTTCGACGTTCGACATTCGACGTTTGACGTTTGACGTTTGACGTTCGACGCTCGACTTCAACATCCGACATGCAACACCAACTTAAAATCCATGGAACCATTTTTCAACGGCCATTGCGTTCTTCAAAAATCTGCCGGAAAAGGCGGCTGGACGTTTTTGACAATGCCGGTTTTCGAAAACCTGCCCAAAAAAAAGAACAGTACCGTTCGCGTGCGCGGCTTCATCGACAGCTACGAACTCAAGGATTTCAACATTTGGGCGATGAAAAAGGGCACGTTCCTCGCGGTCAAGGCCGAAATCCGCAAAGCCATCCAAAAGGAAGAAGGCGACACCGTCAAGGTCACGCTGTGGCTCGATGAGCCGCAAATGGTGATCCCCGAGGATTTTCTGGCATGCCTGCGCGACGAACCCCAACTCCTGAAGCGTTTCGAATCCTATTCCGAACAAGCAAAAAAAGAAACGCTCGACTGGATTTTCGCTGCCAAAACCGAAGACGAAAAAATTGTCCGCATGGCTAAAATCATCGAAAAACTCGAAATTTAAAGTTTGGCGTTTTAGGTTTGAAGTTTAAAGTTTAAAGTTTAAAGTTTAACGTTGCGTCCGTTTGACGTTTGACATTCGACTAAAAAGTTTAAAGTTTAAGGTTTAAAGTTACGTCCGTTTAACATTCGACATTCGACTTTCGACATTCGACTTTCGACGTTCGACATTCGACTTTTGACTTTTGACTTTCGTCTTTCGACTAAAACAACTACCTTTGCCCCATGACACTCATCTCAGTAGATAACAGCAAAAACCAAGAGATCGTAAAGAACGTTTTTACGAAGTACCTGGAGAACAAAGGCCACCGCAAAACGCCTGAACGCTATGCAATCTTGCAGGAAATTTACGACAGCGAGGAACATTTCGACATCGAGAACCTCTACCTCAAGATGAAAAACAAGAATTACCGCGTAAGCCGTGCCACACTATACAATACGATTGAATTGCTTTTGGATTGCGCACTGGTTCGCAAGCACCAGTTCGGGCAAAATCAGGCGCATTACGAAAAATCGTATTTCGACAAACAGCACGACCACATCATCATGACCGACACGGGCGAAGTCATCGAGTTCTGCGATCCGCGCATCCAGTCGATCAAAAAGACGATCGAGGAGATCTTTGACATCGAAATCCACAATCATTCACTGTATTTGTACGGCAACCGCAAAAAATCGGAGAACTAGCATGAAAAGCATTGGGGCGTTGCGTCGGCTGGAAAATTTGTGGAAACATGATGTTTTCGCAAGCCGCCGCCGGGCTTTCCGCGGTGCGCGGCACCTTGCTGCAATCCCTAACGCGCCACTCACCCACCCCGAGAGCGCTTGTCCTTCGACTTTCGACTTTCTGACCAAAAACAACACGCTAATCCCAAAAGCGTTTGTCCTTCGGCTTTCGACTTTCGACTTTCGACGTTTCACCAACAACCCGCTAATCCCGAAAGCGCCTGTCCTTCGACTTTCGACTTTCGACTTTCGACTTTTCACCAACAACACACTAATCCCGAAAGCGCTTGTCCTTCGACTTTCGACTTTCGACTTTTTGACTAAACAATGACTGTAGATTTATTACTCGGCCTCCAATGGGGCGACGAAGGCAAAGGCAAAATCGTCGACGTTCTCACTCA
>JAEWLN010000012.1 GCA_023457535.1 Bacteroidota bacterium
TAATAATGTATTTTTTCCACGCCGTACTGATGCGCAACCCGTTGATCGACGCCTGGAATTTGTTGTCGCCAAAATCGTTGCCGAAGCCGACGACGTCAATGGTCGCGGCAACCGAACTTTTGGCCCAGAACGTGAGCGCATCGTACCCGGTCAGATCGCGCCCCACGCTGGTGTAGAACGATCCGCCTGCATAAGCGCCCGCAGGATCGTTGACATTCGGGACATCAAAACGCATCGAAGCCGCAGAATTGTTGTAGGTCACGTCCGTGTCGACCTGAAATGCATCGGCTACTGCACCGCCATAGGACGAGTAGTTCAAACCGGGCGTAAAGGTATCGATGAACACTTCCGGATTTTTGGAAAAAGTCGCTTCCTTGAAGTCGTTCTCGTCGTTTTCGCAACCGAGTACGGCCAGTGCCAAAATACCTAAAGGCAGGAATTTGGCCAGATGGGTTTTATAATTTGCTTTCATAGTTTTCTTTTTTATTTACCGATATTGATGTGGATATACGTCCGGATTTCCCATTCGTTTCCGTCAGGAAAACCGATGGCAGTCGGGTCCGGCACCCAGTTTCCTGCAGGATCCATGATTTGCGTCGGGCTATAGCGCGGCGAATACTGATCGAGCGAACGCCATGTTCCGCGGATACCGATGCGCGTGCCCGGCAGGACGAACCAGTCCGGTTTTCCGATTTCGGTCGACAGGTCGGCCATGAGCTGCAACGGGAACGTCAGGTTGTAATCGCGGTGGTAATCGTAAGGTCCCCAGTCGTTGATCTTGACAAATGAGCTGAGCTTGATTTGCTTGTAGATTACGCGCAAATCCATGCCGTAGCGGTGAATTGTTCGCGCATCCGAACCGTTGGCTTGCGCATCGCCGGTATAAACGTTGGCGATGAGCCCGAAATCTTTGGTCAGTTTGGACACTACGCGGGCGTTGACTTCATACAGGTCTTTGGCCGGGGCCGCGCCGTCGAAAGCAAATGTGGTGCGTCCGTCAGGTAAGATCCCGATGGCAGCATCCTGTGTGGTTGGCAGGTGGCGGAATACCGCTCCGGCGCTGACTGCAAATTTTGAATCCTCTGTGCGGTCGCTGTCCCAGTGGTACATCCATGTTCCAGGCGTTGGGTCAAAGGTGAACAGGATTTCCCCGGCTACCTGCTCGCGGTTGGCGCGAACCACAAACGGGTCATCAAGAATGTTGCGCGGTCTGCCCGGCGCCATTACACGTGCATCAATCGGGCCTTCGAGCGGCTTTTGCCACAAAAAGTTGGGCGCGATCTGCAATTTGCCTACGGAATAGGTCAAACCGCTCAAAAAGTTGTATTGGTTACCGCTGCCGCTGTCCTTGAGTCTCCAGCCGGTGAAGGTTTGGGTATAATCGGCGCCACCGTTGGCCACAAGCCCCATCGCAGCAGCTTGTCCGTACCAGTTGAAACGGCCGCCGGTGTAGGTCAGCTTGACTTTTCCGCCCCAGTTGTCCTTGTCCTCGATCTCGTGCTGGTAAACGCGTTGGTTGTCCTCAGGGCCGCGCACCACCTGGTACTCGCGTCCGTTGAGCGGCGATCCGGCCCAGATTCCGCCAAGGTCCACGCCAAACTTCCCGAATTTGCGGTTCACGTGCAACGTAAGTCTTCTGGTTTTAGGCTGAGGAATCGCAAAGGAGCTCTCAGTGCTGGTTTGTTGCTCGAGGTCCTCGTGAAATACGCCCGTGATGCCAAACTTGCCGATGCTTTTGGAATACTTGAGCAAAACGGCCGGGTTGGCGCCCCACCACAGTTGTGGCCCGAACGCAAGCTTAAGCCCGCTGAGTTGCTTTTTGCCTTCCAATTCAAAGCCCAATGGCGCAATGCCGTTGTAGATGTCGATGGCCGGTCCGTAATTGGCCTCGGGATAAAGCCCGAAGAAATCGCCTTCGTATCCCCAGTGGTAATGGCCGGTGCGGTAAAATCCGTCGAGGTTGAAATAATTGTGGTTCCATTTGTAGCTCGCGCGGTACAACTGGACGCGGTTGTTCGAATCAAGGCGCACTTCCTGGTTGTTGCGTTCAAGCGATACCGGACGGCCTCTGTTTTCGTAGAAGATCTGGTCGATCGGGTTCAGCGCTACATTGCCCAAAACGTTGAATTCTACGTTGGCCGTCATGTTGGCCGTGGGATTGCCTTCTACGCCGATGTAGACCGATTGCATGTGGTCGAATCCGAGTTGGTTCGGGTATTCGGTTACATTTGGGTTGGCCTGGTCCGGCGTTGTGATCAGCGAGCCGCCGGTGTTGAACGTCGTAAATTCTGCGCGCAATTTGCTCAAACGGATTTTTCCGCCTTGCTGGGCCTCAAGCGCGGCCTTATCTGCACGGGCGCGCAATGTGGCGTCCATGATCTGGATTTTGTCAAAGTGCGATGCAATCGTGTTTTGCGAAGTGCCCGCCGCATAAGGGTTGAGCTGGTGCACTTCTTTGAGTACGTAATACGCCGAGCGCGGAAAAAGTTCATAAAACCCTTTTTCATTGGTGGCCCCCTTGGCGCAAATGCCAAACCATTCCTCGTTCATGTTGTTCTGGCCTTGCTCGTAATCGCGCATGTAACCGGCGTTAGACCACGAGGCGTTGCTGTCGTGGAGGTCAAGGCCGGAAGTTTGTCCGTATTTCCACCAGCCGTCGCTGAATTGGAACGTAAATCCGCCGAGTGCGTTTTGCGCCCTGCCCAAGCCCGCGGTGTTCTGGTAAATCTCTTTCCACTGGTTCAGCAAATAGTACGACTGCGAAGTCTGATCTTCCTGATTGGTGATCGCGTTGAACGCATCGGCGCCAAATTCTGCGAACAGCACCGGCTTCCCGTATTCTTTTTTGACGCGCTCGAACAAATCGCCAAAAGACTGCCCTCGGTACACATTGGTCGCAAAAATGTCGAAGTCCTGGCATTCCTGATTGATGATGTCCATGTACATCAAATCGCCGTTACAGAACGCGATCGGGTGCGAACCATCGGCCTTTTTCATCGCGACGGCCGCCTCATTGAACAATTTGTACATCGCCACGGCGCGCTTGGTCGAAACGCGCTCCGGGACCGGTATATTCTCCGTCTCGGCGCCGTCCCAGAACAGCCCGTAGTTGTTTTCGTTTCCTAGCAGGAACAACAGCAAACCTTTGGTGTCTTTGTATTCTGCGGCCAATTCGGTTACCTGTTTGAGCAGCAGATCGCGTACGGCAGGTTCGGAATATTCCGTATTGGCGATGTAACCGCCGTTGATGTCGAGTCCGTAACGCCCGAATGAATGGTTCAGCATGGTGTAAATTCCATGTGTCACATACACGTATTCGATCCATTTTTTAGGCATGCCCGCATAGACGCGGATGGTGTTGACGCCCATGTTCTTGAGTAGCGCCATTTCATCGTCGAGCGCCTGTTTGATGAATGCATCGGGCTGGCTCCAGAAATTGTAGGTGTAATTGGTGCCCACCGGGAAATAATCCCAGTTCATGCCGTTGACGATAAACTCGCGTCCGTTGACCATCAATTTCGATCCCTGGCTGTCGCTGGCCACGACCACCTTGTCCTGGGCCAGCGCGGTGCCGGCAACGAGCGCAACGGCGAGCAACAAAATAAGTCTTCTCATTTTAATGTTTATTTGGTTATAGTGATTAGTTTGGTATTTGTATTAAAAATATTGGCGTATGGATAATTTATCGGGCCAAAATCTAAGTTTCGTGTAACAACATCCTTAATTGGAATGTGCTAAAACTACATTTTTTCTCATTTCTGTTTTTAATTTGTCGGATTAAAGAAACTATACAAAGCCATTTTTCCTTAAAATCGACGTCAAAGCCTGTGTTTATTTGCTTTGCGACGGTAATCCGATGGCTGCTCGCGGGGTTTGTTTCCCGCCTTGGTATAGTCAATGTATAGTTAAATCTGCTTCTGTCCGACCCTTTCAAATGGACAAAATATATTCTACAACACTGGTTTCGTGCGCCAGCTCCATCTTTTTGCGCAAACGATATCTTTTGACCTCCACACTGCGCACCGAGATGTTCAAAAGCGGCGCGATTTCCTTGGACGACAGGTTCAATCTCAGATAGGCGCACAACCGCAGATCGTTTGGCGTCAAAGCCGGATGCGACAATTTGATAACCTTGAGAAAGTCGTTGTCCGCGCTGTTGAACGCGTCCTTGAAAATCGTCCAGGAATTGTCCTGCGAGATACTTTCGTTGATCGTTTTAATAACCGATTTGATGCTTTTGTCATCGGTTTCCGTGCCCGTGCGCTTAAGATCGTCCTTGATCAGCGCGAGCAATTCGTTTTTTTTCATCAGGCTCATCGAGGACATCGCCAATTCGCGGTTTTTGCTGTCCACATCGCTCGACAGTTGCTCGTTGCGAAGTTTCATGAGTTGCTGCTCGCTTTCGAGTTCCTTGATTTCGAGCAATAAATTGTTCTCCTCGATGAGTTTCTGCTCCTTTTTCCGGTAAAATTCCTTGTACGCGCGGTGGACGTAAATGGCAAGCAACACGCCAAGCACTGCGTAAATGGCCCATGCCAGGTTGGTCGCATACCAAGGCTTGCGGATCGAAAACGCGTAGTGCGCCACGTTCCGGGCCTGCGAATTGGCCGTTCTTGCGCGCACGCTGAATGCGTAATCGCCGGGCGGCAGATTTTTAAAACCCACCGACGCCCTGGCCGACCAATTGCTCCACTGGTCATTCAACCCTTCCAGCTTGTATTGGTATTCCGTATAGATGTATTTGTTGTATTCCGGCACGGTGAACGCAATGGTCACGTTGTTGCGGTCGTGTGCAAAATCGCCGTGTACCCCAAGGGCATTGCTTACGGGCTGGCCGTCGATGTGGCCCGATGAAACATGGGTAATCGAGACGCTGTTGCTCCTGAACTGCAAATCGTTGAGTTTGATCGTGTAATATCCGTCGGTGGTCCCGATCAGATAGGTGGCACCGGCCAAATGCGTCACGTTCTCATAACCTGACATCGATCCGGTGAGCGACATCGGAATCGGAATGGTATTTTTGCGAAGCGCGTGGCTGATTTTGCTCGGCGTGAAATAATGGATGTAATTTTTGGAGAACACCCAAAGTTTGTCTGTATCGGCGATCAATTTGCCGGAAGTATATTCGTCCTGTTCAAAAACGGCGCTCAGCATCGGGTCGCGCACAAACTTTTTTGCTCCCGGCCCGAGCACAAAAATCCCGTCCTTGCTCGCGTAGTAAATCTTGTCGTCAAACGTGATCAGGCTCGCATTTTTACCTTTTCTGGGAACGTCCAGCGTGACAAGATCTGATGCACGCGTATAGCCGCCATCGATTGAAAACCGGAAAACGCCTTTGTATTCATGGCTTACGTAAATCTGGTTGCCCGAAAGCGCAAAATGCTTGGCCGAATGGTCGAAACCTGCAATTTTGTTCCGGAATTTCCATTGGCCGCCTGTACGCTGCAGCACCGATAAGCCGTAGTAATTTCCCTGAAGCAACACATCCTCACGTCCGGGAACCTGCACAAATCCCCACGTGCCCGAGGCTGAGAACACCGGCCTTACGGATTCTGAATCCACGACCAAAGTACCGGAATCATGACCGCAAAAAATCGTTCCGCCCGATTCAAACAAACTCCACACCTGGCCTTTGGTGCCTGCCATAAAACGAAACGGTTCGCCTGAAAGATAGGTCTTACAGAACAATCCCTGGTTGGTGCCCACGTACAATTTGCCCTGGTGCAGCAATGACGCGTAAACCGTCCCGAGAAGGCCCGTCTTGTCCGTGTAGCTGCGAATGGGCGACTGCAGGTTCACGCAATTGATCCCGTTGTCAAGTCCGATCCACAAATTGCGGTCGGCGTCTTCAAATACGGACAACACCGTGTTGTTGCTCAACCCTTTATCCTGCGTGATGTGGTAGCGCAACTGTCCGGTATCGGAAAGAATGAATACGCCGTTGGAAACCGTTCCCACTGCAAATCCTTTATCGGACAAACGCTCGCAACTGTAAACACTGCCGTTGGTAAGTTGGTCGTCCACCGCTGTAGGGAACGGCGCGAACCGTCCGTCGGTTAAGGTAAAAAGCCCGTGTTGGCGGGTTTGGAGCAGCAATCCTTCTTCCGATGCGAAAATGTTGACGATTTTATGCCGCGTCACAGTGTCGGACGAAACAAGTTTGGGCTTGCCGTTTTCAATTTCGAACAATCCTTCGTTGGGCACCTGGTAATAAATGGCCCCATCGGTCTGAAACGATTTGAGGATGCCGTTTTTGGGTCTGATCGACGAAAACCGGCCCGTTTTGGTATCGTAAATATGGATCTGGTGCAGCGATTGGAACATCACCCAATGATCGTAGGTTAGAATATTCCAGAATTGCTCGTCATCTGCGATGCGGGACTTTATTTTACCGGCCAGCGAATGGTACTTGAGCCGGTGGTCCGGCTGGCGCGTCCAATACCCGAAATCCATGTAACAACCTGTGTAAATGCGGTCCCCTGCTACCCGAACTGATCGGATGATGGTTTCATTGGGCGACCGATACAGCGTCCACGCAGACCCGTTGAATTCGAGCAATCCTTCGTTGTTGGCAAAAAACAGGAACCGTTGAGCATCCTGGCCGATCATCCAGTTTTGATTGCCCGCACCGTAGGCGGGTGAAGCGTATTTGACAATCGGCGACAGCTCCTGCGCCCAAAGCCACAGCGGGAACAGCCACGAAACAAAGACGCTGATGAACTTCATGCGTGTTGGAGTGGATTTACAATGCATCAAAATGGGATGGTTGGGGTCAATGTCGTCAACCGATTAACGGATTTGCTGGATCTCGAAAACTGTTTTGCCTGTGTAATTGTCTACGTTGACACCGGTTTGCCAGTTTTCGGCAAAAACCTCTACCGTATCGCCGAGGGCCAACTGCACCAAACAGCTTACCGAGCGCTCTACCGGACCGTTCGCAATGTGATTTCCGGACGTTTGCTGGTACAAACTGCCATTGACGCGCACCCCTACTGAATAAAATTGTCCGTTTGACTGGTCATTGGTATGGAGGGCGGCGCTCACGCGGTAAAATCCGGCTTTGGTGGCAGTGAACGTACCGGTTGCGGGATTGAATTCATTGGCCGTGTCGAACGCTTCTGCGTTAAAATTGAGCTTTTGCCAACCCGTGGCGCTCAGCGTTTGCGCGGCTGTCAACGTTGCGCGTACCAAAGACAGCGAAGAGGCGGGATTGTTGACCCAGGCCGTTGCGCCCGCGCCATTGGTTTGCAGGATTTGTCCGTTGGTGCCGCGCGCAGTAGGTAATGCGTATCCCGCCCCTGTTGGGTTGCCCACCTGGACTTCACCATTGACGCGTACGATGTTGGTATCGAACTCACCATAGATCAACGCGGCGTTCGGACCGGCATTGGAGTTCTCGATATAAAGTTTGTTGTTGCCCGTTTCAGCAGCGCCCGCATTGTATCCGATGGCCACATTTCCGATGCCCGTTTGACTGGCACTCAACGCTCCGGATCCGATGGCGGTATTGTTCGTAGCTGTCGTGGCCGTGCTCATGATATTGTAACCTACCGCCACGTTGTTGGACGAAGCGCCTGCACCCCGGAGCGTGGCAGAACCCAGGATAGTGTTGAACGATCCCGTCGACCGCAGCCCGGACTGATAGCCCGCAAACAGGTTGTTGCTGGCCGTACCCGTGTTGTACCGTCCGGCTTCCGATCCGAGATAAGTGTTATTGGCCCCTGCTCCGTGCTCGTCTCCCGCGGCCCAGCCGAGCGCCGTGTTGCCGCCTCCTGTACTGATGCGCAAGGCGTCGGACCCGACCGCTGTGTTTCCTGTCGCCGAAGTATTCGACAGCAGCGCCTGCTGACCTACGGCCGTATTGCCGCTGCCCGTGTTGAGATGCAACGCATGCCTGCCAATGGCCGTATTAGAACCGCCGCTGGTATTAAAAAACAAGCTCTGGAATCCTATTGCCGTGTTAAAGCCGCCGGTAGTGGCGCGCAAGGCCTGGTTGCCCACTGCGGTGTTCTGACTGCCGCTCGCGTTGAGCAGCATCGCCTGAAAACCCAATGCGGTATTGCCTGTTCCGGTGGAATTGGTGTACATCGCCTGTGCGCCGAATGCCGTACTCTCTGCGGCTGTGTTGGCATATAGCGTTTGATAGCCTGTGGCCGTACTGTTCGTATTTCCGTTATGGTTGTACAAGGCCTGATAACCCAGGGCTGTGTTGGCATTTCCCGTAACGAGCCGCGCCGCATCGGTTCCAAAAGCGCTGCTTGTCGTGGCCGCGCCCGCCGTCAAAGCGTTGAGGCCAAAACCCGTACTGGTCGCCGCGATTTTCCCTGCGCCTGTATTGTTGCGCCTGAACGCCAGGTCGACATTGTCCGTGGTGCCCAAGAAATTGGCAGTTCCGGAAAGCCCGGCATTCCCGGTTATGTTCCACGCATTGTTGGCCCCTGAAGCAAGTCGTTCCCAAACCGTTCCATTGAAATAGTAAAATCCGGGCGCGGTCACGTTGACGGTAGTACCTGTGGCGGTTCCCGTGGCCACGTTGCTGACATAAATCAGCGTCGAGGTTGGCGTACCCGCCATGGTTTGGGCGCGAAGCCTGGAAACGCGCGGCACGAGTAATCCGTCGACGGTTGTCCCGGTCGGGCTGGCCGCAGTGATGTCCAATGTCGCCTCTGGTGTAGCGGTACCAATCCCAACTTGGGCCCAACCGGCCATTGACAGCGAAAAAAACAGCACCGCCATGGCATTTTTGGCATTTTTCATAATTCTCATTGTTGCAAAAAACACCCCCCGATACGGGAGGTGCTTTCTATTGTTTACTCAAAAACTATCGTTTCACCACGCGGATGGTCTTCACCACGCCGCCCTGGTTTACGATGACGTTATAAACACCTGAAGGGTAGTTTGCCCCTACTTTGAGCCCATTGAGTCCGTCTGCTTCCATTTCTTTAGACTCAACCAATTTGCCGAGCATGTCGTAAATCCGGATTTGCACGCGCTGCTGACTTTCTGTGGCAACATCAATGCTGAAATCGGAAACAAACGGGTTTGGATACGATGTGGCTTTGAATTCCGCGACAGGCTGTTCATCGGCCACCCATTTGCCTGCTCCGGCCGGCGCTGTGATTTCGCACGCATCGCTGAATGGCGACCAGGTTCCGGCTGTCATCACCGCCACGCGCACATAGTACAAACTACCAATGGTATAGGTCGAAGACGGAAGCATATTGAAATTGAACCAGTTCACGCCGCGGTCAATGGTCGATGAGGCGTTGTCCGATGCACGTACGATCTGGAAGCGGTATTGCGTTGCACCGGCGACGCTACCCACTGAAATGGGCGTGGTCTTAAGTGCGACACTTCCGCCACAGTTGGCCAACGATGGTACCGCAGGCGACGACAGTTCACATGCCGATCCATATCCGCCGTAGCCTCCGGTGGTTTTCACCGACACCTCGATCCTGTAAAGCGTTCCGTAGTTGTAGCGTTGCAGCATTGGAAGGCTGAACCAGTTTTGGGTGCGTTCGATGGTTTGAACCGCGTTCGGGCCGGTCGGGGTGGTCAAATCGCTGATACGGAAACGGTAGCCGGTAACGCCCGGAAGGCTCGTTGTCGCGATCAAAGTATTGATTTGCGCCAGGGTAATGCCACACTGCGACGGATTGACAGCACCCGATCCGCCTTGAGCGAGGATGGCCGGCGTTGACACCAAACAAGCTGCGCCCCATGATGCTTGCCAGATTCCCGCGCGTTGCAGTTGGATTTCGACCGTATACGTGGTAGCATACGTATAGGAAGCAAACATCGTCATGTTGAAGTGCGGTGCCAGGGTTTCAATGGTTTGCACCTGCTCACCGTTGGTCACGCGAATGCGGTAGCCGGTAATCGGGTGTCCGGCCACGGTAGAAATGCCCACGATCGATCCGATCGAAGTAAGCGTCGTGCCACAAAACGCACTGGTCAGCGAAGTGGTCACTGTTCCGGTTTCGTCAATTGCGCCGTCGCAATCGTCATCGACGCCATTGTACGGAATTTCGACCGCATTCGGATGGATTGCACCCACGGCATCGTTACAATCGGTGTTGTCAAGAACATAACCCGCCGGTGCGGAGCCTGAACAATCTTCGAGCGAAACGGCAGGGTTTCCGTAACCGTCAGCATCGGCGTCTTCAAAATAGGTATAGCACTGGTTGCTGAAGTAAATATTATCGAGATAGACGCCAGTAGCGGCGTTGATGTTCTCGAGCTTCAATCCCCAAACCTGCGTCAGATCGGCAGACGGGAAATTGCTCAGCGGAATACTGATCGAATTCCATCCCGCAATAAGTCCCGATGCCTGATACAAATGATCGCCATTGGCCAGCAAAAACACATTGACGCGCGAGAGCGCCAAATTAGCGTTGAGCGGCTCGTTCAGATAAATATCCATATGCAGGTGGCTCATCCCCGATACGTCAAAACGCGCTTCGGTTTGTTCAGTCAGGCCAAGCAGCCCGAAGTTGTTGACTTGAAGCGCCGTGTTGGTTCCGTTGGCAACTTCAGTGGTCGTTGCGCTCGAGAATAATGCGCTGATGGTATTGATCGCGTTGGTATACACCGGCGGATTGCCCGTAAACAACGAAAATACGCGGTCCGGTGTTCTGACTGGCGGAACCGGTGAGGCGGGCGGCGCAGGAAAAGACACCACCAGTTGCGCGGTGATGCTGCCCGATCCGTATCCGCCGTCAGCGGCTTGCGTGGCCGTGATGGTCGATGTGCCGCCGCCCACAATGTGGATCATGTTTCCGTTGACAATCGTCGCAACATTGGTATTGCTGCTCGTGTAGGTGAACGCTCCGGCGCTGTTGGAAGTTGGCGGCGTGATTTCGAAATCCGGATCGTTGAAATTCTTGGCCGGGATTGAAAAATCGGCAATAGTCGGAGGCAGGAACGTTTCCGGTCTGTAGAAATAAACGTTGTCTACGTAAACCGTCTTGCCGCCGCCATTACGACTTTCGAATTTGAGAAAGAACACACCATTGAGATTGAGTCCCTGCGCCGTATAGGTCGACATCGGGATATCGATGCTGTTCCACTGATTTGGCGTGATGTTGAACTGCGCCATCCGATCGCCGTTGTTGAGCAACCAGATGTTCATGCCCGTACAGTCCTCAGAATACACATCCAGGTGCAAAGTAGTCATGCCCGTCAGGTTGGCCGGCGTGAACGTAAAAATCTCAAATTGGAAATTGGTCATTTTCTTGGTGTCGTTGCCTTCGAGCACTTCGTCGGTGGTCGTGGCCTGGTTCTGCCAGGTAAGGTCCGAATGCGCGGCGTAAGCGTTGCTGTAGAGCGAAATCACGTCCCAGGTGTTCCGCGTCGGTGGATTTGGCGCAGCTACGCCCAATGGTGGATTGGCCACGATCAGCTGTGCGGCAATCGACCCGGCTTCATACATGCCGTCGGCGGCCTGGTGCGCGGTAATAGTCACCGTTCCGGGCGCATGCATCGTTACCGTGGTCCCGCTGATGGTCGCTACCGATGGGTTGCTGCTGGTATAAGTGAACGCCCCGGCGCTTGTAGAACTTGGCGGCGAAAGTTCGAATGGCGGATTGCCAAACACCTGCGCCGGAATGTTGAAGTCAGCCAATGTAGGTTCGAGTCCCGATGGACGATAGAAGTAAATATTGTCCAGGTACATCTGGAACGGTGCCGGGCTCGAGTTCGATTCGAATTTCAATCCGTAAATATTCCCCAGATTGGCCCCGCTATAGTTGGACAGGTCGATCTCGAGCGAGTTCCATCCCGCAGTAAGCCCCGTGGCGGTGTAAATGTGATCGACCGGCGGCGAAAGCAGGAAAACGAACAAGCTTGGCAGTGGCGCGTTCAGATACACATCCAAATGCAGCTTGGTCATTCCTGAAATATCCACATTGGCCCCGTTGGTCACATAGCCCAGCCAGCCCATGTTGTTGACGCGCAGCGCCGTATTGGTCCCGTTGGCAACCTCATCCATTGTTGTGGCGCCATTGGACCAGTCCGCGCGAATGGCCGTCATGTCATTGGCATACACCGATGGCGTGCCGGTAAACATTGCAAAAACATCCGCCTCGTTACGCACCGGCGGAACAGGCGATGGGCCCGGAGCGGGATAACTTGCGGTAAACACAGCAGTGGCCACGCCTTGACCGAATCCGCCCGAAGCGGCCTGTGTAGCTGTAATGGTCGACGTTCCGCCACCTACAATGGTCAGCGTACTGCCCGATATGGTCGCTACGTTTGTATTGCTGCTCGAAAACGTCCACGTCCCTGAACTGGTGGACGTAGGTGGAATGAGCGTAATGGGTGCGCCGCCGACGGTGCCGTTGGGAACGGTAAACGCGCCCAATGTTGGCGGCTGCGTGGTGGCCGGTCTGTAAAAGTAAATATTGGTAATGTAGAGTGTGGCATTTTGTCCGAACGTGACCGGAACGATCCATCGCAATTTGGTCAGGTCTACCCCTGCAGGCCCTGACGAATAGCTGCTCAGCGGGATGTCAAACGAATTCCAGACGCCTTGTGCAACGCCTCCGGGAACGTCGAGTTCGCGCGCGGTTATTGCCGCTCCGTTGTGCGCCTCGAGTTTGAGTCTCATCGAAGTAAAATTGGGCGACCATACCTCGATGTGCAGGTGCGTCATTTGCGAAACATCCAGCGTATTGGTTGCCGCCGAAATGCCCGAGTAACTGTGGCCATTGAATTTTTTGACGACCGATCCATCACCTAGCGTTTCATCGGCAATCGAAGAAGCACCACCGCCAAAGGTGTCGAATATAACGCCCGGCTGGTTGGTGTAAGCCGCGCCGTATTGCGATAAAACGTCCCATGCATTGCGCACCGGCGGGGTTGCAGGACCCGCGGCAGGAACAACGCTGGCCGGGGCTACGGTGAACGAAGTTTCAACAAATCCCGCAGCGTGCGAGCCGGAAGCCGCCTGGCTCATGCGAATCGTGGTCGTACCGCCGCCCACAATGTGGAGCATGTTGCCGCCAACAATCGTGGCCACGCTAGGATTGCTGCTGGTATAGCTGATCGTCCCGGAACTCGTGGTGGTGGGTTGCGGAATCTCAAAATCGGCGTCGCCAACGGTTTTATTGGGAATGATAAACGGCCCGAATGAAGGCGGCGGATTCCCGCCCGTACTGCAAATTCCCCAGGTTATACTTGGCGGAACCGGGTATAATGCAAGATCGGCGCCTGTGGTTGGCGGAAAAAGCACATGGATTTGCGTGTACAGATTTGGCGCGGAAGTGGACGTAAAATTGACGGTAATGGTTTTGCTGTCGCCGCTCAATGTGGCGAAATTCATCGCCTGGACGTTGCCGCCGCTGGTTCCGATCCACCATCCTGCATGAATGCCGGTCATTTCCTGGGCCGATTTGATCGTGATTTTGTAGTTGTCCGCCGTTGGCTGCTCCATGCTGATTTGAATGGTACGCCCACTGGCTGTCATCTCGTGATCGCAATAATTGATCGCCGACGCCGTAGCGGTAAACATTACGGCCAACAGCAAAAAGGCCATTCTACAAGCCACGCTGACGAATGATTTCGCCGGTGTTTCACCACTGGCGCGCCACGAATCCGGCGACGCATCGGCCGTTACAGTGACCCACGGCCAACTCCGACCATTTAAAGTTTTAAATGCTTCCATAATTGTTTGGTTTTCTTTTGGTTGTTCTAATTTACCGTGGGTTGCCCCACTTGTTCAATATTCCTGTGTTATACGACACCCGGAAGCACTTGCGGTCCGGGAAAATCGATATCGATTTCGTAAAATGCTAAAAAAATCCATTTCGGTCAGCGGGTAAATCGGGGGAAAAATAAACAGGCTTTTAAAATCAACAATCATCAGTAGGAAACAATTATCGATCGGCGCTCGGCGCACAGGCTTAAAAAAGGAAAACAGGCCTTTTGGGGAAAGCCTGTTTTCATTGGAATTCTAGTTTTTAACGAGCTTGATGGTTTTGCTGCCGGTTTGCGTCGTCACATTGGCAAAATAAACACCTGCGGACAACGTCGTAGCGTCGATTACCGCAGCAGCATTATCTGGCTGCAACGCCTGGATTTGCTTACCGGTCACATCGAATAGCGAAATGCTTTCGATCGCCTGGTTTGCGGTGATGTTCCACTTGTCTTTTGACGGATTAGGGTAAGCGGCCACGGCCATTTTGCCAAACTGCTGCGTACCGAGGGTTGGCTCTACGACAGAGAAATAAATGTTGTCAAAATAAACGATGTCCGATACCAGGTCGGAGGTCGTGCCCAATTTGTACTGGAAAAAGAAATTTTTGTTGAACCCGAGACCTTCATAGAAACTCAGCGGCACGTTGACGCTTTGCCATGAACCTTGAACGAGCGTTCCGTTGCTGCCCGCGGTGGTCAGTTCATACACATATTCGACCACGCCGCCATTGTTTCCGATGACGATGAATCGGATCTGGTCTGAATTGGAATCGGCAAAATAGTCAAAATGCAGCCATTGGTAAGCCGAAATATTCGTCGTTCCGTTGGTTCCCTGGCCGTAACCCGCCACGGCAAAATTCATTTTGATCGCTTCATTGACGCCAGCGGTAGGGTCCAGATCCGGCGTTCCGGCCATCGTTCCAAATGAATAATCCGGCGTCCAAAGATTGGTAAACCCACCCGTATCGCCGTAAATGCTGAGCACCTGACTGTTTGGCGTGCCCGGCATTGGGGACGGGTTCGGGAAAGTCGCGGTAAAATTGATCGTATAGGTTTGGGTCACCGATCCGTTTTGCGACGTCACCTGAACAGTGGCCGCACCCGGAATGCCCGGTGCCTGTACAATAGACGTAATGGTTGCCCCGGCAGCAGCCGGCGTGGCCAATGTAATTTGCGGAACCGTGGTGGTGCCCACAACAAGTTCATAGTTATATTCGGTAACAGACGACGCGAATCCCGGCAAAGTCACGCCATTCACCTGCAGATCGCTCAACGAAGCATCTGATCCCGGTGCGGCCGGCGTTTTCCAGAAATAAACGTTGTCGAGGTAAATGGTAGCCGGTGTTACCCCGCCCTGGGCATCGAACTTGAGCTGAAATACCTGATCCCAGGTCATTCCCACAAATGCGCTTTTGGGTAAGTTCACGCTGCTCCATCCGTTTTGTACCAGCGGAACATCGACCAGGATTTCCGCAACGCCGGTTCCGTTATTGATGGGCGATACTTTGACGTTGGTCGCATTGGACGTCCAGATGTCGATGTGGAGGTATTCCATTCCCGATGCGTTTTGCGGGGTAAGCTCCGTTCCCTGATAATTAAAGTTCGGATAAGCGAGCAATAAATTTCCCGTTCCCGGATTGAACGCCGGGTTGACCTGACCGTGACCGGTTTGTCCCCAATTCGGATCATAATTCGTAGCGACATTGGTAAATGAGTCGCTGTAGATGGAAATCACATCGGCTGGAGCGTTCGTAGGAACAGGCGCATTATTGGCAGGTTGCGCGTACGCCTGGGCTCCCCCAAACAGTACACTCAGCAACAAAGTGAAAGTAATTTTTTTCATGTGATAAGTTTTTAGAGTTTTAATTATCAAAAGCGAATTTAAAGAATCTGATCTTTACAGTATTCATAATGGCCGCATATATAAACTATACAAAAAAAAACTCCCGATTTGTGGGCGCTCCCGTCTAAAATACTTCATAATAAGGCATTAAGCGGCGTTTGAAAATCAGGACCAGGCAAAGATGTATGGTTGTTGTATAGTTTTTTTTGCCGATTTGAACCAGCTACAACGTTTTCAAAACTATTTTTTCACCTTAACATCGGAGAAAAATTTAGGGTTTTACCCTATTCTTAAAATGACGGTCAACGAACCGGCACGGATGATGGTCAACGCTTGAGTGTGAAGTGCGATTTGAAGATTTCATTCTTGCCGTCAAAAGTGTATTCGACCGTAAACCAGTAATCGCTGGCCGGCATCGACTGCCCGTTGAACGCACCGTCCCAACCCGCACCAGCGGACGACAATTCTTTGAGCAATTTACCAAATCGGTCGAAAATGCGGATACGCGCGTTATCCATCCCCGATATATTCCATCGGTCATGGTAACCGTCGCCATTGGGCGTAAAAAATTTCGGATAACCCAATAATTTCACCGATGCGCTCAAATCAGTACAAAATTCGTCGATCGCCCGTACCGTATGCGTCCCGGGCGATACATTGGAAAACACATTGCTTTCCTGAAACGCGCCCTGGTCGAGTTGATACCAAAAAGGCCCATCGCCGCCTGTGACCATTGCGGTAATCGACGCGTCATCGGCAAAAGGCCCGGACGTAATTGCCGTTAAATGCCTGCCCTGTGAGCGCTCACCAACTACGGCATGGGTTGGTGCGGAGACACATCCGGCGGCATTGGTCGCAAGTACGGTGTAAATTCCCGTTTGTGCTGCAGCATGCCTAGGGCCCGATGCGTCCGGAATCGCAATGCCGTCGAAAAACCATTGGAACGCGTGCGTGGCCGGATCCAGCTGCGTATCGAGCAGATAGGTTTCGCCCGATGCAGGGCCCGTTCCGAGTGTGCAGATCACGCCGTCGGACATCATCGGTTCAGGCACCGGAAACACCTCAACCACGATATTGACAGGTGTTCCCACACAGCCATTGCGCACTGGCGTTACCGTATAGGTCACATTGCCCGCAGTCGTTCCCGATGCCTCCAATGGTTGGGCGATCCAATTTCCGCTACCCGATGCGGCGCCCAAAACACCCACAGCGTAAGCGGTCCATTGAAAAACCGTCCCGGGCGCGCCCGAGGAAAGCACGATAGCGGTTGGGTCGCCAGAGCAATAGCGCAGCGCGCCGCTAAAAACCACGTCGGGCAGTGGCGCTACCGTCACCAGGACCGAACTGTTCAGTATCCGGCTGCAACGGCCATCGGAAAGCGATATGCCGATGAGTTGGTATGTCGCGTTTGCAAACAAAACCCCTGTGGACAGCGTGGCGTGCCCACCGGCGTCGAGCGCAACGTTTTGGGTCGTGCCGTTGGCATTTAGGGTCACCATGGCGTTGGGCGTTCCCGATATCGAAACCGAAGCCGTCTGGCCTTCACAAATGGTAGCAGCAACAGCCAGCGACGCTGTAAGTTCGGGCACCACCGATACGGTCAGCGTATGGCCGAGCATTTGCGTACACGGATTGCTTCCGGCTGCAGACACGCTGACCAAAGTCCAGATGGCCGTCGACGTTACACCCGATACGGTTACCGCAGCGCGTCCCACAGTGTCGAGTGTTACGGTCTGCGCGGCGCCCGATCCTACCGTATAGGTGACGATGGTTTGCGGCGTGCCCTGGATCATGATGGTAGCCGCCGATCCGTAGCAAACCTCAAGTGCAGCATCTTCGAACGATGCCATCGGGGAAACCCCTGCCGTGAGCGTCGCCGATACGTTCAGCGGTTGCAGGCAAGCACCGGGTGCCGCAGTAGAAACGCCTGTCAGGGTATACGTGCGGGTGGCGGTCAGTCCCGACACCGCAAATCCGGCCGCCCCCAAAGCGTCAAGGGTGATGGTTTGTGCCGGCCCGCCATCCATCGTATAATGCACTGTGGCATTCGGGGTGCCTGTAAACATAACCTGTGCGGTCTGGCTGCCGCAAATCACGGCCGGATTTACCGATACTGCAGCTGTCGCCGGCGCGATGGGTGCAATCGTCAGCGTTTGCGATAGCGTTTGCACGCAGCTGCCCAAAGTTACATCGATCAGCGCGTACAAAACCGGCGCGTTGATATTGCCCGTGGTTAGGGAAGCCTGCCCGGACTCATTGAGCGTAATGGTTTGTGCGGCGCCTGAATCAACCGAATAGCGTACGGTGGCATGCGCCGTCCCCGCGAAACCGACTGTCGATCCACTACCTGCACATACTGATGTCGCGCCCAGCAAAACCGCAACAGGCGCGGCCGCAACAGCTATCGTAACCGACGTCCCGAGCGTACGGGTGCATGTGGCTAACAACGGCGATGTGCACGAAATGAGCGTGTAGACCGTAGCGGCGGTTAGGGCGGCCGTAGTCAATTGAGCCGTTCCCGAAGCGTCGAGCGCAATGGTTTGCGAAGGTCCGCCATCGATCGAATACGTGACCATTGCATTGGGTGTTCCGCTGATACCAACTACCGCCGTATCGCCATGGCACACCAAAGCTGTCGCGGCGATACTTGCGTTGGGCAAAGGCACGATCGTTAGTGACACGGGCGTTCTTGTCGCCGATACGCAATTTGTGGCCGCATTTACCGCCTCTGCGTAAAACGTGCCTGCTGTTGGTGGCGTAAAGGAAAGGCTGTTGGCCTGAAGCAGATTACCGCCCACGGGCGCGTCGTACCAATTCACGCCCACACCCGCAACAGCCGACACCGACAGGGACGGAACCGGGGCATCGCTGCAAATGACCGCATCGCCATTACTGACGGGCGTGTCCGGAGCTGCCAGCACAGATACGGTAAAAATATTGGATGTGGTCGAACAAAACGGATTGCCAAGATTGGCCAGATCCTGCGCGGCGCGTACGCGGTAATACGTTTGCGCGGACAGCATCGGGGTTTGATAAGTTGCTCCGTTCTGTAGCGGAATATCGGTCCAGGTAACGGCATCGGAACTGACCTGCCATTGGTAAACATAGGGAACGCCCGTATAGGCCTGTAGCTGGATTGACGCCGGCACGCAGGTCGTAAACGTGGTTCCCGTGGCCTCTGTGCTGTAAACTGAGGTGAGCTCGCCGCATGCCGCAAATGAAATATCATCGATGGCCAGGTCATTGCCGCAACCGCCAAGCCCGTTGTTCTTCATTTTAAGCACGACCGATGTCTCGCCTGCGGTGGTAAAAACCAGTGCAAATTGCTGCCAGAGTGGCGTCGGGGTTCCCATGATGTTGCCTGTGTTACCCGATCCGAGCAGCACCGTTTCGGCCGCATTCCAGATTTCAAACCGCACGTTGATCGGGATCTCGCCCGCCCCGCAATAGTTCGAACCCGGATTGTACACGTTCATGAGCCACGCCGAAAACTGAAAAGTGGTGTTGACGCACAATCCGCTGACGGTTTTTTTGTAAAAATCACCCGATGTGACCGCATGTGCATTAACAAGCAGCATTTTTCCGTTAGGGCCGTCGGTTTGGTCAGGCGTATGGTCAGGGGCGTAATGCCAGGTACTGTACTGGCCGGAATAATGATGCAGGGTGTAAAGTCCGTCCTGGGGCGCGCCCGCTGCAAAACCATAGGTCGTGATTCCGGGTGCGAGCGCAGGGCCGTATGTGGTGCCGTTTCCGAAATGCTCGGCAAATATCGGTTCGCCCTGGCTGCCGGGACAAAATCCCAATTGGGCAAAACCCGGTAAGGCGGCGAGCAAGAAGGCAAGGAGGTAAAACCGGATCAGTGGCATGTCTTGGATTTTACGTCGGACGCGGCGATGGATCAGCCGGACCGCGAAATAGCTCCATAAAAATAACCGGATTCCGATGGATCACCTACAAACCGCGTCATATAAAAACCATACATCGCAAACTGTCACGCAAACCCGTATAAACAGCGGTTTGGCGCGTCGTTTCCCTGTATCGGAAAGGCCCGGGCCGATAGCCTCGTGCCAACAAAAATGCGGTTTTGATGTGGTAATGTCAGGGTGCACCGCGCAGGACCAAGGCGCTTTATCGGCGTTGAATGCGCTAGGTAAGCTCGCCGCGCAACGAGGTTTCGAAAATCGTCCTGAACACATTGGGCGCAACGTTTTGGCCCAGCAGGTACATGAGTTTGGTGATGGCCGCTTCCGTCGTGGAATCCTTGCCGGAAATCACTCCTATTTTTTTGAGCGCTGTACTGGTTTCATACTGTCCCATGCTGACGCTGCCTCCCGAACATTGCGTGACGTTGACCACGTGCAGCCCGTTTTTGATCGACTTTTTAAGCGCCGATAAAAACCATTCGTCCGTAGGCGCATTGCCCGATCCATAGGTTTCGAGCACAATTCCCCTGAGGTTGGGAATGTTCAGCAACGCCGATAAAACCTGCTCGTTGATACCCGGAAATAATTTGACGACCACCACATGGTCATCGAGTTTTTTATGGACGATGAGCGGCTTGCCGTTGGATTGGGCAAACAATTCCTTGTTGACTTTTAAATGCACGCCCGATTCGGCAAGTGGCGGATAATTGGGCGAGGCAAATGCGTTGAAATGTTCGGCGTTGATCTTGGTCGTGCGGTTGCCGCGGTAGAGTTTGTACTCGAAATACAGGCAAACTTCGTGGATGACCGGTTTGTTTTTGTGTTGCAACGACGCAATCTGGATGGCTGTGATCAGGTTTTCCTTGGCATCAGTGCGCAAATCGCCTATCGGAAGTTGTGACCCGGTAAAAACCACGGGCTTGGCCAGATGTTCGAGCATAAAACTGAGCGCCGATGCCGAATAAGACATGGTGTCGGAGCCGTGCAAGACGACAAATCCGTCGAACTTTTCGTAACGCGTCTCGATCATCTCGGCGATTTTGACCCATTTGTCCGGGTTCATGTTCGAGGAATCGATCGGCGTTTCAAACGAAATGGTCTCAATATCGCAGTCGAGTTGCTTGAGTTCGGGGATTTTCTGGAGCAGCTTCGAAAAGTTGAACGCCTTGAGTGCGCCGGTTTCGAAGTCTTTCATCATCCCGATGGTGCCGCCCGTATAAATCAGCAGGATTTTGGGCTTAGATTGCATTCTCGTATTTCATTTTATTGACCACCGGATTGGCATACATCGCCAGAAAACCTTGTAAAGCCACCGGATTTTCCTCATCGATCCTTATTTCTAGCCTGCGTTCGAACAGCGCCTTTTCCTCTTCCGTATATTTATCGGCAAAACGGTTGGAATTGTGAAGCAAATCGTATGCGATGAAGTTCGTCGGCCATAATTTATAACTTGCCAGGATCGAGTCGTCAATGACTTGGGCGAGGGCTTGTACCTGCTTGTTTGCGTTATCGAATTGAGCCGCAATGGCGTCGATTTCGTGGTCCAGGATATCGCCCACATGCATGTGGATGCGTTTTTTCTGGCCCATGATTCCGCTGAGCAGCGTCATAAAATCTTCGTTCTTCTCCTTAATATAGATCTCGTTGTTGGCCTCGGCGATGAGTCTCGGCATTTTGAGCGCATCGGTCGGGTCGTATTCATACGAAATCGAGACCGGAACGATTTTGACTTTTTTGAAATACGACATCATGCTGTCCTGGCCAGCGCCCATTCCGAGCATTTTGAGCACGCCTTGCTGGGTCATGTCATTGCCGTCCTTGGTGCGGCCTTCGCGTTGAGCGATCCAAACCGACCTGTTTTCGCGCAAAAGCAGCTGCGCGACGTATTCGGCCATCAGCCTCGAGCTCATGAGCAACTCGCGCGGCGATAACCCGCGGCGTACCAGAAAATTGCGGTTGAGCTTGGCCAGGGCGTGTAAAAATGATTTCTGGACCAGGTTGTCGCCAATGGCAGAGGCCGTCATCACAAGCCCGTGTTCAAAAAGCGCCACGTTGAGCAGCGAAGTATCGAGAATGATGTCGCGGTGGTTCGAAATAAAAAGGTATGCGGTGTTTTTTTCGAGTTTTTCAAATCCCGATGTGGTCAGCCCGTCGGAACTGCGCTCGAGTACTTTTTGTACCGAATGATAGATGAAATTACACTGAAAATCGCGTATCGAGTGCGTGCGCAGCAATTGCTCCTTCCACTGCCCGTCCGGCATGTCGGGAAACGTAAAATCCATCAGCGCCTTCATCATCGGATGGTGTACGACCTTTCGGATCGCTTCATTCACCTCGGCATCATAATACGGACGAATCGCGTCGAATTTTTGCATTATTTGTTTTTTAGGTATACAAATGAACAAAATTTATCGGAGAATCTGCATCAAATTCCGATTAAATCCCGAACACATTTTTTGAATTCTGCGTGGTGATGCGGGCGATTTCATCGGCAGGCAACCCGTAGATTTGGGACAACTTGTCCACGACGTTGACAATGTACGCACTTTCGTTGCGCTTGCCGCGAAAAGGCACCGGAGCCAGATACGGCGAATCGGTTTCCAGGACGATGTGCGAGAGGTCGATCTGGTTTAGGAATTGGTCGATCTTGCCGTTTTTGAACGTCACCACACCGCCGATACCGAGTTTCATATTGAGCGAAATGGCTTGCAACGCCTGCTCGCGGGTTCCGGTAAAGCAATGGAAAATGCCAAAGAGTTCGGGCGATTTTTCCGATTCGAGCACTTCAAAGATCTCGTCGAATGCGTCGCGGCAATGGATGTTGATGGGCAAACAGTATTTTTTGGCAAGCCGGATCTGGCGCCTGAACGCGATTTGCTGAATGCCGAGCGTGGATTTGTCCCAATACAAATCGATCCCGATCTCGCCCACGGCGTAAAACTGACGTGCGGCCAATTCGCGTTCTACATGCGCGAGCTCTGCTTCGAACGTATCGGGTTTGACATAAGTGGGGTGCAATCCCATCATCAGGAAAATATTTTGCGGATATTGCGACTGGAGTGCGTACATCGCATCGGTGTACCCTGAATCGATCGCCGGGACAAAAAACCGCGAAACGCCGCCCGCCATGGCACGCGCAATCATTTCATCGCGGTCCGGGGCAAATTCCTCGCTGTATAAATGGGTGTGCGTATCGGTGATCATGTTATTGGTTTTGGATTGCAAAGTTACGCATCGGCTTGGAGAATTGAACTTAATATCGGATTTTTACCGTAGATTTATGTTCACAAAACGCGAAGATGGAAGACCTGCACCACGTCCTCAAACCCCAAAAATACCGCAAGATCAAATTTCGCGTCACGCGGACGCAGCATTTGCTTATCAGGGCACAGATCAACGGCATAAAAGGTGACTTTATTCTCGACACGGGAGCCTCGAACAGTTGTGTGGACTTTTCCGGCGTTTCCGTCTTTGGGCTTACAGCCGGACATTCGGCGACCAAAGCAGCCGGCGCGGGCGCTACGGGCATGTTCACGCAGCTTGCAAAGTCCAATAAACTTCAGATCGGCAGTTGGAAAAACACTGATTTTCATGTCGTTATCTTTGATCTATCGCACGTCAACCAGGCGCTTGTCGAGCACAAGACCAAACCGGTCGCGGGCATCATTGGCGCGGATGTGCTGATGAGTGGCAAGGCGATCATTGATTATTACAACCATTGTTTGTATTTGAAATAGTTATACATTTGGCTTTCAATACGGTGTCGGCTCTGTGGGACTTCAAAGTATCGATTAACTAAAAATTGCCTATGTTACGCTATTTACTCATTTGTCTGCTGCCGCAACTGTGCTGGGCGCAACTTCCCGATTTAAACTCGTGCGAGATCGGCAATTCCGGATTTGGTTATTTCGATCTTACGGTACATGATCCGCTGCTGATCGGGGTCTATGGCTCCAACAGCCAAATTACCTATCATCTGTCATTGGCCGATGCAGGCTTTCCCTCTACCGCGATTGCCGGCAGTCAGAATTTTTACGGGCAGGACGCACAAATCATTTATGCGCGAACGCAAAACACGGTCACAAATGAGGTCTTCGTAGATCCGTTTTCGCTGCATGCCGACGCACCGCAACCGTCGCTTCCGTCCAACGCGGTCGTATGCATGAATATTTTTGGCGCGACGATAAACCCTGTCTTGCTGCAGTCCGGACTTGGCAGTGGCTATTCGTTTACGTGGACTTATAACGGCGAGCCGATCGTTAATGAATACAACAATGATTATCTGGCTTGGCTTCCCGGAAATTACAGCGTGACGGCCACAACCGAAGGATGTTCGAACACGGCCTTTGCCGATGTGATTGCTGCAACGGCTCCTTATTCGGCCAGCGCGTCGCAAAATGGCACTACGGTGACCATAACCGCCACGCCCGCCGGGCAATATCAGTATGCGCTTGATGACAACAGCACGTTCTTCGACAGTCCGGTATTTGAAAACGTGTTGCCTGGCCCGCACATCGGTTTTGTGCGCGATTGGTACGGCTGCAGCGAGCTCGCGTTCTTTTTCGACAGCACGCTCAACGTCACCACGAACGAAGCCGGAATTTTTTCTTTCGGCCCGAATCCGGTGCAAAATGAATTGCTTATTTCCAACAGTACGCCAATAGAAGGTATTTTGCTTTTTGATTCCGTAGGACGAAAGGTAAAAGAGCTTGCTGCGGGCACTGAGGAGGTGCGGATCGATTGCTCAAATCTTGGCCCGGGAATTTATTTCTTGAAAGCAAGCGCCGACCAGAAATGGCAGACATTTCGATTTTTAAAACAATAATTTTGCAGTGGACCGTCTACCGGTAAAAACGCATCAGTTGATTAGTCGGGTACGAAAATTTTCCACACCCAAATCAGTGCACACCAAACCTTCTTTAAGATCCATGACGAAAAATTTACTCTGTATTGTTGCTCTGCCATTTTGTTTTTCAACCAGTTGGGCACAAATGGTTACCAACATAGATTACGCTCCATTGGCCAATGGTATCCCGCAAACAGCGATCGCAAGCGTAATTGCGAACGACACATACAATAGTGCTCCGGTAGAAAACAGCGCAGTGATCTTAAGTCAGCAATCATCAAATTCGAATCTGCTGGCGTTGCAACCGGACGGATCAGTCGTGATTTTAGAGCCGGGATTGTCCGATGGCGTTTATTGGCTCGATTACCAGATTTGTTTACGCAACGACAACGAATCTTGCGAAATGGGCCGTTGCACGTTGTTTGTCAATCGTTGCGCCATTGCGCCGCCGCAATTTGACGATGTTTACTTCTTGCCTTGCAGCGAATCGGGGAATATTGCTGTCAGCGGTCTGCCTGCCGGAGATTGGACGTTGCGGCAAACCAGGAATGGTGTCTTTTTATCTGATTTTACAGGATCGGGCAATCTGGCGCAAGTTCCCGTCACACAATCGCGATTGTACGGTTTTAGAGTACTCAGCGCAGACGGCGTATGTGAATCTTCCGAACAGTTCGTTACCGTATCTGAACCGGCGTGCACCTGGAAAGCCATTGCGCAAAATAAAGGTATTTGCGACACGAACGGCAACGGACTCAGCGATCCGGGCGATATGGTAAGCCTGAAAGTGACCGTAAGCAATGCTATTGTACAGCCATTGGAAAATTTGATCGTGGTAGGATTCAGCCAACTCGGCTCCACCTCCAGTCCATTAGGTGGAAATGCAGTATCTAGCAAAACGCACGTCCGTGTATTGGAACAAGCGGATATTAATGCCGGCACACTCAGTGGCACAACGATGGTAATCGGAACGTATGTCGGTCAAAGCGGCGGCACGCAACAAAATATACCCTTTAACATTCCTCTAGCAACACCGCGCGGTTTCAGGTTGGTCGCTTTCGCAGATTTGAATGACAATGGGTTGATCGATGCTAACGAAAGTACGTATCGTGACGGCCTATTCCGCTATACAATAAATGACGGCGAACCACATTATCGATACGTTGGCGGGTATTTATATGTCGAGGATCCGGCCGCACTGTATGATTTCGAATTTTCGCTCATCGACGATTACCAATCCTATTATTCGCTTTCGAATCCGACCAGGGAAAATTTGACAACCGGCGCTTCAGGCATTCAAACGCTTTATTTTCCCGTCGTCCCGATTGCACCATTCAACGACGTGTCAGTAAAAATGTATGCGACACAAACTTTGCCCGGCATGAATTCCCGGGTACAGACGCATGTACAGAATCGTTCATACCTTCCTTCATCGGCAATAGGATTAACTTTTGGTTTTACAACCGGGGATGCCTTGCTCCACCCTACTATTCCGTGGCCCATTACCGAAACGCCTACAGGATTTACCGCTTCGCTGTCTTTAAGTTCCTTAAATGCAAGAACTTATACAACATTAATGGCCATTCCGGCGATTCCTGCTGTAAACGCAGGCGATACCGTCACATACTCTACCTCGATAACATCGACGCCCGATCTAATCGCTGGTAACAACTCCGTTGTAATGTCGGTACCGGTTGATGCGACCTATCAAACCAATGACATTTATGAGGGCCTTGGGCCGGAAATTCCGATTGGAACCTTCGACCCAGACGACTATTTGCGCTATACGGTACGTTATGACAACATGAGTGACGTCGCTTCTTACAACCTTACCATTACGATGACGCTTGATGAACAGCTTGACGAAAATTCGGTTCGGATGTATCTTTTTGGTGATCCACATGTTTTTGAACGTGTCGGACGGGTGCTTACGTGGCGCTTTCCGGCGTTATGCCGCACACCATTTCTGGCGGGTCCTGAGGGAAATTTCGGGTTTCTTCAATTTGAAGTCAAACCGCGCCCCGGATTCCAAGTCGGCGACATTATAACAAGTAGTGCCGAAATCGTATTTGATTTGAAACCGGCGTTATCCACTAACAGTTGGCAGAGCCATTTTGTCGAAACACTAAAAACCGATAATTTCATTTCTGAAGAACTTAAGGTATATCCCAATCCTGTTTCCGATCGTTTGCAGATTGAAAAAGATCAATCAATCGATCAGATTGTGGTATATGATGTTCTCGGGCATCAAATACTAACGCAAAATGTTCAGTCAAATGTTTCAACTGTTGCCACCCAGGCATGGTCGCCGGGCATTTACTTTGTAAAAATCCTTTCGCAGGGCAGCGGGCAAACCGTCAAGATCATTAAGCGGTAACCAATAAAAAATCCCGCTCATCAGAACGGGATTTTTTAATATATCACTTATCGAAATTTACAATTCCAACGCTTTCTTCGGATTATTGTCCATCAATAATTCGCCCGGATTTTCCAAACCTTCCTTTACCGCGACGAGGAACCCGACTGATTCGCGTCCGTCGATGATGCGGTGGTCGTAGCTGAGCGCAACATACATCATCGGGTGGATTTCTACTTTTCCGTCGACGGCGATCGGTCGCTCGATAATGTTGTGCATCCCAAGGATTCCTGACTGCGGCGGATTGATGATCGGTGTGGACAGCATCGACCCAAAAACACCTCCGTTTGAAATCGTAAACGTTCCACCGGTCATGTCGTCAACGGTAATTTGTCCGTCGCGTGCGCGAATGGCCAGACGCTTGATCTCGGCTTCAACACCGCGGAACGACAGCGATTCTGCATTGCGCACCACCGGAACCATCAATCCTTTCGGCCCCGAAACCGCTACAGAAATATCACAGAAATCATACGATACTTTCTGGTCGCCGTCGATCATCGAATTCACGTCCGGGAACAGTTGCAACGCGCGCGTGACGGCTTTGGTGAAAAACGACATATATCCCAAAGAAAGTCCGCCGTGCTTGGCTTTGAATGCGTCTTTGTATTCGTTGCGGATCTTGTTGATCGGCGTCATGTTGACTTCATTGAACGTCGTGAGCATGGCCGTTTCGTTCTTGGCCGATACGAGCCTTTCAGCGACTTTGCGGCGCAACATAGACAATTTGGTTCTTTCAGAGCCGCGGTTGCCGCCCGTTGGCGTACCCATCGACGCCGGCGCATTGACCGCGTCGTCCTTGGTAATGCGACCGCCTTTTCCGGTTCCAGTGATCGTTGACGGGTCGACGTTTTTCTCGTCGAGTATTTTTCTGGCCGCAGGCGACGGCGTTCCTGTAGCGTAAGAGGCCGCAGTTGCCGGTGTTGCTTTTGGTTCTTCTTTTTTAGGCTCTGCTTTGGCTTCTGCTTTGGGCTCCTCTGCCTTTGGACTTTGCTTCGCCTGTTCGCTGGCGCTCGAGTCAGCTTTTGGACTTTCGGCTGCCGAAGGCTTGGCATCGGTATCGATCAGGCATACGACCTGCCCAACTTTCACCGCGTCGCCTTCTTCCGCCTTGAGCGTTATAATTCCGCTGGCCTCTGCGGGCAATTCAAGCGTTGCTTTATCAGAATCAACCTCGGCAATGGCCTGGTCTTTTTCGACATAATCGCCGTCTTTGACAAGCCATGTTGCGATTTCTACTTCTGTGATGGATTCCCCGGGAGAGGGAACTTTCATTTCTAGAATCATATTGTATTGGTTTGAGGTTTCAAATGTTCAAAGTCTAAAGTTACAAAACCTTATTCCTTAAACCTTAAACTATTTTAGTTGAATAAATCTTTGTCGAACACCATTGCGATCGCCGCAGCATGACGCTTTTTGGAACGCGCGTAACTTCCGGCAGCAGGCGCACTGTACGCTTTCAGGGCCGCCAGTCTGAATCTGACTTCGTTGAAGTTCATCAGCATATAGCTGTAAGCGCCCATGTTGCGCGGTTCTTCCTGTGCCCAAACATAATCATCGGCATTCGGGTACGAGGCGATGATAGATTTAAGCTGTTCGGTTGGCAACGGAAACAACTGTTCGATACGCACCAAAGCAACATCGGTGCGTCCGTTGGCTTCGCGTTCGGCCAGCAGATCATAATAGAATTTTCCGGTGCAGAATACAAGGGTTTTGACCTTTTTCTTGTCGGCGACGTTCGGATCATCGATCGTCTCCATAAAGCGGCCGTTCGCAAATTCGTCCGCCGATGAAACCACCAGCGGATGGCGCAGCAAACTCTTTGGCGTCATCACGATAAGCGGTTTTCGGAATGTGGTTTTCATCTGACGGCGCAACAGGTGGAAAAAGTTGGCCGGTGTCGTACAATCGGCGACGTACATGTTCTCGTTGGCGCACATCTGCAGGTAACGCTCCATTCTGGCCGATGAGTGTTCGGCGCCCTGGCCTTCGTAACCGTGCGGCAAAAGCATCACGAGTCCGTTCTGGTTGTTCCATTTGTCCTCCGCGGCAGAGATATATTGGTCGATCATGATTTGCGCGCCGTTCGAGAAATCGCCAAACTGCGCCTCCCAGATGGTAAGCGTTTTCGGGCTTGCCAACGCGTAGCCGTAATCGAATCCTACCACGCCGTATTCGGACAGCAGCGAGTTGTAAATATGGAATTTGCCTTTGGCTTTTGGCAGTTGCGACAACAAAATCACTTCCTCTTCAGAATCCTCCACCTTGACCACAGCATGGCGATGCGAGAATGTTCCGCGTTCTACGTCCTGTCCGGAGATGCGCACATCGTAGCCTTCCGTCAACAGCGAGCCGTATGCAAGCAGTTCGGCCATGGCCCAGTCGAGTTTGTCGGTTTCGAAAAACATCGTTTTACGGTCTGCGATGAGCTTGGTGATCTTGCTGATAAACTTCTTATCGGACGGCAATTCGGTGATGACCTTTGCAATTTCAGTCAATTCGTTTTTGTCGAATGTCGTGTCTACGGGTTGCATCATCTGCGCCTGATCGGCCTGCTGGAATCCCTGCCATTCGTTTTGCATGAAAGGCGTGATGATCGTCAGGTCTTTTTTGCGCGAGGCCTCGAGGTTCTCTTCGAGCATCGCCTTGTATTTGTCCTCAAGCGATTTAACGTAAGCGCTGTCGATAAGCCCACTTGCGATCAGTTTCTCAGCGTACTGGTCGCGCGGATTTTTGTGCCTGGAGATCGTTTTGTATAATTTAGGCTGTGTAAAACGCGGCTCATCGCCTTCGTTGTGGCCGTATTTGCGGTATCCGAGCAAATCGATGAACACGTCGCTGCCAAACTGCATGCGGTAATCGAGCGCGAAAAGCATCGCGTGAACCACCGCCTCGGCATCGTCGGCGTTGACGTGAAGCACAGGCGACAGCGTTACTTTGGCGATATCGGTGCAATAGATCGACGAGCGCGCATCGAGGTAATTGGTCGTAAACCCTACCTGGTTGTTGATCACCACGTGGATCGTACCGCCGGTTTTATAGCCGTCGAGCTGCGACATCTGGACAATTTCGTAAACGATTCCCTGGCCGGCTATGGCAGCGTCCCCGTGCAAAGCGATGGGAAGTACTTTGGATGCGTCGTTTGGAAAATAGCGGTCCTGCTTGGCGCGCGCGATGCCTTCGATCACAGCGCCCACGGTTTCCAGGTGCGACGGGTTTGGCGCCAGGTTGATGTTGATCGACCTGCCCGACTTGGTCTTGCGGTCCGAGGTGAGGCCAAGGTGGTATTTCACGTCGCCGTCGAACAGCGCGTCATCGTCGTAATCCTTGCCGTCGAATTCAGAGAAAATATCCTGGGTATTCTTGCCAAAGATGTTCGCCAGCACGTTCAGACGACCGCGGTGCGCCATGCCCATCACGAATTGCTCGACGCCTTTTTCAGCCGCCGCTTCAATGAGCGCATCAAGGCCCGGGATCAGGGATTCGCCGCCTTCGAGCGAGAAGCGCTTCTGGCCGACGTATTTGGTATGCAGGAAGTTCTCGAATGAAACCGCCTGGTTGAGTTTTTCAAGTATTTGTTTTTGCTGGCCTTCGTCGAATTTCGGATGGTTGTCGTTGTACCCGATGCGGTCCTGGATCCATTGGATCACTTCCGGCTTGCGGATGTACATGTATTCCACACCGATCGATTCGCAGTAAATGCGGTTCAAATGGCCCAGGATGTTGCGCAATGTGGTAGGCTCGAGCTTCATCGCGCGCGCGGCGTCGAATGTGGTATCGAGGTCTGCATCGGACAGTCCGTAATTGGAAAGGTCGAGCGTCGGCGACCAGATGCGTCGTTCGCGCACCGGATTGGTTTTGGTGAACAGGTGCCCGCGCGTACGGTAAGCGTCGATGAGCTTGAGTACGTTGAATTCCTTGTGGATTTTTTCTGTCTCCACAGTACAGTCGGTGTTGGCCGCTGCCGCAGCCAATTGCTGGCCGGGCGTTCCTATCGGATATTCGTCATTGTACGTGGTGATACCAAAGTCGAAACCTTGCAGAAAACTCCTCCAACTCGGTTCGATACTGTCCGGATTTTCAAGGTACTGATGGTAAAGATCTTCGAAAAATTGGGTATGCGCTGCGTTTAAAAAGGAAAACCTGTCCATGATTTTGCTAAAATGTGGGGTGTGTTGAAAATAGTCCCGCAAAAGTACGATAATCCACCCGAATTTTTAAGTATTTTTAGCATAGATTTATACTTTAAGCTTTAACCCCGCGCTTCGATGAAAAATAAACACTTGAGCTTTGTTGCAAAATGCATTGCGTTAACCCTTATAGCTTTTCTTTCGCATGTCGCGTATGCCCAGCAAATACCGCAGCGAAAGTGGCAATTTGGCGGTGGAATCGGCGCGAGTTTTGGCTCAGGATTTACCAACGTCACGCTCGCTCCGGGCGCTATTTACAATTTCAACCCGTACGTATCGGCGGGCGTTGGCCTGCAGGGTGCATACGTACGGTCCCGCGACCATTACGAATCCTACATTTACGGGGGCAGCCTCATGACTTTTTTCAATCCGATCCAGCAAGTGCAACTTTCAGCCGAACTCGAGCAATTGCGCGTAAACACTACGTACGAAACCTCGCTTTTGCCGGGCGCACCCAAACGCGATGACAAATTCTGGAACACGGCCTTGTATCTGGGCGCCGGTTACCGCGTGCAAAACGTGACGATAGGCGTGCGTTACAATGTGCTTTTCGACCCGGACCGAAGCGTGTACAGCGAGGCGTTTATGCCGTTTATACGTGCGTATTTTTAAGCACGTTGCGCCATTTCCGATACCATTCCAAGTGTAAAAATAGAGATGCGTTATTCAGAAAAACGCAATGGTGCCATGCGGCTTCAATTTTAACATTTGATATAGAAAATCTGTAACGGACCTAAATAACAGCTTGTTACCTTTACATCCTGATTACCGCGGAATTATAAGCCATATTAATTTAAATTTTAACGCCATGAAAAACATTTTTTTATCCGTCATGCTGTTGTCGGCTGTCATCGGACACAGCCAAAGCAACAATCCCCAAAACAAAGTAGGCGCAGACATTTGGACCGCGGGCAATGCGATCGCAAAGGATTATAAGGAAGGGAAAATCAAACAGGTCGACCAGGCGACGATCGACAAGTATTACAAGGCACTTTTGCCAGGTTATCAAGCCGTCAAAACTGACGAGTTCACGCAGATCGCCAATGCTATGAAAGGCGCAAGCAGTGCGTCTGCGATCGACAATTCCGGATTTTCGGAAACCGGCAAACAATTGCTCAAAAAATCACTGACGGACTACAGCCAGACCGCCTTGGTAAATGACGTAAAAGCCAGTAAAATCAATGAGTCAGAAAAGACCCAGATACTGACTGTTCTGGCGATCAATTACAACATGGTCAAAAATACCCAGGCCGTTAAAAAGGCGGGAACGCCGCAACCTGCTAAAGGCCCGAACGCGCTATTTGACATCAATTTTGACGATCCTTACTTTGAGGCCGGCACGCCGCAGGTAGCCATGTGGAGTGCATTGGGTGCAATAATTGGGTTTTATACCTGCGGACCGTGGTGCGCTGTTGCGGGCGGTATTATCGGGATCATTATCGGTTCGGTGCCGGGAAGCACCACTGTTTCAGGGCCGGGCGGCAGTCATACGTATACCAATGGCGGCCCAAAACCATAAACCAGATAGCTACAACGGGAAGCGATTCCTGTTGTAGCTTTAAAATAATCGGATGAAACAATTCGCACTGCTGTTCGGACTTTTGATTTCTAATATTGTGGGCTTTTCTCAGGCTATTTCAGGAACTGTTGTGGATCGCCACACCCGGGAACCGCTGGCATTTGCGAGTTTGGTTTGCGATGGAAACAACTACCGGACGATACTGTCCGACGTGGACGGGCGTTTTACGATTCCCTGGACCGATGTACGCAGCATACAATGTTCATTCATCGGTTACGCGACGGTTGTTGTGACTGATCCTGAACCGGGAACGCTGATACTTGCACTCGAGCCGACACCAAATGCCCTCCCGGAAGTTAGGGTTCATCCCGGGGCGAATCGCGCGAACCAGATCATGCGCAGGGTGATCGCCGGCAAAAGGCAAAACAACCCTGAAAACCTCAACGCTTTTTCATACAAGTGCTATAACAAAGTGACCTTTGATTTTCTTTATAACAAGAACCGGCGGGACAGTTTGGCCATAAGTGAAAAGATTGGCAACAGCCGGCTGCTGTTAATGGAAAGTGTCACGCAACGCAAATTCAAAAAACCCAACCTTTCGGAAGAAGTCATTCTGGCCACACGGGTTTCCGGTTTTCAAAAGCCGGGGTTTGCATCACTGGCAACAGACCTGCAACCGCTTTCGTTCTATCAGGACAACATTTCGTTGTTTGGGGTGGCCTATCTGAATCCGGTTGCCGATGGAAGCCTGTCCAAATATCATTTTGTGTTGCAAGAGGAACAAATTCGCGCCAAAGACACTTTATTTGTGCTGACGTTTTCGCCCAAACCCAATAAAAACTTCGATGCGCTCCAAGGCATCCTGTATGTAAGCTCAAACCGGTATGCGATCCAAAACGTCATCGCCGAACCGCATCAAAAAGCGAAGATCAACATCAAAATCCAACAGCAGTATCAGTTGTTGCACGGCAATCGCTGGTTTCCGGAACAATTGAGCTATACCGTTACCGCAGACGGTTATCCCAATCCAAATATCGGACTGTATTCTGAAGGAAAAAGCTATCTCAGGGATGTTGTGATCAACCCCGCGTTGCCCCAAAAAGAGTTTGGCAAATGGTCCGTACGCATCGACCCCGAAGCGATGGTCAAAGATTCGCTTTTTTGGACCTCCGAGCGACCGCTCCCGCTGACCCGAATTGACGAATTGACCTATAAAACGATCGACAGCCTCGGCAAGGCTGAAAATTTTGACCGTTACCTGTCCCTGTCCGAAAAATTAATTCAGGGTAAAATACCGCTGTCGTTTGTCGATATTGACCTTTCCAAAACCATTGTATACAATAAATATGAGGGCTTTCGGCTGGGGACGGGATTTTTTACCAACGAGCAGGTGTCCACCAATACAACGCTGGGCGGCTTCTTTGGCTATGGCCTGAAGGATCGCGACTGGAAATTTGGCGGGCAATTCGATTATTGGCTTTCAACGGAGACCAGCATCGGGGTGAGTTGCGAGCAGAACCTGGTCGAATGGGGTGCGTCGGGCTTAATGCGATATACCAGCAATCCGTATAATTTGCGCAACCTGATCGGCTATCGGTATGATCGCATACGTCAAGTTGACGTTAATTTTAAAGCCGCGCCGCTGCGCTATCTGCACATACAACTCAACGCGGCCCGAACCGACATTGCACCCCAATATGACTACACCTTCCAAACGCCGACCGGATCTTATCGCCATTACGCGACTACCACGATTGCAATACACCTCCGTTACGCATTCGGCGAGCAAAAAATCAGCTCGTTCGGCACCACGTTCAACAGGAATGCCGATTACCCGGTTTTGCAATTGCTGGTCAAAAAAGGTTTCAAAAACAGGCTTGGTGGCGATTTTAACTTCACGCGTGTGGAATTTTCTGCCGACCAATCTTTTTATACCAAAAACATCGGGCTGTCGCAATACCGCCTTCATCTGGGATACATCGATCCGACGCTGCCGATAGGACAATTGTTTACCGGCCAAGGCGCCCATGACGATGAAATGGCCTTGGTCGTAAAAAACCATTTTCAAACCATGCGTCCTTATGAATTTGTTTCCGACCGGTTTGCGCATTTATTTTTCACGCACAATTTTGGTCGGCTATTGCTACACAGCCCTTATTTTTTGCCGGACATTTCGGTTTTGCACAATGCGGGTTGGGGCCAATTGTCCGACGCAACGGCGCATCGCCACATCGATTTCAAAACACAGGAAAAAACTTACCTCGAATGTGGGCTGCGGCTCGAGAACCTGATCAGGGTCAACTACATGAACCTGGGCTATCTGGGTTTGGGCGCCGCCGGATTCTACCGCTACGGTGCCTACGCTTTTGCTGACGCCAACGATAATTTCGTGCTTAAACTCGCGCTGACTTTCTCGATCCGATGAAAACTTTCGCGTGCTTGTTTTGGGTATTTGCGTGTTCGGCGCAACAGGAGGCGTGGCCAACGTCGGTGGCAAAAGACAGCCTGTGCGTCTATCTGGTCACGCGCGGCACACGCAGTAAAACGCCGCTAATTTCGGAATTTAATTATACCGATCACCGATCGTCGCACGTAGGCATTGGTATTTTTGTCCATGACCGGATGACGATTTTTCACGTCACCAACGATTCCCAGACCCAATCTGCACTCGAACAAACGACATTCGAGCATTTCACCACTGTTGCCGATATCGAATATTGGGGCATCTGGCGGTACAACACTACATCCCTACCGATTGCGAAGTTGCGCGCAATCATCGCAAACGTTGGGCAATGCGTCGAATTTGATATCGACTTTGATGCTGCCGAAAGCAACAAACTATATTGTTCTGAATTTTGCGCGAACG
>JAEWLN010000013.1 GCA_023457535.1 Bacteroidota bacterium
GTCCGGAATGCATGCCAACGACGAGTAATCGCCCGGCCCGATGTCCTCGCGGATGGCATTGGCGATAATGAGCTGAAGTTCGGTTTGGAACTGTTCTTTGGAAATCATGTTTGTAATTTGACGCTAAAATAACAAAAAACCGCTTGACTAGCCTGCCGCTTTACAACCGATGGTCTTTTTTCGTTATTTTGTACTTTAAACCCACCGATATGATCCAATTGGTACGCACCCAGTCAAAAAATCCCGATTTCAGCCGTTTGGTTCAGCTGCTCGACGCTTACCTGGCTGAAAAGGATGGCGATGAGCACGCTTTTTACGATCAATTCAACCACATCGACCAACTCCCCCACGTTGTTGTCGCGTATTGGGACGGCATTCCGGTTGGATGCGGCGCGATCAAACCTTTTTCCGGCCACGAGATGGAAGTAAAACGCATGTTTGTTTCGCCCGACCATCGCCAAAAAGGCATTGCCAGAACGATTCTGAACGAACTCGAAAACTGGGCGCGCGAGCTCGGCTTTTCAGCTTGTGTGCTCGAAACCGGCAAGCGGCAAACAGAAGCCGTTGGTCTTTACCCGGCATGCGGATATAAGATCACCGCCAATTACGGGCAATACATCGGAATGGACAATAGTGTTTGCATGCGTAAGGAATTGTCGTAACTTTGTGGCGTTGAACCAACACGAGCGGAATATGAACCATACCAAAAGAGGCATTATCGCAGTGGTCATCCTGATGATCGCCATCGGGAACCTAACCAGAACAGAGGGCGCGCAACATTTAACCGCCGTGGTTTTCGTGCACGTTTTTGCCATTGGCGCACTGAGTGCCGTGGTCATCCGCGAAATATTGAGCCGTTTTAAAAACAAGCCGTAATGCAACTGACCAACAAACAAATTCTGATCATTTTCCTGCTCGGCGCCGTACTGACCATTTTTGGCGCGATCATGAAAATTGCGCAATGGCCGTTATCGAGCCTGATGATCATTCTTGGGATGACGTTCGAAGCCGCTGCGGGTGTGTTTCTGATTTTAAAAATGTCGCGCAAGGAAGACAAAAAAGACGGATTTCTGGACAGCTGATGAATATCAAACTGATCGCGATCGGCAAAACCGACGACAAGGCACTCCAATCGCTCATCGACGAGTACACCAAACGACTGTCATTCTACGTCAAGTTCAGCCTTGAGGTGATTTCCGATATCAAAAATGCCAAAAACCTATCCGAGAGCCAGCAAAAAGAAAAAGAAGGCGAACTGATCCTGGCGCGGTTGTCGGCCACCGACCAATTGGTGCTGCTTGACGAGAACGGCAAAATGTTCTCAAGCGTTTTCTTTGCGCACGAGCTTCAAAAGAAAATGAATTCAGGGGTCAAAACGCTGGTCTTTGCCATCGGCGGACCGTATGGCTTTTCCGATCCTGTGTACCAGAAAGCGACGGGGAAAATTTCGCTTTCGGCCATGACGTTTTCCCATCAAATGGTCCGGCTGTTCTTTATCGAGCAACTCTACCGCGGGTTTACGATATTGCGCGGCGAACCGTACCATCACCAGTAAGCGGTGTTGGGCGTTTAAGGTTTAAGGTTTAAAGTTTAAGGTCGTTTGACATTCGTCGTTTTACGTTCGACCTTCGACGTTTGACATTCGTCGTTTGACGTTCGACATTTATTCCGCTGCGCTCCATACAGTTCGGCTGCGCCTCGGGTCGACGTTTGACATTTATTCCGCTGCGCTCCATACAGTTCGGCTGCGCCTCGGGTCGACGTTTGACGTTCGACGTCCGACCCAACGCTTCTTTACGCCTTCCCGGTCTCCAAAACCAATTGCACGGCCTGGACCGCCTCCCGCACATCGTGAACGCGCAAAATGCTGGCGCCTTTGGCCAGCGCGATCGTATTGAGCACTGTCGTTCCGTTCAAAGCATCATTTGCATCCACGCCAAGGGTTTTCTGGATCATCGATTTGCGTGACAATCCGGCAAGAACAGGCACTTCGAGCGTGTCAAAAAGCCCGAGTTTGCCCAACACCTCGAAATTTTGCGCAAGCGTCTTGGAAAACCCAAATCCAGGATCGGCGATCAAATCGTTGATGCCCAATGCGCGCGCCGACGCAATCCGCTCTGAAAAATACAACAACATCTCCCTGACCACATCTTCATAGTGCGTGAATTGCTGCATCGTCTGGGGATTGCCGCGCATGTGCATCATGATGTACGGAACCTGAAATCCGGCCACTGTCGCAAGCATTTTATCGTCGAGCATTCCGGCTGAAATATCGTTGATCATTGCTGCGCCATTTTGGATGCACACGCGCGCTACTTCGCTTCGAAAGGTGTCGACCGATATCATAATATCTGGAAAATGTGCCACAAGCAGCTCTACCACAGGCACCACGCGCCGGATTTCCTCCTGTTCGGAAACGAAAGCCGCACCCGGACGGCTCGAATAGCCGCCAATGTCGATGAAAGCTGCGCCGTCCCGGATCATTTGCGCCACATTGGCGATGATTTCATCGGCGTGACGGTGCCGGCTGCCCGCAAAAAAAGAATCAGGGGTTATATTCACAATGCCCATGACGCGCGGCACGGTCAAATCGATGAGTTTTCCTTTGCAATTGATTGTCATGACGATAGCGTGTAATTAGCGGATGTTTGTCGATATTATCGCCGCAAACGTCCAAAAGTTCAATATAAATTTTATTTTTGGGAAAATTTCGATACAAATATAACCGATTCATGAACAATACCATTGAAGAATACGACAAGGTCATTTCCATTTGCCGTAAACTTTATACCAACAAACTCCAGGATTACGGCAGTGCGTGGCGCATTTTGAGACTGCCTTCGCTCACCGATCAGATTTTCATCAAGGCCCAGCGCATCCGCAGTTTGCAGGAGAATGACGTGCGCAAAGTCGACGAAGATGAAACCGGCGAATTCATCGGCATCATCAATTACGCGGTGATGGCGCTGATCCAGCTCGATCTGGGCGTCGCGGACCAACCCGATCTCGATCCGGCTCAGGCTACCCAGTGGTATGATGCCAAAATCGGTGTGACCAAGGCGCTCATGGAGGCCAAAAACCACGATTATGGCGAGGCGTGGCGTGAAATGCGCGTAAGCTCGCTGACCGATCTGATCCTGCAAAAAATCCTGCGCGTCAAGCAAATTGAGGACAACAAAGGCAAAACGATCGTCTCTGAAGGCATCGATGCCAATTACCAGGACATGATCAACTACGCCGTCTTTGCGCTTATTTTAATGAATTTCCACAAACAGTAAATACCATGAAGAACATCCTAACCCAATTTTCGCGCGTTTTCGTCGGGATTTTATTTATCATTTCGGGTCTGATCAAACTCAATGATCCGGTAGGGTTTTCGTACAAACTCGGAGAATATTTTGGCCAAACCGTGCTCAACCTGCCGTTTCTGATACCGTACGCACTCGGTCTTGCCGTATTCATCGTCATTTTTGAAACCTTGCTCGGGGTGACACTTTTGCTTGGCTACCAACGCAAATTTACGGTCTGGAGCCTGCTTGCGATGATTGTTTTCTTTACGTTCCTGACGTTCTATTCGGCGTATTTCAACAAAGTCACGGATTGCGGCTGTTTTGGCGATGCGCTTAAACTCACGCCGTGGGAATCGTTTACCAAAGATGTCGTGCTGCTGGTATTTATCCTCGTCTTGACGGTCAACCTCAAACTGATCAAACCGCTTTTCAACCGTCAGCTCACCACCGGCCTTGTCCTGGCGAGCCTCGTGGCTTGTTGCTTTATGGGTTATTGGGTGCTCAACCATTTGCCGCTCAAAGATTTCCGCGCGTATAAAATCGGGACCAACATCCCTGAGGGCATGGCTTATCCGGCGCACATCAAACCCAAAGATCCGATCATTACGTTCATTTACAAAGTCAATGGCGTGGACACCAAATTCAGTTATCAGGATGTCATGGATGGCAAGATTCCGGCCGATGCCGTTTATGTGGACCGCATCGACGAAATCGACAAAACCGGATACATTCCGCCAATCCACGATTTTACGATGGAAAAAGACGGCGCAGACCACAAAACAGAATTACTCGCCGTGCCCAAATTACTCGTATTTGTTACCTACGATCTGGCCCATGCTAATGCCGAAGGAATGAAGCAGCTCGAAAGTTTGCACAACCAGGCCAGGGCCAAAGGATATACCGTGATTGCGATGACCGCATCGGGCGAAGCGGAAATTGCCGCGGCCAAAAAACAATACGGTCAAACTTTCGATTACTATTTTTGCGATGCCACAACGCTTAAAACGATCGAGCGCGCCAACCCGAGCATCGTCGTGATCGAAAACGGCACCATCACGCAAAAAGTACATTACAACGACACAGACCGTTTAATGCTTTGATTATGAGCGACAGAATGCAACACGAAAAAAATAAGAAGGTATGGACCACCTGTGGCATTTGCGCAGCAGTGTTCGGGATCGGGTTGTTCATGGTGGAAAACCTCTCCAAGCGCGAAAGCCCGCCGTTGGGACAGGTATTCAATGTCATTGTCGGGTTTTTGCTGATTGCCGTAGCGGTAATTGTAGCGGCCATCACGCTCAAACAACATTTTTTCCCAAAAAAGAAAAAAAAGAAAAGCAAGCCGGTATTTCTTGACGAATCGCTGATCCACAAACGCAAACAACCTGCGGGAAAGCGCTAAAAAATCGCCAACTTTACCGTAGAATAAGACCTTATCGACTAACTTTGCTCAAAAACGACCCATGAAGAAATTACTTTGCATGGCATTGGTAGGTATCGGTCTTTCGTGCCAGTCCCAAAAAACCGAGTTTGCACACGATGCGCTCGAAAACAAACTCATCGCTTTCGACGGGGAACAAATCGCTTTCAAAGACATTTTGTCCCAACACCGCGGCAAAACCCTCGTGATCGAAATCTGGGCATCCTGGTGCGGCGACTGCGTCAAAGCCATGCCTAAATTCAAGGCGATGCAGCAAAACCATCCGGAAGTGTCGTATGTATTCATTTCGATGGACCGCGCTGAAGACAAATGGAAAGCAGGCATCGAAAAGCACGAGCTCAAAGGCGACCATTACTGGGCCACCGATGGCATGAAAGGCGCCTTCGGCAAATCGGTCGATGTGGACTGGATCCCGCGCTACATCATCATCGACAAAAATGGAAAAATCGTTACCTATCGCGCCGTCGAAACAGACTTCGACAAAATGGACGCTACTTTAAATACCCTGAAATCATGAGACAAAAAATTGTTGCCGGAAACTGGAAAATGCACAAAAACGCTGAAGAAACTGAAGATTTGCTCAACGAGCTCATTGACCAGCTGCCGCACGACGTAGAGGCGCACATTGTTGTGGCCCCGCCGTTCACCAATTTAGCTTCGGCCGTGGAACACCTCGAATTTACGAACATCGAAGTGGCCGCGCAAAACATGCACCAGGCCGAAAGCGGCGCATATACAGGCGAAGTCTCAGCGGACATGCTGCGCAGCATCGGCGTGCATCTGGTCATTCTTGGCCATTCCGAACGTCGCGCCTATTTCCACGAAACGGATTCGCTGCTCGCCTACAAAGTCGATACGGCGCTCAAAAACTACATGAAAGTAATCTTTTGCTTTGGCGAAGAACTCAAGGACCGTCAATCGGGCAACCATTTCAACATTGTAGAAAACCAACTGCGCGACGGGCTGTTCCACATTGCCAAGGAAGCCTGGGCCAACATCATCCTCGCGTACGAACCCGTGTGGGCCATCGGTACAGGCGAAACCGCCACGCCCGGGCAGGCACAGGAAATGCACCATTTTATCCGCGAAACCATCCGTAAATCCTTTGGCAGCGAAATCGCGGAAGACGTTTCAATCCTTTACGGCGGCAGCGTTAAACCGGAAAACGCGCGCGAAATCTTCTCACAACCGGACGTGGACGGCGGGCTGATTGGCGGCGCTGCTTTGAAAGCAGCAGATTTTGCGGCCATCGTCTCTGCGATCGACTGAGCAACCAGACCTTAAAATCCAAATCCCTCCATCGAGGGATTTTTTTATGGGGAAATATTTGGTTGGGCGTTCCGGCGGCAATGACAACCGCGACGGATCGAACTGACGTGCGCCGCCGTCGGGTGATTCGCTGTATCTTGCCCGCTCCGCTGCGCTGCGCGGCCAAGGATGCCGCTGCTCCCCCTAACGCGGGCAAAGTGCACCATTGAATATCGGAACAGGTTGGCAACGTCTGTCGCAAAAAATCGCGCAAATTGCACATTTACAGATTTTCTGTAATGACGTAGCCGTCAAAATGCGTATTTTTATTCCAGGGAAGGGGGATTTGGAAGTATTCCCTAGGAAAACAAAACAATATTCCGCTACAGAAAATCTGTACTTTTTGTTAAATTTTTAGCCCTTAAATCCCAATTTCCACCTGCAGTCTGAAATACCAGTTGTTCTTAACATTGCCGTCCCAATACTGCAGCTCGTCGTAATTGACCTCGGCCTGCAGTTTGAATGCGTGTTCCCAGATGTATTTGGTCAGGCCCAGCGTGTATTGCTTGGTATGCGGCGCAAACATCCGGATGCGCTCGTGTGCGTGCTGGATCGAATAGCGCGCGATGATTTCATAATTCGTCGGGAAATTATAACTGGCCTGGTAATCAAATCCATTTCCGGTAAAAACGCAATTGAATTGGGTGGCGTCTTCCGGATTCACCGTAATCGGGTTCTCTGTAGTGGCACGCGACATGAACGCAGCCATGGCCGCCCAACCATTGTATTTGAACATCGCGTCGAGCAACACAGATTTCATCGTGCGGCGCTCGAATAAATCATCGCCCAATTGCCCGCCGGTGCGGTGCGCGAGGTTATTTTGCTGAAATGCCCCGGACAGCATCAGTTTGGGTTTGGACTCCCTTACGATATCGCCTTCGAACGTGGTGCCATCTTTGGCAAAGGCACCAAACGGATAAATTTCAGCCTTTCCGGTAACAGCCACGCCATCATCGGCTTCATCGGTCACGTTGCGGCCCTCGCCCGAGGTGACGGCCGTTTTGAGATTCCATGAGAATTTGTCGCGAAACTCGTTGAGCTGGTGTGCCTGGAACCCAAAATCGCGGTCGAGCGTAAAACGCGAATTGTTGATCGTACGATCGGACAACTGCAACCCGCCCGAGGAGTTCACGCGCTGTCGGTTGCCCGGCAATTTGGTTTGCCCGAAACTGAAATTCCACCGTTTATTGGGCCTGTAGAACACCACGGCATCGCGTATGATGTTGATGTTTTTGCCGTCCTGCACCTCGCCTACATCGCCCGGCGCAAACGAAAGCTGGATCGCGTACAGGAATTTGGGCGTACCTACATAGCCGTCGAACCGCAGGCGCAACCGCCGGATCTGGCCGTCATAGGCCGGACTTTCATCTTCATTGTCCAGGTAGGTTACGCGGTTTTGCATCCGGAACCGTATGTTGAGCTGGAAAATGCTGTCGGGCGAAGTCAGTCCAAGGCCTTTTCCGTAACTGTAGTAGGGCAATGCGGAGAGTTTGAGATCGTTGTCGTCCGTGGTCGTTTTAACGATTTGCCCATGCGCATAAGCGGTCAGGAGCACCAACAGCAACAGTATTGCTTTTTTCATAAATGGGTTGTGTTAGGGTGCAAAAATAAAATAAAAAACGCAGGCGTATAGGTTTGGCCGATGATTATTACCTTTGCAAAAATTACGATTATGTCCCACATTTATCTCGGATACCATTTTACGGTCGAACCCAAAGAACTGGGGTCGGAAATTCTTGTTGCCGAACTCGGCGAACTGCCCTTTGAAAGCTTTGTCGAAAGCGAATTCGGCGTGACGGCCTACATCAGGAAAGAAGCGTGGAATGAACACATTCTGGAGGATTTGTACATTTTGAAATCGCCCGAATTTTCGATAAGCTATACGATAGAGGAAATCGAACAGGTCAACTGGAACCAGGAATGGGAAAAGAATTTTGAACCCATCGACGTAGATGGCCGATGCCACGTACGCGCGCCGTTCCACGAAAAGACCAATGCGGAATTCGACATTGTGATCGAACCCAAAATGAGCTTTGGAACAGGCCACCACGAAACCACACACATGATGATACAGCATTTGCTCGACATGGATGTGACCGATATGAAAACGCTCGACATGGGTTGCGGCACGGCGATTCTCGCGATACTTGCCGAGATGAAAGGCGCCCGGCCGATCGATGCGATCGACATTGACAACTGGTGTTACCTGAACTCGATTGAGAACGCCGAGCGCAACAATTGCACGCACATTTCCGTTTTTGAAGGCGATGCGGCGCTGCTCAAAGGCAGGAAATACGACCTGATCATCGCAAACATCAACCGCAACATCCTGCTGGCCGACATGCAGCAATACGCCGATTGCCTCAACCCGAACGGCACGTTGCTCCTGAGCGGGTTTTACGAAGAGGACATTCCGGCGATCGATGATTCGTGCACGGCCAAAGGGCTTTATTTTGTAAAGAAATTGCAGCGGAATAAATGGGTGAGTTTGAAATATGTGAAATAGTCGGAGGTCGAACATCGAATGTCGAACATCGACCCGAGGCGCAGCCGAACTGTATGGAGCGCAGCGGAATAAATGTCGAATGTCGAACGAACGCAACTTTAAACTTTAAACTTTAACAGCCGCGTTCGCGTGAGGGATAGAGGCAGGCACCGCGTGCAGCCGATAGCCCGACGGCCTGAACGGCAACGCGCAAAAGACGCGGATGCTGATGGCCGGCACGCCAGAACAAAAAAATTTATGATTTTGAGTACCAAAGAAAAAGTATTGGAAGAAGTCCTGCCCGAAGAAGCGGTGGGGCACAACAGCGAAATTGTACTGTACAACGACGACGTAAATACTTTTGACCACGTCATCGATACGCTCATGGCGGTGTGCCAACATACGGCCGAACAAGCCGAGCAGTGCGCGATCATTGTGCATTACAAAGGCCAGTGTACGGTCAAGACGGGTGCGTACAAAGAACTCGTGCCACAATGCAGTGCGCTTTTGGATGCGGGTTTGAGCGCCGAGATTTTGTAGTCGGAAGGATTAAAAGTTTAAGGTTCAAAGTTTAAAGTTAGAAATAAGTGCTTACTTTAGCATTTGGGCCAGGCGATTCTTACGTTCGATCGCCGGACTTTTAGCTGCCGCCGCATACGTTTGGCTCCCGGGCAGATTTTTGAATTTCGACCTTAACCATGGAACAATACGGCAAAATCCTGATCATCGCCATGCCGGCATTTTTGCTGCTGATCATTATTGAGAAGGTTTACGGTGTTTGGAAAAAGAACGATACCGTCCCGCTCATGGACAGCGTTTCGAGCATTTCATCAGGCATTACCAACGCGGTCAAAGACGTTTTGGGCATCAGCGTAACGTTGATTTCGTATGAATGGATGGTTTCGAAGATTGCGTTTTTTTCATTGGAAGCCAACGCATTGACTTATATGATTGCCTTTGTCGCGATCGATTTTTACGGTTATTGGAACCACCGTTGGTCGCACCAGATCAACTTTTTCTGGAACAAGCATGCCATCCATCACTCGAGCGAGGAATTCAATCTGGCGTGCGCGTTGCGGCAAACCGTTTCGAGTTTTGTCAATCTGTTCACGTTTTTGCTCATTCCGGCCGCGCTGATGGGCGTTCCTGCAAAAGTGATCGCCATTACCCTGCCGATTCAGTTGTTTTTGCAGTTTTGGTACCACACGCGGCACATTGGGAAAATGGGTTTCCTGGAGCATATCCTGGTTACGCCGTCGCACCACCGTGTGCACCATGCGATCAATCCGGAATACCTCGATAAGAACCATTCGCAGATCTTCATTTTCTGGGACAAGTGGTTTGGCACTTTCCAGGCGGAGCGCGACGATGTTCCGGCGGTATTCGGCATTACGCGGCCGGCGCAAACCTGGAATCCGATCAGGATCAATTTTCAGCATCTTGCGCTTTTGATTGCCGATGCATGGCGCGCCGAGAGCTGGAAAGACAAATTCACGATCTGGTTCAAACCTACGGGATGGCGTCCGAAAGGGTTTGACGCGAAATATCCGGTGCGTAAAATCGACGACGTTTACCAATTTGAAAAATACGGCCAGCGCCCCGCGCAGTTCGTGCTGTATTGGGCCATTACGCAGCTCATGGCCACGCTGCTTTTGATCACCTATTTGTTCGATAATGTGGCCAAAATCGGGCTTCCGGGCATTTTTGCGTACGGCGCGTTTATCTTTATGACTGTTTACAGCTACACCGAATTGATGGACGGCAAACGCCTTTCATTGCTATGGGAGGGCGTGCGACTAGCGATGGGTGTGGCGATCCTGGCCTATTTTGGCGGATGGTTCGGGCTGGACCATATTATTCCTATGGGCAGCGCCATTGTATTGGGATACCTGCTTTTTTCACTGGCGGTCCATGCTTATTTTGCGCTCGTGGTGTTCCGACCCGAACAAGTTCAAGTATGAAAACGCAAACTCTTTTCAAACTTTACATCGCGATGGCACTCCTGTACGTGATCGCATTATGCCTCCACGAAGACCTGGCCTGGGCGGCCAAACCGCTATTGTTGCCGCCGGTGATCGCCGCCGTGGCAGGCTTTTCCGTCTTCCCTACCCGCCGATTGCTGCTTCTGGCGCTCGTATTTTCGTGGTTTGGGGACGTGACGCTGATGTTCGCGCCGCACAGCCAGTGGTATTTTATCGCCGGGTTATTGCTATTTCTGATCGCGCACCTGATGTACATTGCGCTGTTTGCCAAAATCAAACGGTCCGGCAGCGGCACTTTTTACGCGCTATATGCGGGGTGGGTGGCCGTTGCGGTCTATTTGTGTGCGATGTTGTACGTGTTGTTTCCCAAACTCGGCGCGCTTCAAATTCCGGTAGTTGTTTATGCGGTTGTCATTTCGACAATGCTGGCGATGGCCCTTTTGGGATTGTTCCGATGGCCGTCGCCGTCCAATAGGTACATTTTTGCGGGCGCGGTGTGTTTTGTGCTCTCGGACAGCCTTTTGGCCTTTGATAAATTCCACACGCCACTCCCCATGGCATCGGTGTGGATCATGTCGACGTATCTGGCCGCGCAAGGACTTTTATCGGTGGGCATTTTGAACCAAAACAAAAGGCAGCAAGAATCTCCCGCTGCCTGTTGACATAACTAACTAAACATTTACGTATTATCGCGTAAACAGGAAAATCGTGCCTGACTCATTGTCCCTGACCTTTAGCTCGGTGTAGGACAGGTTCAGGATCGTACCGGTAAAGCTGTCATCTCCTGCGTCTACAACTACTGTGTTGCCTGTTACGGCAAAAGTCCCGGTCGTGGTGATCGCCTGACAAGGTGCGTCCGTAGAATCGTAATCCACTGATGCGTAAGAATTGTTGTTGCCGAGTTCGATGTAATCCATGTTACATCCCGGCTCGTTGCCGGTATAGTCGGTCATCACTTCAGCTCCGGCCACCACTGTACCCACTTTGTTGTAGTTCCATTTCCCGGTCAGCGTGGCCGCCGGCAGCTCGTACTTTGCGTCGTCGTCGTCGTTACAAGAAGTAGTTCCGAGGACCATCAGCAAAGCCGGTAAAATCAAAAATCTGGTTTTCATGACAATTTGTTTAAAGTTTAGCCAAAAATAGAAAGCCCGTACGAAACGGGCTTTATAGAATATGTAAGAATTGTTATATCAATGCTTAAGTTGGCCTTTGATCAAACCGTACAAAAACGTACCGAGCAGCGCACCAAATAGTATGAGCAGCACACTCCAGAAACCCGCGCCGATCAAAATAAAAATCGGTCCCGGACAAGCCCCAACAAGCGCCCATCCCAGTCCGAACAAAATACCGCCGGCCCAATAGCGAAACGATCCCGGCTCTTTGTCGGCAATGACAATACGGTTGCCGTGCAAATCTTTCATACCGCTGCGCTTGATGTACTGGACCCCGATCGTACCGACGGCCATGGCCACCATGATGATGCCGTACATGTGGAACGACTGGAATTGGAACATTTCGTAAATGCGGTACCACGAAACGGCCTCGGCCTTGGTCAGAATGATCCCGAATACAAACCCGACGAGCAAATATTTAACGTAATTCATCGCTTAAAAAATTAAAGGTAAAATGAGGTGCGCCATCACAAGGCCGCCAATAAAAAATCCGATAACGGCCTTGAGCGACGGCAACTGCAAATTGCTCATGCCGGCAATGGCGTGGCCCGATGTACAGCCGCCCGCGTAACGCGACCCAAACCCTATCAACACACCGCCCACGATCAAAACGGCGATCATTTTAGGCGATGAAAACACCTGGTTTCCAAACAGCGCCTCGGGTGCGAGTTTGCCGTTGGGCGCGTCGATTCCCATTTGCGCCAGTTGCGCGATCGTTTTTGGGTTCAAATCAACATTCGACGGATCGCTCATCAGATGGACGGCCACAAAACCGCCCACCATCGCCCCGGCCAGAACAGCCAGGTTCCACCGTTGGGATTTCCAGTCGAATTTAAAAAAATCTGCGGCCTTGTCTGCCCCTGCAATCGTACACAGCGTACGCAGGTTGGACGACATGCCAAATACTTTTCCAAAATAATTCAGCGTGAGCATGACCATCGCGAGCAAAAATCCCGAGACATACCACGGCCAGGTTTGGTATAATGCGTTCATGAGTTGGTTTTGTGCAAAAATAGCAAAATCGCCGAGAGTAACCCTGGAATCGTCTACATTTTACAGCGGCGTCCAAACGGCCATCCTGCGTAAAAAAATGATGTCATTTAGGGAAATCTGCCTACCTTTGGACTGCAAAATCACGCGCATGAAAAACTACATGATCGAAATCCGCTGGGCGTTTATCTTTACGGTAGCGACCATGCTGTGGGCGGGAATCGAAAAATTATTCGGGATGCACGATGCCAATCTTGGCACACAGCCGGTGTTTTCGATGTTGTTTGCCGTTCCTGCCATCGCCATTTATGCTATGGCCATGGTCGAAAAAAAACAAAAAGTGTACAATGGCAAAATGAGCTGGAAAGACGGCACGATATCGGGCATCGTGTTGTCATTGTTCATCGCCGTATTGAGCCCCGTGGCGCAATGGGCGATTTTCGAACTGATATCGCCTGATTTTTTTGCCAAAGCGACCCGATTCTACACCGATAAAAAAATCCTTACCCAAACGCGCGCGCTCGAAATGTTCAACATTCAGGCGTACATGAAAAAAAGCATTACCGAGTCGTTGTCGATGGGTGTCATTACCGCTGCCATCGTCGCACTGATCGTTCAATCCAAAAAACCAAAACCATGAAACCGATGTATTTTTTATCTGCGATCGCACTGGTTTTCGCCTCATGCGTGAGCACCAGATCGACGCTCAAAAATGTAGATGACAATGCCCCGACGCCACAGCTTAAGGACAATGTTTTTGTGATTACGCAAACCGCATCGGACAAAAAATACGGCTACGATCCCGATTATCCGATCAATGTGTTCTATCTCAACACCAAGGACGACAAAATCAACCAGCAACGGTTTTTGAACGCGCTGGCCGGCCCGAACGGCGAAAAGCTGGTGTTTAACAAAGTCGAAACCTGTTGTCCGTTCCCCACCAAGCGCAACAGCATGGGCGTGGGCCTGCTCGACATCTACCAGATCACCTGGCAGGGCAATACGACCCCTATAAGACTCTATTTCAACATTTATGAAAAAGGCGCGCTGATGGTGCCCGCAGGACTGACGCTGGGCAAACACTGAGGCCCAAATAATTCCCAATGCGCGCGGGAGCAGCCGCGCAATCGTTTATCTTTGCCACTTTAAAACAACAACATGAACATCAACAACATACCCAACATCAAACATACCAACAGCGGAAACTTCTTTGTGCTGGCCGGCCCGTGCGCGATCGAAGGCGAGGAAATGGCGCTTCGCATTGCAGAAAAACTCGTCGGAATTACTGATAAACTCGCCATTCCGTACGTGTTCAAAGGCTCGTTCAAGAAAGCGAACCGCTCACGGATTGACAGTTTTTGCGGTATCGGCGATGAAAAGGCGCTCAAGATCCTGCGCAAAGTTTCCGAGACGTTCAACGTGCCCACCGTTACCGATATCCACACCAACGAAGATGCGCCCATGGCAGCCGAATACGTAGATGTACTGCAGATTCCTGCGTTTCTCGTGCGCCAGACCGATCTCGTGGTCGCTGCGGCAAACACGGGCAAAACGGTCAACCTCAAAAAAGGCCAGTTCATGAGTCCGGAAAGCATGAAGCATGCGGTACAAAAGGTGCTTGATTGCAACAATCAGAATGTAATGGTGACCGATCGCGGAACCATGTTCGGGTACCAGGACATGATCATCGATTACCGCGGCATCCCGACGATGCAGCAGTACGCCACCACGGTGCTCGATGTCACGCATTCACTGCAGCAGCCCAACCAAACCGCGGGCGTCACCGGTGGACGTCCGGACATGATCGAAACCGTTGCCAAGGCAGGAATCGCCGTGGGTGTGGACGGGATTTTCATCGAAACACACTTCGATCCGGCCAATGCCAAAAGCGATGGTGCGAACATGCTGCACCTGGACTTGTTCGAAGGTTTGATGCAAAAGCTTGTGGCGATCCGCCAGACGGTCAACGCTTTTTAATCAGCTTAAAATCATTTGATTTCGCGTACGGTGAGTTGGTTCTCGCCGTCCAACTGCCAGCGCTCCCCTGAGAGCCGGACGATTTCGCTGGTGTTCAAATCCCGGTATTGGCCGGCATCTTTTAAGTTGGCACGGCTGATCGTGGCGTAGTAAATTTCGTTATCGTTGGTTTCGATGCTTGCCGTGTAGCCGTCTTTTCCGTAGTTTATGTATTTGACGATGCCTTCGATGGTTATTTCAGATGCCTGCTCAGCGGCCGCCGAGGTGCTGTCCTGCGATACGGCCGGTAGTTGTGCTTCGCCGCCGCCTTTGTTCGTTTGACACCCAAAAGCGATCACAGCCGAAAGCAATGCGAGATTTTGTACGTAAGTTTTCATCCATCTGGGTTTTGGTCCTTAAAAATAAGATTTCCGACTTAAAACGGCAAGCCTTCGCTAATCAATAATCGACGATATTTTTTTGAGATTGGTCCTAACTGATCGGAACATTTTGTAAATTAGTTGGGTAATCAAAAAACCTTTACGATGAGAAAGTTGATTTTAACCTTAGCCGCACTGCTTTCGATGACCTTTACGATGCAGGCACAGGAAACCAAAACCGTCAAAAAAACCGAGACCAAAACGGTAGAAAAGAAAAAGAACGATAAAGTCGTACAAACCCAATCGTCAAAAGTGGTCCTTAAAAAAGACGGCACGCCGGATAAACGATACAAATCGTCGCAAAAACTCAAAAAAGACGGCACGCCCGATATGCGCTACAAGGAAAACAAAACGGTCACCAAGACCAAAAAGGTCGAGAAAAAATAATCCGGAAGCTGTCATTGGGCAGCTTTTTTTTCGGCAATTTTCCCCGATGGCTGTCTTACGCATAAAAAAACCCGGACGAACCGGGTGTAAAAATCGGGATCAATGTCCGCCTTCAGCTTCGATCGATTCGACGTCTATATTTTGCCTTTTGAGGATCCGCTTGACGACAAATCCGTAAAAGGCAAGATACGCAAAACAGATGACCGGGATAAAATACGATTCATGGATCCCGATGATATCGGACACCTTGCCGTGCAATGGCGGAATGATACCGCCGCCCAGAATCATCATGATCAAGAATGCCGAACCCTGTGAGGTATATTTGCCCAATCCGGTAATGGCGAGTGCAAAAATCGCGGGCCACATGATGCTGCAGAACAATCCGCCGCTCATAAACGCGTAAATCGCAACGGTACCTGTCGTAAACAGTCCTACCAGCATTGCGGCCATACCCATCAATCCGAAAATCATCAGCGTGCGCGCCGGTTTGTCCTGTCCTAAAAAGAAACCTGCAATTTGAAACGCGACCACGCCGGCATACGCATACAACATCGAAACATCGAGCCCTGAGAGGTGGTTGACAAACAGTACCACACCAAAAGCGACATACGGAACCACGATCAGCAATATCTTGCGCAGGCTGTTCGACGGATTGAACACCGATATCGCACCTGCCCAACGCCCGATCATCAAACTGCCCCAATACATCGAAATATAAGGCGCCATGGCCGATCCTTCGATATTGCCAAACGCATCGGTGCTGAGCAATTCGCCAAGGTTGCTCTGGATGGTCACCTCGACGCCTACATAAGTAAAAATCCCGAGCATGCCCAACACCAGTTGCGGGTATTTCATCGCGCCCCATCCGTCGGGGTTTCGCTGCGCGGCCGAGTTCGACCACAACAATCCCACGACAATCACCAAAAGCGAGGCAATGGTAAGATTGAGCCCAAGGTAATCCTTTTCTCGGTTTTCGATAAAACGCGTGATGAATTCCGGGTCCTCATATCGCGAGAAAATATATCCGAAGATCGCAACCAGCACAACGGTGATCAGGACCAATGCGCGAATGGCTTTATTGGCCGGCTCAAACGTTGCGTCGCTTTTGCCCGCAGGAAGTTTTTTCGAAAAGTAGAACAAGGCTGCAGCCAGCAGGAACAACCCCCCTACGAACATGTACAGGATTTCCATTTTGCTCAAAGAATCTGCGCGTTTGGCAAATTCTTCGAGATTCGCGCCCGCAATTACGCCAAAGAGCGCGATCGATACGACGATAGGCCCAATCGTAGTGCCGAACGAATTGATCCCCCCGGCCAGATTCAATCTGTTGGCTGCCGTGTGTGGCTCCCCGAGCGACGCTGCAAAGGGTTGCGCCGAAGTTTGCTGCAGTGAAAATCCGAGTGCCACCACAAACAATGCACCCAGAATCAGCGCATAACTGCCCTGAGTCACGGCAAAAATCATAAAAGCAGCCCCAAACGTACTGATGAGCAAGCCATTGATGATCCCTTTTTTGAATCCCCACGCATTGAGAATATCGCGTCGCGCCATGCTGCTCAGTACAAAAAGCGCCAGTGCCCCGATGTAATAAGCGCCGTAAAACGCAAAATCGATCAACTGGCTCTGGAATTGGTCGAGTCCGAATTTAATTTTGCAAAAAGGAATAAAAACGCCGTTTGACGCGCCGATAAAACCCCAGAAGAAAAAAACGGTGATCAGGGTATACAACGCGGAATTGTTGCTTTGGTGGGTGGTTTGCTCCATTTGGTTTAGGTTTGGTTAATGCTTGATGCGATAAATATACAGTTATATCCAGATTGGCACGCAAACGTTGTAGCGAACTTATCAACGAAAACGATTTCTTACCGGCAAAAGCTGCTGTCGTACACGCTACAGACAAGTTGATGCCCCGCGCAAAAACCAAAGCAAATCTTCCTAATCACACTTTTTAACCTCGGACCGCGGCCCGATGCCGTTTGCGTTAAAGGCTTCGATCTGAAAGTAATACACATCGGATCGGTCGAGTCCGTTGAAATAATATTCTGTTTTGCCGTACACCATGATCGATCCGTAGAGCTTGTCGGGGTGTTTGCCAAAATAAATCACATAACCATCCGCCGATGTTTCCTGCTGCCATTTGAACCACACATTGCGGCGCTCGCCCTCTTTTTTGCGCTCGGTACGCAGCGGCACAAAGTTTTTTACGGGTTCCGGTGCGGCGCCGTTTCCGTTGCCAAACAGGCGAAACCCTGAAATGGCGAATTTGCCCGTGGGCATCGCGATGTTTTCTATCTTGACATAGCGCGCCTGTACGGGCTTGTCAAGTTCGACGTATTCGTGGGGCACATCTTTGTTGCTCGCGGATCGGTCGAGGAGCACTTTCCAGCGTTTGTTGTCGTCCGAGGTATACAGGATGTACCGATGGCCGGTCGTCGATCCGGGCTTGCCCATGAATTCGGCATCCTGATCGGCATAATTGATCTGGATCGCGCGCACGGTGCTTCGCTGCCCGAGATCGGAAATAAGGTACTCCCCGCGCCCGCCTGTTTTGGCGCTCCAATACGTCTTGATGTCTTCGTTGACCGCGTAATTTGCCTGAAATCCGCCCAAAGTCGAGGACACCTGGACCGGTTTGTTGTAATTGAGCAGCATCCAGCCGGAAAAACTGTGGAGATGGCTTTTCTTTTCTGATGGCAGGAACGTCGGGTAATCGCCATAAGCCGTATTGGAATACATCACGCCATCGGCATCAAATCCGGCCGGCCAGATCCCGATGCGCCGCTCAAAATTGTTCTTGACGCAAATCCCGATGGTGGACGTGTGCCAGTAATCGCCGTGGGCATCCTGATAGGTAGCGCCATGGCCGGCCCCGCGCGCAAAACCGCCCGGTTTGTATGAAAACGGATTGTGCGGCTGGTATTCGAATGGGCCGGTAGCCGTATCGCCCACGTAAACACCATCGGCATAACCGCTGAATTCAGTGCCCGGCGCGCCATATTGCAGGTAGTATTTGTTGTTGTGCTTGGTCATGAACGCGCCCTCGGTAAACGGTTGCAAAAACGTATTGTCGTTGTTTTCGCCAAACCTTTCCCATCCGTGCTCGTGATCGTTGAGCGCAAGAATGTCGTGGACTTCGCCTTCAGGCTGGAACGTTTTGCGGTTGAGCCTGACCACGTGCAGCGGATATGTGTTGCTCGATCCGTAGTATTCCCACAACTCATCTTTTTCTTTATCCCAAAAGATTTGCGGGTCCCAGGCTGCGGCCTCTGATTTGTGCACGAGTTCTTTCCAGTCGTCCACCGATGGATTGGTGCTCATCCAGATCGGGAATTCCTTGCCATGCGTGGATCCGACCACCAACAGCGTATCGTTGACGAACGACAGCGATGGCGCGCACAATTCGTCGTACACCTTGTGCTCAGGCCGCAAAAACTTGCGCGGGATGAACTTCCAGTCGAGCATGTTTGTGGAATGCCAGTAACCCCATTGGTTGGTCGAAAACAAGTAATACCGGCCTTTGAAAAACGTGATGACCGGATCTGCCGTAGCGCGGTGTTTGCCTTGCGTGACAAAGTTCGGGATCGGGCAATACCCGTAATCGATGTTGATCGGGTTGCAATAGGTTTTTTGCTGTCCGTGGAGACAAGCACTCACGCACAAAGCAATTGTAGCAACAAAGAGTTTATTTTGCATCAAAAAGCTTTAAGGTTTGAGGTTTAAAGTTTAAAGTAACGCGCTGTACATCAACTTTAAACTTTAAACCTTAAACTTTTTTACATTTCACATTTTACGATCCCGGCTCAAAACTCACCGCCGCTCCACCACCGGCGGCCAGCTTCAGGCTCAGTTTCGATTTGGACGTCACTTCAACCGTGCGGATTTTATACGCCTTTGGGTTTTTCTCCCAATGTGCATCAGGGGCATCCTCGTAAATGATCGCTTTGAACTTTTGGCCTTTTGGCAGAAAATCGAGCGAAAGCGTCGTGTTTCTCGCATTTTCATCGGTGATCGAACCCAGGAACCACGTGTTTTTTCCTTTGGTCTTGCGTACGACCGTCAGGTAATCTCCGGGTTCGGCTTCGAGGTAGCGGCTGTCGTCCCAATCGAGTTCGACGTCTTTGATGAACTGGAAAGCGTCGGCGTATTTCTCATAATTCTCGGGCAGGTCGGCAGCCATCTGCAACGGCGAATACATCGTCACATACAATGCCAGCTGCTTGGCAAGCGTCGTGTGGACCTGTTCTTTTTTAGTCGGGTCGTAATGGCTCATTTTGATCTCGAAAATACCGGGCGTGTAATCCATCGGTCCGCCCAGCAATCGCGTAAACGGCAAAACGGTTTCGTGTTTGGGATCATTGCCCGTGCTCCAGGCGTTGAACTCGTTTCCGCGCGCGGCCTCGGCAGCAATGTAATTCGGGTAGGTTCTGTGGTAACCCGTCGGACGTACCGATTCGTGCGAATTGACCATCAGTTTATAGTCGGCAGCGCGACGTGCGGCATAGTTGAAATGGCGTACCATCGACTGGCCGTCGTGGAATTCGCCCCGCGGAATGATTCTCCCGACATAACCGGATTTTACCGCCGGATAACCGTATTTTTTCATCAGATCGAACGCACGATCCATGTGCCGCTCATAATTGGCCACAGACCCCGAGGTTTCGTGGTGCATGATCATTTTGACGTTTTTAGACTTTGCATAATCGTTGACCGCTTTGAGATCAAAATCCGGATACGGCGTCATAAAGTCGAACACATCTTCCTTCCAGTTTCCGAACCAGTCTTCCCAACCTACGTTCCAGCCTTCGACGAGCACGCCGTCAAAACCGTGTTTGGCCGCAAAGTCGATGTAGCGCTTGGTATTCTCGGTCGTTGCGCCGTGTTTGCCCGATGCGATGAGCTCGCCGGTCTGGTTGTTCTGCGCGTTTTGCGATCCGGCGTAATCCCAGGTAGAATTGCCGACATGCATTTCCCACCAAATCCCAACGTATTTCATCGGCTTGATCCAGGACGTGTCGTCGATCTTGCTGGGCTCGTTCAAATTCAGGATCATCTTCGAGGCCACAATATCGCGCGCATCATCGCTGACCATGACGGTGCGCCACGGCGAATGGGCCGGCGCCTGGAGATACGCTTTATCGCCGATCGCATTAGGAACAAGATGGGACGTAAACCGGTAATTTCTGGTATCGACGTCGAGGTGCATCACCGGATAATCCACAACGGCCGCCTCGAAAATATTGATGTACAATCCCGCATCGGACTTCATCATCAGCGGCGATTGCACGCGGTAGCGCGATTGTACAGATTTCATTGCAATGCCGTTGTTCATGTTGACCTTTTCATTGTCGATCTCCGATATTTTAGTCTCTGTAAAGGTATACTCCTGGCTGTCGTAATCACCCGGCATCCAGAACGTTTTGTGATTGCCCGTCAGGTTGAACCCGGTAAGCTCATCGGCGATCACAAAATAATTGAGGTGTGGCTGTTTTGGAAATTCATAGCGAAACGCAATCCCCTGGTCAAAAACGCGAAAAACCAGGTTGAGTTCGCGCTGTGTCTTGGATTGGCGCAACATCACCACGAGCTGGTTGTAGTGGTTTCTGATCGACGACTGCTCGCCAAGGACAGGCTTCCACGATTCATCGACGGTGGATGTGCGTACGCTGGCAACCTCAAATCCCGACGCCAGATCATCGGTGTCCTTGAGCCGGATGCCGAGGGCGCTCGACTTGACCACGGGTTTGCCTTTATACAAAGTGGTGTAAGTAGGTTTGCCGCCTGTGAGTTTGAATTCGAGCCGAACGTGTCCGGACGGCGATGAAACCGTTTGTGCGTGTGCAAAACAGCCCGCGAAAAACAGGGCCAGGGTAATCAGATTTTTCATTGTAAATATTTTTCCAAAGTTAGTCATTCCAACGGGTGTTTGCTTAAAAAACCCTTCGGTAATGCGCTACCGAAGGGTCACTTAAACAAAAACATGAAACTCAATTATTTAACTAACTCAAAATTTTGCTGCAATTCGGCATCGGAGCTACCGCCGATAAAAACGGTGAACCGACCGGGCTCGGCAATAAAGTTCATGTCGTTGTCATAAAAAGAAAGATCGCGCTCGGACAGCGTAAAGACTACCGTTTTGCGATCGCCTTTTTTAAGCCAGACCTTTTCGAAGCCTTTGAGTTCGCGCACCGGCCGTGTGACCGATCCGACGAGATCGCGAAGATAAAGCTGTACCACCTCTGCCCCATCGAACTGCCCGGTGTTGGCCACATCGACCGATACGATCAATTTTCCGCCCGGCTTTATCGCAGCGGACGAAAGTTTAAGGTTCGAATACGCAAATGTCGTATAGCTCAATCCGTACCCGAACGGAAACAGCGGTTCGTTGCGCTCGTCAAGGTAGTTGGTGCGGAATTTTTCGAACTTGCCTTCTTTGTTGCCCAGCGGTCGCCCGGTGTTTTTGTGGTTGTAATAAATCGGGATTTGCCCTACGCTGCGCGGGAACGTCATGGTGAGTTTGCCCGACGGGTTCACATCGCCAAACAAAACATCGGCGATGGCCAGGCCGGCTTCAGAACCCGCAAACCAAACATCTAGGATGGCCGGTACCATTTGCTCTTCGTCGACAAGCACAAGCGGACGTCCGTTGAACAGTACGACAACGACCGGTTTGCCGGTTTTCACCAACGCCTGCAACAAATCTTTTTGCGCCTGCGGAATCCCTATTTGCGTGCGACTGCTGCTCTCGCCAGACATTTCCGCCGATTCGCCGATAGCGGCAACAATGACATCTGCGCCGGAGGCTACGGCGATGGCTTCCTCGAGCAATTGTTTGTCCGTACGGTTGTCGCGGTGCAACGTTTTGCCGAACATCGTAGCGTTGGTTTCAAAGACCTCATCGTAATCAAGGTTGCTTCCTTTTGCATATACGATTTTAGCCGAATTTCCCGCAACGGCCTTCAAACCCGCGACCAATGAGATGGCGTTTTCCATTTTCCCGGCCACGCTCCAGGTCCCGCCCATGTTTTCTTTGGCCTCGGCCAGCGGCCCGATGACGGCGATCGTACCCTTTTTGCGAAGCGGCAGCGTCTGCCGGTCGTTTTTTAGAAGTACGAATGATTGTGCGGCCGTCTTGCGGGCAATGTCGCGGGTGGCTTTGGTAAAAATTTCTGTGTTGGCGCGTTTGTCGTCGCAATTTTTGTACGGGTTTTCAAACAATCCCAGGTCGTATTTGGCCTCGAGGATCAGCCGCGCGGCCTGGTCGATCTGGGCCATGGAAACCTTTCCTTCGTCGAGTGACTTTTTAAGTGTGGTCAGATACCCCTCAGAGACCATATCCATGTGATTGCCTGCCTGAAGCGCAAGTGCCGACGCCGCTTGCAAGTCGCCCATGCCGTGATCGATCATTTCGCTGACGCCCGTGTAATCCGACACGGTAAAACCTTTGAATCCCCATTTGTCGCGCAAAATTTCGGTCAGCAGCCAGCGGTTGCCCGTGGCCGGGATACCGTCGATTTCGTTGAACGACGCCATGACCGATCCCGCCCCCGCATCGATTGCAGCCTTGTACGGCGGAAAATATTCGTTGTACATTCTGATGCGGCTCATGTCGACCGTATTGTAATCGCGCCCCGCCTCCGACGCGCCATACAACGCAAAATGCTTGACGCACGAAAGCATGCTTGTGGTTTTGGACAAATCGTCCTGCTGGTAGCCGCGCACCATCGCCTCGGCAATACGGCTGTTCAGGTAAGGATCTTCTCCCGACCCTTCAGCCACGCGCCCCCAACGCGGATCGCGGGAAAGGTCGACCATCGGAGAGAACGTCCAGTTGATGCCCGCAGCGGTGGCTTCCTGAGCGGCAATGCGCGCCGATTGTTCGATGAGCGGCATATCCCAGCTGCACGAGAGCCCGAGCGGTATCGGAAATACGGTTTCGTAGCCGTGAATAACGTCCATGGCAAAGATCAGCGGAATCTTAAGCCTGCTTTTCTCGACGGCAAGTTTTTGCACTGCGCGTATATTTTGGACGCCTTTGATATTGAAAAGCCCGCCGACGTGGCCTTGTTCGATTTTTTTGGAAATATCCCAACTCCCGGCCTGCCCAGTCGTGATATCGCCCGAGGTGGGCAGGTTGAGTTGCCCGATTTTTTCGTCCACGGTCATTTTGGACAACAGCGCGGTGACGAATTCGGCTTTGGGTTGAAGCTTGTTTTTCTTTTGGGCGTGCGCCACACCGGCTGCAATGATTAGGGCGACAAGAAATATTTTTTTCATTTGGGGTAGGCTTTTTGGGTTTGTTGGAACATCCAGCGGTAAATCTCTTCGTTGTCGTAGACGCGCGTCCATGCATCGTGGTTGGCGTCGTCGAAAATCGTAAGTGTAATTTGCGAATCGGGGCATGATTTTATTTTTTTATAGATCGACGTTGAATAACTGACGTCCACCACATCGTCGAGCAGTCCGTGGAATACGCGGATGGGAATATGGGCCAGCTTGCAATTCTCAATCATCGGAACGCGATCGACAAAACCGCATATGGGCACAATGGCCGCGAAGGTTTCCGGATGTGCGATGGCAAGATTCCAGGCTCCCCATGCGCCCATACTGAGCCCTGTCAGGTAGATGCGCTGCGCGTCGACGGCATTTTCATTTTGTATTTTTTGTATCAGTTGGTATAGCGCGTCAGGGTCCCAATAGTCGTCGTCGGGGCATTGCGGGGCGAGCACGTACGCGTCCAGCGGATGCGAAGCAGCGTACTTGAGCGGTCCGTGCGCTTTGACCTTTTCCAGATTGGTGCCTTTTTCTCCTGATCCGTGCAGGAAAACGATCAGCGGTTTCCTGGTTTTTTTATCGTTTGGGCTTTGTAAAATATAGCCGTAATTTTTGTTGTACGTCAGTTGGGTCGAAAATGAACCCTTGGTTTGCGTCTGGGCCTCTGCCATCGCGGTGCAGCATAAAAACGCCATCAGGGTTCGTAAAAGCGCCTTCATATCAGGGTGCGAGGCTGTGTTTGGTTGAACTGAAACCCAGGCTCAGCAACCCCGCTTTGACCTCAGGCGCGCCCATGAACAAATCCCATAACATGCTGCTACGGTAGTTTTCGATCATCGGGACGATCGTGCCCTGATCAATGGCCAGATAACGCGCCGTACGCCAGTTGTAATGCGGCGAAAACGCATCGTAAGGCCCGGCAATCCCAATCAGGTCTGTACGTTCTTCGTACAGATAACGCAGCATGCGCATGGATTCTTCAGGAGTATACGGGAACGAAGACAGCGCGGCCGTAGGGGTAATAACGCCTTTGTCATTGTTGGGCTGGTGTGCCGAGTAGCCGGTAGAACCGTCGCTGTTGCGCGAGTAACTGGCGGTAAGTCCCCAGCATTTTTCGCTGTATCCGTTCCAGCCGATCGGATTGGCCTGGCAATAATTGTAAATGATTTTCGCGTGGTTTTGATTGAGTTGCCAATAATCGCCGTACTGGTCCGTGAGTCCGGTCGGGTCAAGCCCGAGATGTGAATAATGCGACCAGAAAAGCGGCCCGACACTATTGGTGCCGTTGTGCTTGAATACCAATGGCAGATTGTAGTGTGAATTGCCGCTGACAATCGCACCGTTTCTTGCCCAGCCTTGATTGTAAGCATCTGCTCCTACAGGATGTGTAGGCGAAGATGCCGCCATGATGTAGGTAATCAGACACTCGTTGTATCCTTCGAGCTTAAAGTTTTTGACCCATTCAAAATTGGGCGACCAATGCCAGTAAAGCACGTTTTGTCCGCCGCGCGTGTACCAGGTCCAGTCAACGCCTTTCCAGAGCGCATCGGCTTTTTGGGCCAATGCCTGTTCTGCGGGAGTTCCGTCTTTGAAGTATTCGCGCATGCAAATCAGCGCCTGGCACAAAAATGAGGTTTCCACCAGATCGCCGCCGTCATCATCGTTGCCAAACGGAACGACATCGCCATTGGTACCGTTGAGCCAATGCGGCCACGCGCCGTGGAACCGATCTGCATTTTCGAGAAAGTCAAGCGATGTGGTCATTCGTGCAACGGCCTCTTCGCGGGGCACAAAACCGCGCTCAATCCCGACCAATATCGTCATCAGTCCAAACCCTGAACCGCCTGTGGTAACCAGATTGGCATCCACCGATGGATTATCGATGTGGTAGCGCTCGCGGGCGAGTTTCGAATTGGTTTCGGCGTATTCCCAAAAGTATTTGAGTGCATCGAGCTGGACTTTGTCAAGCAATTGCTCATCGGTAAGCGTCGACGGTGGCGTCGGAACTACCGGTGTGCCGTTGTTGGAGTCTGAGCAGGAGCAGGAGATCAACAATGGGACAAACAGGAAGAATTTGAGGATTTTCACTATGCGTATTTTAAAATTGAAAAAAGCCCGGCGGTGGTCCACCGGGCATAAGATTTTAAGGTTATTTGCCTTCGCTTTCGAGTTCGTACAACGTACCTACTTCAGCGCCGCTAAGGCCTTTGTTGTAGATGCGCAATTCGTCAAGCTTGCCAGCGTAATTGGTGGCCCATGACTGGGCACCGGTAGCGCTTGTCAAAGGCGGCGTTGTGGAAAATTGGTGTGCGCCGATCACCACCTGGCTGAATGATCCGCCAAAATCGATGTTGCCCCATACAGGCGCGCCGTTCGGGTTGTCGATGCCACCCGGATCATTGGCATATGCGATGAACGAACCTGGGTATCCGCCCTCAGGTGCGAAGGCAGCCTCGACGCTTGTTGCGGCCACTCCGTTGATGTAGCTACTGAATTTGCCTGTAGCGCCGTCATAAGTCAGTACGACGTGCATCCACTCGTTCATCATGTCGTCGATGTTTACAATCGGTCCATAGCTTTGCCATACCACGCCGGTTCTTTTGTTCTCAAATAGGTATTTCAAACGCAGGCGGTCCGGAAATTCTGCACTCGGGTTTTCGAGAAATACGTTCATTCCGCCCCAGAACTCGTCAGGCTTTACCAATGTAAAAATACCTTGTGTTCCCAAACCCTGAGTAGGGGTATCGTTGTTGGCCACTGTCCCGGCAGAGTTCATCCAGAATGAAATGGTAAAACCGGTGCTTACCCCGCCGATTGCGGTTAGGCCGTTGTAAACAGCATAGCGCGCCTCTGTAGACGAACCTTGCCATCCCTGCCCTTTTGCGCCCTGCGAATACGCCACGTTTGTGCCCGTTCCGGCATTGTTGGTCTTGGCTTCTACTGTGGAATTCTCAAAACTCCATTTGGCTACGAGATTATCTGCAGCAACGTTGTCGGAACTCTCTACATTGCCTACAGGCGGGATGAATGTTCCGTTATCGTCGTCGCCACAACTTGTAAGTGTGCCAAGGCCCAACGCAATTGCTAAAGAACACATTGTTAAATTCTTTGTTTTCATAATGTTAATGTTTAATGTTTAAAAATGTATTTAGGTTAGAAAATAATTAATAGTTGTTTTGCGTGAGGCGTCCGCCGCTGGCGATGATCTGCTCTTGCGGGATCGGGAACACTTCATGCTTGCCCACGATAAATGTTTTGCCATCGGCAGCCATGGCGTTCACCGCCTGTCCGGTGCGCACCAGGTCGAACCAACGGTCGTGCTCCATCGCCATTTCGAGCCGGCGCTCTTTGAGGATTGCATTGAGTGTGATCGCACCAAGATCTTCCAAACCGGCACGGTCGCGGATTTCGTTCACACGGTCCAGCGCCTCGCCTGTGTTGCCGATGTGGAATCCGGCCTCGGCGCGTATGAGCAACAGATCGCTGTACTTGAGCACGCGCACATTCTTGGCCGTCGTGCCGCGGTTGCCGTCCCACGATTCGGCGATGCTGCTTTGGTAGGACTTGTAGTTGTATCGCGGATTGGCGAATGTATTTGGGATCACAAAGCCGTCCCAAAGCACCGAGGGAACGAAAATGATCGTGGCTTCGCGTCGCAAATCACCAGGTTCGTAGGCATTGGCAAGGCTCGCCGATGGTGTATTGAAACCCCAACCCAAGTCCGGTGTGCCGCGCGGGGCTTGTACGATGCAGTAATCGGTAATGCCGTTAGTAAGCGTGGCCTGTATCTCAAAAATGGATTCCACGCCGTTCTCCCCGATTTCCTTCCACACATCGGCGTAATTGTCCATCAGTCCGTATTGGCCGGAGTCAATGACCTCCCCGGCCATGTCAAAGGATTGCTGCCATTTTTCCTGATACAGATATACCTTTGCGAGCAATGCCTGAGCCGCGCCTTTGGTCGCACGTCCCATGTCAAATGAGCCGTACTGGCTTTTTAGTGGCAGTTTGCTGATCGCATCAACCAGGTCGAGCTCGATTTGTGCATACGTTTCCTGTTTGGATTTGCGCGTATAGATGATGTTGTTGATGGATTCCTGGTCATTGATGTCGATGTCGCTGACCACAACAGGAACGCCGCCAAAACACCGGACGAGATCGAAATACCACAGGGCGCGCAAGAATTTGACTTCACCTATGAAGCGGTCGCGCAAATTGGGGTCGATCGTAAATTTCTCCAGGTCGGACAGCGCGGTGTTGGCCCGGTAAATGCCGCCGTAACGCGATTTCCACGCTTCGTTGAAAGACAGCGATGACACTTCGAAATCGAGATTGTCCAACAGGTTTTTGTCCGTTCCCGTATCGCCGGGACTGGAACCTTTGTCTGCATTGTCCGATGTGATGCTTGTGACACCAATCCACGAAAATGCATACGTTTCGTAATCCAGGTTTTTGTTGTATACGGCCGTTACGATCTGGTTGGCGTTGTTCGGATCGGACAAAAAGTCTGCTTCCGATATGGTTTTTGTCGGATCGATGTCCAGATCATCCTCGCACGAAACAAGGCCTGCCAGGGTTAATGATACAATAGCGAATCCTAAATATTTTTTCATGTCCAATAGGGTTAAAAGTTGATGTTGGCGCCCACAAGAAACGTTTTGTTGGTTGGGTACGCATCGAGTTCGATTCCGGCGCCGCGCAGCGGATTGCCTCTGTCATCGCCTGCAATTTCCGGGGAATAGCCCGAGTATTCAGTAAAAATAAACGGATTGGTCGCCGTTACGTACAATCGCACGCGCTCGAGCTTATCGAACATCTTGGGCAAGGTGTAACCCAGGGTGATGTTGTTGATGCGCAGATACGCGCCATCCTCTATGTAGTAAGTCGAGGCACGCGGTACTTCGTTGAACGGCGCGGGGTTCTCGGCAGTTGGATTATTGGGCGTCCAAAGGTTGTCGAGGATGTCGAATTCAATGTTTTCGCCCGCAAAACGCTGTGCTTTCTTACCGTTGTAGATCTTGTTCCCGCCCACACCATAGGCATCGACAGAAAAATCAATTCCTTTGTACGTTGCTCCCAGATTGATGCCGTACGTATATTTGGGAATATAGGTTCCCGCATTGATGCGGTCGCGGTCCGTAAGCCCCGGAACCCCGTCAACCATGTCATTGTAGCGCGGTGCACCCTGGCTATCGTAACCGATTTGCTCCCATACGAAAAAACTTCCGATCGGCGCATCGAGATAAACGCGCTTGGTCGATTGCCCGTTGCTGAGACTTCCGGCATTGGGAAAGTTCCTGAAAAAATCGCTGTCGCTTCTCGAAACCGCATTTTTGTTGCTTGAATAATTGCCGCCTATCCAATATCGGAAATTTTCGCCGATGGTGTCGTCCCATCGCAATGTCATTTCAAACCCCTTATTGGTCACTTCACCGGCGTTAACATACACTTTCCCTTCGGATAGAACAGCCGGAGGATCTACCTCGAGGATGATTCCGTCCGATCGTCTGTCGTAAATGTCGAACGTTCCGGTAAGGCGGTTGGTCAACAAGGCAAAGTCAAGTCCGAAATCGAACTCACGCATCGTTTCCCAGGTGAGATTGGGATCGGGCTTGGAATATTTATACGTGCCGGGCTGGATCTGACCGCCAAAACTATAAGGTTTGCCCACCGTGTAGGAAGGCGCGTTGTAAGCGGTGCCGTTTCCGTTGCCCACTTCGCCGTATCCGCCCCGGATCTTGAGATGGCTCAAAAACGTAAGGTCTTTCATAAACGATTCGTTGCTGATTACCCAACCGGCCGATATGGACGGGAAGGTCGCCCATTTTTTGTCGCCGATAAAAGGGCTTAATCCTTCGCGGCGCACCACACCGGTAAGCAAATAGCGGTCGTTGAACGAATATTCAAATCTGCCGAAATACGCCAGCGAAATAAATGCCGTACTGTGGTAGTTTTCGATCACGTCGGACGGGGTTGCATCGCTTGTGTCGCTTGCCAGATCAAGAAACCAGTAATCGGATTTCTCAGGCACATTGTACCGCGTGGCGCGCAGGAATTCGTAATTGTCAATCGTAGATCGCGAAACTCCCGCCACCAGTGTAAGGTCGTGCCGGCCAACCGTCTTTTTATACGTGAGGTAGTTGTCCCAGTTCCAGTTGAAAAAGTCACTCCGCTTTTGTTCGAGTTTGTTGTTCCGGATGGCGTTTTCCTCGCCAAAAGTCGCTTCGAAATCAGCCACTGTCGCCTGCGGATTGCTCGTTAAGTATTGATCGCGCAACGGCGTATAGATAAACTCTTTCGTATACTCGGCCGTCCCTCCGAAATTGGACGTAAAAACCAATCCCTCCAACAATTTGAAGTCAAGGCCAAGCGAGGCCGTGACGGTGTTGTACCGCGATTTTTCAGTCGTATTGAACAACTGTGCGACCGGGTTGGCCACGTTGTTGTACCGCGTTCCGGCGTAATCCGGCAAACCGGTTGTGGTGTTGATGATAGGGGCACCCCACCGGCCGTTGGGATAGACCACAGGCATGATGGGCGCTTGCTTATAAGCGTTGGTAAAAGCACTTAACGGCTTGGGTGTTTTGGTCCCTGTGGAAAGGTTGATGAAATTGCGCAATTTCACGCGATCGCTCCCCAGGTTATACTCTATCTTATTGAACAAATTGGTTCGCTTGTAGTTCGTTCCGATCAATATCCCGTCTTCTGCATAATGGGAAACGCCAAGGCTGTAATTGGTCGATTCATTTGCACCGGTAACCGATACACTGTTGTTGGTAACCGCGCCCACTTGGGTGATCTCTTCAAACCAATCGGTGTTATACGCTTGATTTTGGTTGAAAAACCGCGTCGATCCGAGCGCGGCGTTGTTGTAATAGGTATACCGGTAGGCATCGGCCATCTTAACCTTTTTGAGCACACTTTTTTCGCCGTAAAAACTGTTGATGGCCACTTTTGGCTCCCCTTTTTTGCCGCGTTTGGTGGTAATGATGACCACGCCGTTCGCGCCTTTTTGACCGTAAATGGCCAGCGATGAAGCGTCTTTAAGCACGTTGATCGATTCGATATCGTTCTGATTGAGTCCGTTCAGCGGGCTTGAGCCATTGAGCGCGCTGATCTCTACGCCATCAATGACATAGAGCGGGTCGCGGCCTGCCAGGATCGTGCCCAAACCCCTGATGCGGATCGTAGGATTGGCGCCCGGTTCGTCCGTTGCGACTATGTTCACACCTGCAGCTTTTCCCTGGATGGCCTGAATGGCGGATTGTGCAGGAGTTTTCACAATTTCGTCTGATTTGATCAACGAAACCGATCCCGTGATACTCCCGAGTTTCCGCGTGCCGTAACCCACGACGACCACTTCGTTGAGCGTATTGACTTCTTCCGGCATCGAGATGACCATATTTACTGATGCCGGGGCCGATTTGGTCAGATACCCCACCATCGTAAAGGTCAATCGTTCACCCGACGGCACATCGATTGAAAACTGTCCGTCGATGTCCGTTACAGCTGATTTGCCGGACGTGCTGTTGACGTTTACCCCGGGTAGCGGCAACCCGGTCTGGTCTGCCACTTTGCCGGTTATCTGCTGCGCAAAGGCGCTGGCGGAACAGCCTAGCAAGAAAATCAAATAAATTAATTTCTTCATTGGTTAAATTTTGAGTTAGCGTTAGTTTTCCGAATTTAGGCAATTACAACGTTGTAGTAGATATGTTAATTTTTTCACAACTACATCACAACAGCATTTCATCCAAATTACTAATAAACAGTAATTTAAACCGATTTTTACGTGTTAAAAAACGATGATGATGTAGTAATGATGTATTGGCGGCGGCCAATTACAACGTTTTCGAAAGGGGAGATTTAAATCGACAACATGAATTTGTAGAGATTCTCTTCGGCGGTAAGCCCGAGTTTTTTTCTCAGCCTGTATCGGTGCAACTCCACACCGCGGAAAGAAATGTTCATCAGCGGCGCGATTTCCTTGGAAGAAAGGTTCATTTTAAGGTAAACGCAAAGTTTGATGTCTTTTGGCGTCAGTTGCGGATATTGCGCCGCGATACCGGCAATAAAACCCTGGTGGATTTGATTGAGGTTGCTTTCAAACGCTTCCCACTCGTGGCGGTTGATCGCGTTGATTTTAATGGCTTTGAGAATTTCCGCTTTAAGTCTGTCGGGGTTGCTTTCCGTGTCGAGGATCCGGCGGATGTTCTCGATCATTTCACCCTGTTTGGCAATGGATAGTGACTTGCCGGCCACTTCGGACGATTTGGTTTGAAGTTCGAGTTCTAGAATGTGCTTTTCGTACTCCTGAATGTTCAGCTCGTTCTCTGCTTTAATTTCAAGTTCGCGAATTTGCTGCTGGTGGCGCAATTCTTCTTCCTTGATTTGCAGTTTTTGCACATACCGCATTTTGTTCCATTTGTAATACAGGTAAAAACTGCCCGAAACCAACAGCACGTAAACCAGGATCATCCAAACCGAGAAATACCATGGATTGTCGACGTCGAACCGGTAATCTCCGACTTTTGCGAACGCTTTGCCATCAAAGTGATAAAATTCAAGATGTTGCTGGCCGGAACCCAGGTTGTGCAAAATCAGCTGTCCGTTGCGCACGCGCACAAAATCTTTTGAACCGTTGAGCGTATAGAAAAAATCCTGGCGTGCCTGACCATATTGCCCGGACAATACGTCGATTTCCACCGGCTGGTTATAAGCCACATCGGTTTGTGCGTCCATGAGACCGCCGCGATAAAAACCTTCGATAACCGGGCGCGTTAGCTTGGGTTGACGACTGTTGAGCGCGTACGACAAAAAGCCGTCGTCCAGATTCAGGAAAATCGTCCCGCCACTTTTAAACACCCTCAACCCTTCCAAGATGAGCTTTCCCTGATAGTATTTTTGAGGGATTAATTCCCACACAAAGTCGTCCCCGACGCGCGAAACCACATACAATAGCCCGCCGTTCAAAATAAGGAAATGGTCGTCATCGATGGCCGTAATGTCAGAAATATCGGGAAATGACTTGTTGAAAAGCACATCTTTCTGAAGCTTGGCGGTGATGGAATTGTACGTGTACCAAATCCTGTCGATCAAAAACAGGGCTTCGTTTTTGTACCCAAAAAGCTTTACGCCAAAATCATTGGAAATGCCGTTGGCCTGCGAGATATTTTCAACCTTTCGCGTTTTAAAATCGCGGTCGTGCGTGATGCGGTACAAACTGCGATAATTATCGGCGGCCCAGAGCTCGCCCGGTTTGGTTTGCACAATGTTCCGGATGGGCTTGGTAAGTCCGGCAATGGGAACAGGGTTTGAAAAATCGCTGTTGCGGTACACGACAATCCCCGAATAATGCGCCTGGAAGTAGGCATCGTCAAAGGCGCCCGGAAGCAGCTTCCATCCGCCGCTGATTGCA
>JAEWLN010000014.1 GCA_023457535.1 Bacteroidota bacterium
AATTTGGAAATTTGGAAATTTGGAAATTTGGAAATGGGTGCGGTGTCGAAATAGGGTGTGGTGTGGGTTGGGAATTGGGCGAGGGTCGGGAATTGGGATGTGATTATGGAAATTATTTTTTCCCTAATCCTCATCCCCGAAATCAAACGGGTAATCCCCAAACAACGGCGCCAACTTCCGCACCGCATACGTGTTTTTGGTGAATTTGTTACTCAGCGCAATGATCGTTACATGGTCTTTCATCAGTGAGATGTACGATGAGGTGCTGCCGTGCCACCAGCCGTTATGAAAGTGGAATTTTTGGCCGCCTTCCCATTCATACATCCTGAATCCGAGGCCATAGTTTTTTTCGCCTTTTCGTTCGTAGCTGTAGCCTTTGTACATTTCTTCGCGCAACTTTGGGTTCAGGAATGTCGGGGCGGTGCGGGCCAGGTCAAATTTAAGGATGTCGCGCGGGGTAGAGTAGATGTTTTTGTCGCCGTAGACCGCATCGAGGTGGTCCAGTCCTATTTCCATATTTCCCTTGTAGGATGGTACCGCGGTTTTGCGGTCCTTTTCATAATCGAACACATACGTATCGTTCATTTCAAGCGGTTCAAAAATCATCGTTTTCATTGCTTCCGGATACTTCATTCCGGTGATTTTTTCAATGATCAGCGCAAGCATCGCGTAATTGGTATTGCAATAACAAAAACGCGTATCGGCCGGGCAGTCGCATTTGATTTCTTTCTCTGTGAATAAATTAAGAATGTCCTGGTTCGTGATTGTCTGCTTGAGATCCCACACGCCTTTGTCCTCGATAAAGTACGCATAATTGCGCAAGCCGCTGCGGTGGCTCAATAAATTGCGCACTGAAATATCAGGATAAGGAAATTCAGGTAAAATAGTGTTGACTTTCTGGTCGAGCCCGATTTTGTTTTTTTCCACCAGCAGCATGATGGCCGTTGCGGTAAACACCTTGCTCACAGAGGCGATGTGCAGCGGGGTATTGGCCCCGATTTTAGTGCCTTCGATCTTATCGGCGTCGCCCTGATAGCGTTCGTAAATGATCTGGCCGTTCTTGGCTACGAGCAGGCTCACGCTGTTGCTCTCGTTTCTGAAGTATTTATCGCAAAAGCGCTCGACGGCGGCCTTTTTGTCGTTTGTGTACGCCTTGGTCAGGGTCGGGTACTTGACCGTTGACGGTTTCATCCAGGGATAGTTGCGCGCATTGGTGCCCGCATTGTCTTCCTCGGAACGCTCCTGGTTTGAGCATCCGGCCACGGTCAAAGCCAGTATATATAAAAAGTGAATCGCTTTCATAAGGTAAAATAGGCGTTGAAAGCAAATATAACCAAACAAACAGGCCAATAATTGTATCGTTTATTAACGATTTTACAAAATTTATTAACTATTTCTGTCAAATCGTTGGTTTTCAAGCCGTATTGAAACGTTATTTTTAAGACAAAAGTTTTGAAAACGTTGTCGTAAAAAGTACATTTGGCACCAAACAAAAAATGCCACCCAATTCATGAAATTCGGAATCATCAAAGAGCGCAAAACCCCGCCGGACCGCAGGGTTGTATTCACTCCTGAGGAGCTCGCCCGCTTGCAACAGCAATATCCGCAGGCCCAAATAAAGGTCGAAAGTTCAGACATTCGTTTTTTCAGTGACCAGGAATATGCCCAGCTCGGACTGTCCGTTACCGATGACGTGACGGACTGCGACGTGCTCTTCGGGGTCAAGGAAGTACCTGTCGAGGCACTCATTCCCAACAAAAAATACTTCTTTTTTTCGCATACGATCAAAAAGCAGCCGCACAACCAGAAATTGCTGCGCGCGATACTGGACAAGAACATCGACTTGTACGACCACGAAACCATTGTGGACAAAAACTTCAAGCGACTGATCGGTTTTGGGCGCTATGCCGGGATCGTTGGTGCTTACAATGGCATGCGTGCCTTCGGGATCAAATTTGAGTTGTTCCATCTTCCAAAAGCCGAATCGCTGTCGGGCAAATCGGCACTGATCGAAAAGCTGCGCCGCCAAACATTGCCACCTATCAAGATCGTGCTTACCGGGCACGGCAAAGTGGGCAATGGCGCAAAAGAAATACTCGACGCGATGAAAATCAAGCAGGTTTCCGTAGCGGACTACCTTTCCAAGATCTATTCGGAGCCCGTTTACGTGCAGCTCGATACGCTCGATTACAACAGACGCGTCGACGGAGCGCCGTCTTCCAAACAGGATTTTTATGAAAATCCAACCCGGTACACCAGCGATTTTGAGCGTTTTGCCAAAGTGTCCGATATTTTCATGGCCGGGCATTTTTACGCCAATGACGCCCCGTATATCCTTACGCGCGAAATGCTCAAAGCGCCCGACAACAAAATCAAAGTCGTCGCCGATATTACGTGTGACGTAGGCGGCCCGATCGCCTGTACGATCAAGGCTTCCACGATTGCCGATCCGCTGTTTGGCTATCATCCGGGCACTGATGCGGAAGTAGATATTTTTCATCCGGCGGCCATTGTGGTGATGTCTGTAGACAACCTTCCGTGCGAGTTGCCGCGCGATGCAAGTGAAGGTTTTGGGCAAATGTTCATGGAGCACGTGATCCCTGCGTTTTTCAACGGCGACAAGGACGGAATTCTCGCCCGGGCAAAGATTACTGAGAACGGACAACTTACCGAGCGGTTCCGATACCTCGAGGATTACGCAAACGGTAAATAAATCACAAAGTGCTTCTTAGGAAGCATTTTTTTTTGGCGCTTGTTGGGTCGGGAAATCTCGTTATATTTGGTGAAAATCGTTTTGTGAGGGCTGCATACACTTTTTTTCTTCTTTGGCTTTCATTGGGCCTGAACGCTCAGGAATTGCTGCCTTTTGTAGAGAATTTTACCAAGTCCGACTACCTGGGCGACAATCAAAACTGGAGCATCGCCCAGGGAAGTGACCGCGCGATGTACTTTGCCAATAATCATTATCTGCTGCGATACAACGGGGTGCGATGGGAAAAATATACCTTGCCCAATCGTACGATCATACGCGCCGTAACGGCCATCGGCGATAAAGTGTATTGCGGATCTTATAAAGAATTCGGTTACTGGAAACGCGAGGCAGGACAAATGAAGTATGTGTCGCTGAGTGCGGGCAGGAATTTATTTTCGGGTCGATCGGCCAATGAAGAAATCTGGAAAATCTTCGAAAACGACGGCAAAATTTACTTTCAGTCGTTCAACGAAGTGTTTGTTTACAACGGTCAAAGTGTTGATAAATTGCGGTTTCCGTTTCAGATATCGTATTGCTATCAGGTGGGCGGCGCATTGTATGCAGCAACCGTCCGCCATGGGATTTTCGAAATGCGCGGCAGTGCGTTTGAGCGCAAAACCGCCTGGTCTGCGGTAGACAATGACATTATCCACCACATCGAAAAGCACGACGGCAAAACGTACGTTTTTACCAAGACCAACGGCATTTTTGTTGAATCAAAAGGCAAGCTCGTACCGTGGAACCATTTGCTTAACAATCGGTTACGGCAAGAGGTTGTGTTGTCGGCAAAATTTGTCGGCAGGTCCAGAATGGCCATCGGAACCGGCCAAAACGGGTTGTATCTCGTGGACATGACTACGGGAAGCGTTGCATCGGTCAACAGAACCAATGCATTGAAAAACAACACGGTATTGTCTATGGTGCAGGATGCAGAAGGCGATCTATGGCTTGGGCTCGACAACGGGATCGCGCATGTGGAAGTGCATTCGTCCATTGGCGTCTTTACCGATCAAACGGGTATTTTAGGATCTGTTTACGCCATGTCGGCTACCAGTGAAGGGTATCTTTTGGTGACCAACCACGGTGTGTTTACGTCCAATGGCGGTGCGTTACATGCCGTGCCGGGATCACAGGGTCAGGCCTGGGATGTGTATCGGGAGAATAATCGGTACATCATCGGGCATAAC
>JAEWLN010000015.1 GCA_023457535.1 Bacteroidota bacterium
GCGCACCAGCGAGCTTTTGCTGAACTGCGTTTCCTTGCCTTCTTCCTCAATGATGTTGGACACAAGCAACCGCATGGCGTTGGATCCGATGTCAATGGCCGCGTATTTTTTGATGTGGATCATTTGAAATTTGAAAAATTAGGTTTAGGGTTAATTTGGGAATTTTAAAATTTGAAAATTTGAAAATTTGGAAATTTGAAAATGACCGAAACTTAAATAGGTGAACGCTTGCATTTGGGATTTGGATATTTGGAAATGACCGGAACTTAAATAGATGAACGCTTGCATTTGGAATTTGGAAATGACTGGAACTGATACCCGAACGTGGTTCTCAACTTTCCAACCGTTTTTGATAATACTTATAGGTCTCGAGCTGCGCACGGAAAATGGGGTCTTCGCCGCGCACACGGTACTTATTGTCTAGTTTTTCCGAATGATAGCGCGCCTTGACGTTGCCTTTCCATCCGGTGTCGAAATTGTCGATAAGCTCGGCCTTGACATCCGGATCGTAGAGCGGACAGGTCACCTCTACCCGTCCGTCGAGGTTGCGCGTCATAAAATCGGCAGAAGAAATAAACACTTCCGGATCGCCGTTATTGGCAAAAATATACACGCGCGAATGTTCGAGATAATTGTCTACAATGCTGATCGCCTCGATGTTTTCGCTCATGCCCGGAACGCCCGGTATGAGTGAACATATCCCGCGAACCTGCAGTTGGATCCTGACCCCGGCACGGCTTGCATCGTACAGTTTGTCGATAATTTCCGTGTCGGAAAGGCTGTTCATCTTGAGTTTCATATACGCCGGGCGCCCCATGTGCGCGTTGACGATTTCGCGGTCGATGAGCTTGTAGAACTTGCTGCGCGTGTAATGCGGCGAAACGAGCAGGTGCTTGTACCGGTGGATGCGGAAATTGACCTCGAAAAAATCGAAGACCTTGTCCACGTCTTTTAAAATTCCCTGGTGTGCCGTCATCAGTGTCACATCGGTGTAGACGGCCGCCGTTGACTCGTTGAAATTGCCGGTTGAAATCAGTCCGTATCGGCGCAACTTGCCGTCCTCGATGCGCTCGATCACGCATATTTTACTGTGTACTTTGAGTCCTTTAATGCCAAAAATCAGGTGGATGCCTTCGGTTTGCATCTGCTCGGCATACGAAATATTGCTCGCCTCGTCAAAGCGCGCCTGCAATTCGATCTGCACCGTAACGCGCTTGCCGTTTTTGACCGCGTTGATCAGAGAACTGATGATTTGCGAGTTTTTTGCCAGTCGGTACAACGTGATTTTGATGGCCGTTACTTTTGGATCGAGCGCCGCCTCGCGCAAAAACCGTATCAGGTAGGAAAAACTCTGGTACGGGGCATTGACCAGGTAATCCTTTTGGCCGATCCGATCCAGGATACTGCCTTCCAGACTCAATCCCGGCACCGGCAGCGGCTCATTTTGTTTGTACAGCAAATCGAACCTGCCCAGATTTGGAAAACTCATGTAGTCGCGCCTGTTGTGATAGCGCCCGCCGGGAATGATCGAATCGGTGGAATCGATACCCATTTTGGACAGGAAAAACTTGAGCGTGTCCTTTCCGATCGATTGGTCGTAAACAAAGCGCACGGGCTCGCCGATGAGCCTGTCTTTGACGCCTGTCGAAATTTTCTCCATCAGCGATTTGCTCTGGTCCGAATCGATGTCGAGCTGTGCGTCGCGCGTAATTTTGATCATGTGGGCCCGGACGCTCTCATAGTTGAAGATGTTGAAGATACTACTGAGATTGAACCGCACCACATCGTCTAGGAACATGATATATTGTTTGCCGTCTGTGGTGGGCAACACTACAAAGCGGTTGATGGTTTTGGGCAGTTCGATCAGCGCATACCGCACCTGTTTTTTGGGTTTGACCAGTCCGAGCAATGATTTTTCAGACGACGGGGCCATCACCAACTTTACCGCAAGATAGCCCGAAGTGTCTTTGAGCAGCGGAAACTCGGCCAGATCGTTGAGGATGATCGTCACCAGGGCCGGACTCACCTTTCTGATAAAATAGTCCTTGATGAACGCTTCCTGCTGCACATTAAGCTCCTTTTCGTTGACCACGAAAATATTTTCCTGCTGCAGTTTTTGTTCGATCACGCTCAAAATGCGCAAACTTTCGGACTGCTGTTGGATCACCGTTTCAGTAATTTCTTTGAGCAATTGCTTGGCGCTGATGCCGCCGAGTTCCTTTTCGCCCGATTTACCGGAAAGGCTCAACCTGCGGATCGCGGCAAACCGCACGCGGAAAAACTCGTCGAGGTTATTGGAAAAAATACCTAAAAAACGGAGCCGGTCGAGCAACGGCACTGCGTCGTCTCCGGCTTCTTGTAATACTCTTGCGTTGAATGCCAACCAGCTTTTTTCGCGGTCAATATATCGGTTTTGTGACACTTAAGTTTGTTTTGATTCTTTTAATTGTTTGGGAAACAATGTGGCCTGTGTGCGGCCGGCATTGAGCTCGCCCCAGTTTTCCGTATCGAATTTAATCGACACAAAGCCGGACGTGGGCACATTGTCGATGTAAATATCCCCAAATTTATTAACAAAATTCGTAATGGCCTCATTGTGCCCGAAAAGAATCACATTATCGTATTGTGCCCCGAGCGAACGCACGATATGCTCGAGGTCGCGGTCATCGAATGTATAAAGTTCATCGCGAAAATTAATGTTTTCGATGGGATAGGCAACATTTTGCGCAAATATAAGCGCTGTTTCTGCCGCACGCGTAGCGGTACTGCTCCAGACGGTAAATACTTTGGGCAGGTATTCATGGCAGTGCATGGACACCAGGTGCGCATCCTGGATTCCGCGCGCATCGAGCGGCCTGTCCTTGTCGCTTAGCGGCGCTTCCCAGCTTGACTTGGCGTGTCGCATCAATATTAAATTTTTCATTGTGAATGGTTTAGATGTGTTGTTGATCGACGTTCGTCTGTTTCGAAATTGTAATTTACAAAAAATATCTGCACGATTTTTATAAAAGATAGTCCAATGTATTTGATCCGATCCAGGCTCTGATATTGTAGTTACTTTCCGCTTATTATATTGTTAAAAATGCAGTTGAACGATAAAAGAATACTTAACATCTGATTTACGGCCGTGCCAAATCAAAAAAAAATGCTAATGAATCGGTTTTACAAACTGAAACATTTCAATTAATCTTTTCAACAAACAATAGTTAATTATTTTTGTAGTATTTTATTTTCAATATGTGTTAAATAGCGCATTTTAACCAATATTTTTGCATTTTGTCGATGTTTTTTTTGGTAGCTAAATTAATTCGTTCTAGTTTTGGCTGGTTTGATAGCGAGAAATTTTGACATTTACAAAAAAAAATCGGCGCAGTTCATCGAGTTTTGGCCTTTCTGAATTGGCTATTTGATGTGCGTGGTTGTTAAAATCCGTCAAAAAGGAATGTTAAATTTTAAGGAAACGGGTACTTGAACGAGTTTTCAGGTTATTGGTGGAAAAAATGATAGTAAAAATGTTTATGTAGGTAATTTAGCCCAAAATAGCTTTCCTGGACGCTTTGTGCCCGGATGCGAACTCAAAAACAAAAAATGTCAAATATCAAAGAAATTAAATTTTTAATCTCATGAAAAGACAGGTCCCCAATGCATTAATTAACCAACCCGACAATGTTTTGTTGTCGCGAAAACCCCTAATTGAAATGATGAGAAAACTACTACTATTGCTCGCTTTTGTGCTGTATGTGACAAACGGGCAGGCGCAGGAGTCCAGGATGTCCTCCGGGATTCCGGAAGTAAAAGCGTTTATCGCTTCGCTGAAAGCCGATGAGCGAACCTCCCGGACCGCTTCCCAGAACGACTTTTCACAGGCGGCCAGCGTAGAAGATCTGGTATTTAAGGCACACGATGCCCAATACCTGAGCGGCAACGCGGTCAAAACCTATGGAGCAAAACCGCGCCAATTGTTCACCGATGTTTCGTCGATGGGCAATCTGAACAATCCGGCCTTGCTTAAGAACAATGTCGACATTGTAACGATCCGGATTAATAGTGCGAGCGATCTGAACGCGACTATTGATTTGTCCCAGTTCTCGAGTTTTAAAAGCCTGAAGTATGTGCACATTGTTTCGACAGTACCTACCACAGCCGCTCACCTTTCAGGCAAAGTCCTCAATCAGGAGGAACGCCTTACTGTCTTCTACTCGATCCAAACCGGGGAAGGAAATCAATAAACATTCATAAAAGCAATCATTATGAAGAATTTGTACTTATCAACGAAAAATAAATTGCAGTTCCTGATCGCGTTGGCTATCGTATTTGGTGGCCTGGTATCGGCTACTGCGCAAGTTCGGGTTGGGTTCACCCAAAGAACCTCTTCCTACACCCCGACCAAGAAGATCTACAACATCAAAGGTAACTTTACCATGTTGGGCAACACCTGCCTGAGTCCGCAAAACTATGGCGACAATACCAACAACAATGGCCAGAACATGTTGTATGTCGATACCGACGGCAATCCGTTCACGCTCAATTCATCTGCCGCAACACTCGTGCTGCCGATGGAGAACGGCGGCGTGCCTGAATGTTCGAACATCGTCTATGCCGGTTTGTATTGGACGGGAAAATCTTCCGCCAACACCACTTTTACGGTTTCGAAAAGCATGCCGACGGGTTCCCAGAACATCAACAGCAATTTTACGATCAACCACAACCAGAACATCAGTACGACCAATTACTCCATGTCTGTTACAAGAGGCGGCGGTTCTAACGCGCGTTACCCGATCTACACCTTCACGGGCAACGGCAATACTTACGCGTTTAGCTTTTTCAACAGCGGCAATCCGCGCGTGACGCTTTCTGTCAATGGCGGTGCGGCAACCAACGTTCCGGTAACCGTTACCGGTACTACCACATGGACCGCTACGCTGGCCACGCCTTATGTGATCAACGACGGGGCTGCGAACATCACGATCAATACGCTGATCAGAAATTCGGGCACCAACCAAAGTACTATAGATACACAAAACAACTCTGACGCCGGCGTGAATGTATCGGGGTCAGTTCCTGTGTTTAATACCGTTACTAAAACCTATGACAAGCGCGTTATCTCGCTTAAAGGTCCGAACGCAGCAGCATATACGCAATTTACCGCCGCTACGAACGACATCTATTATCCGTCAGGAACCGATGATGACATTTACACCGCATACACGGAGGTGACCGACTACGTCCGCACCAACGGTATCGGCCAATATTGGGCTGCTGACATGGCGCTTTTGGAAGGAAACGTCGGCGGCACCGGATATGCCGGTGGCTGGGGAATGATCGTAGTGTACGAAAACAGCAAGATGAAATACCGCGATGTCACTATTTTTGATGGTTACGCTTATGTCAACTCGGGCAACAGCTCAGGTTTCGACTTGCCGGTAGCCGGTTTCAACACCGTACAGGCAGGCAATGTCGGGATCAAACTGGGCGTCATGGCCTCAGAGGGTGACGTTGCTTTTACAGGGGATTATTTCCGGATCAGAAAGCTCAACTCGAGTTCTTATGCAGATTTGAGCCACAGCGGCAACAGCGCGACGAACTTCTTTAACTCGTCGATCAACACGCCGGGTGCGCGCAATCCGCAATTGCAGAACAATACGGCCATCGACATCAGTATGTTCGACGTGCCGAACCCTTCGAATTCCGTTATCGGCAACAGCCAGACCTCGACCAACTTCCGTTATGGGACCGATGGTGATACGTACTCGATTTTTGCCATCGCCATGGCCGTCGACGCGTACATCCCGGATACAGACGGCGAGATTTCAGCCGTAACGATCAACGGGCAGCCTGCCGGTGCAGGTCCGTACAATGCGCTGCCGGGCCAGGACCTTGAATACAAAATCAAGATCCGCAACAGAGGAACCGAGGCGATCAACAATTACAAAATCACCGTACCGGTTCCGTACAATACGACCTATGTAGCGGGCAGCGTGGCAAGACAGGTGTTTTTCAGCCCTGCGCCGTCGCCTAACAGTATTACATACAATCCGGCCATTGGCGCCAACGGTTCGATTGTTTGGGATTTGGGCACATTGCCTGTTCCTACGACAGGACCGGACACCGTGCTTGGCGAAATGACCTTTAAATTCAAGGTCACCACCGACTGTACTTTGCTTAAGAACACCAACTGTAACAATGCTGTTGCGGTCAATGGAATCATCAGCGGTACGGGTGCGATCACGGGTATTGCACTGACCAACAAATCACTGATACAAGGCTACACCAACAGTGGTTCTTGTCAGGGTGTGGAAATCGCCGCGCCGATCATTGTCAATGTCAATGCGCAGGACTTCGTGAACCTGAATTGTCAGGCCGTTCCGCCGATTACCGCATTTTACGTCTGTAATTCGGGTACGTCCATTCCGATTACCGATATTTCAGGCGGGTTCCCTGCCGGATCTACGTTCTGGAGTGCCTACCCTGTCGTAAGCGGACAAACTGTTCAATATACGATCAACAATCCGTTTCCGGCCACCCTTGGCACATCTACTTATTATGCGATTCCGCCGGGCGTCCTCAACGGATGTTTCTTCCAGTTCACCATCACGGTTTCAACCATCACCACGCAGCCGACCACAGCCAATGTGAGCTACTGCCAGGGGGCTACTGCATCTCCGTTGACCGCGACGGCCAGCGCACAAGGCTTGAACCTGTATTTTTACGATTCCCTCAATGGCGTAGCACAAACTTCGATCACTCCATCGACGGCTACTGTCGGTCAGACTACTTATTACGTAGCCGAAGGCCAATCGCTGAGCTGTATCGGAACTAAAAAGCCAATTGTCGTAACCGTTTATGCCGTTCCGACTGCACCTGTAGTAGGCAGCGTTACCCAACCAAATTGTAGCGTGGCTACCGGGTCTGTCACTTTGGGCGGATTACCTGCCGGCAACTGGACCATTGTGCAATCCGGAACTGCCAATGCTACCTATAACGGTACGGGCAGCAATTTTGTGGTGCCAAACCTCGCCGCAGGATCTTACACTTTTACGGTAAGTGCAAACAATTGTGCCTCTGCTGCAACCACATCGGTGACGATCAATGAACAGCCATCAACGCCTTCAGTTCCTGTAACAGGCGGCAACCAGACGGTTTGCGAGGCCTCACCTATCCAAACCATTACCGCTACAGCCACATCAAGCGATGGCGCGACCATCGTATGGTACTCGGCAGCAACAGGCGGAAGTGTAGTGACCGCTCCAATCCTTAATACAGTAGGAACTGTAACCTATTATGCGCAGGCCATCACACAGGCGGGTTGTTTGAGCCCTGACCGCGTTCCGGTCACCCTGACGATCAACCCTGCCCCGGCGGCTCCTGTTTCCGGCGGTAACCAGACCGTATGTGAAGCATCACCTGTCCAGACATTGACTGCGACAGCAACCACCGGTTCCAATGCGTTTATCGTATGGTATAATGCGCCAGCGGGCGGACAGGTAGTTGCCAATCCGATCCTGAATACGGTAGGCACCGTAACGTATTACGCACAAGCCAACATCACCGATTCTGACTGTGCTTCACTAACCAGAACGGCGGTTACGCTGACGATCAACCCGGCTCCTGCCGCACCAACGGTTACAGCCTCTGATATTACAGCATGTGAGCAATCGCTAATCCAGACGCTGACGGCTACCGCTACAGCTCCTGCCGGCTCAACAGTCGTTTGGTACAACGCCCCGCAAGGCGGACAAGTAGTGGCCAATCCGATCCTGAACTCTGTGGGAAGCGTGACCTATTATGCACAGGCCAACGCCACGGCCGGCACTTGTTCCTCATTGACCCGATCTGCCGTGACGCTGACCATCAACGCCGCACCATCGGCGCCGGTATCAGGAGGAAACAAAACCGAATGTGAGGCTTCACCAATCCAGACATTGACCGCCACGGCTACAGCTGCCGCCGGACAAACCGTCGTTTGGTACGATGCCGCTACAGGTGGAAACATCGTAGCCAACCCTACTTTGAACACTGTGGGTACGATTACCTATTATGCCCAAGCCAACAGCACCGTAAATTCTTGTATCTCGCTGACCAGAACACCGGTGATCCTGACCATTACCGATGCGCCTGTCGCGCCGGTATCGGGTGGCGATCAAACGGTTTGCGAAACGTCCCCGATCCAGACACTGACTGCCACAGCAACAGCTCCTGCGGGCGCTACGATTGTATGGTATACTGCTGCCCAGGGCGGACAAGTAGTGGCCAACCCGATTCTGAATACTGTCGGAACTGTTACTTATTATGCACAGGCCACGGGCGGATCTTGTTCTTCGCTGGCCAGAACAGCCGTGACCCTTACGATCAATCCGGCTCCTGCCGCGCCAACGGTATCGGCTTCAAACATCACCGAATGCGAGCAATCGCCAATCCAGACCCTCACTGCCACTGCTACGGCTCCTGCGGGCGCAACCGTGGTTTGGTACGATGCCGCTACAGGCGGTAATGTAATTGCCAACCCGATACTGAACAGTGTGGGAACAGTCACTTATTACGCCCAGGCTACCGGCGCGTCAAGCTGTTCTTCAATCGGCAGGACGGCCGTTACTTTGACGATCAACCCGGCTCCTGCCGCGCCAACGGTATCGGCTTCAAACATTACTGAATGCGCGCAATCGCCAATCCAGACTCTGACCGCTACCGCTGCAGCCCCTGCCGGTGCAAGTGTGGTTTGGTACGATGCAGCTACAGGCGGGAACATTGTAGCCAACCCAACTTTAAACACTGTTGGTACGGTGACTTATTACGCACAGGCCAACACGACGGCCGCAGCCTGTTCGTCACTGACCAGGACGGCCGTAACCCTTACTTTAAATGCTACGCCGGCGGCACCAACCGTGACGGCTACCCATATCACCGAGTGTGAGCAATCACCAATCCAGACGCTGACTGCGACGGCTACGGCCCCGGCAGGTCAAACCATTGTCTGGTACAACGCCGCAACGGGTGGCCAGGTGGTTGCCAACCCAATTTTGAACACCGTTGGAACCGTTACGTATTACGCACAGGCCAACGCCGATGCCTCTGCGTGTTCCTCTTTGAGCAGAACAGCTGTGACGTTGACCATCAACCCAACGCCTGCTGCTCCGGCAGTGTCGGCTTCTAACATCACCGAGTGTGAGCAATCGCCAATCCAGACGCTTACCGCTACAGCTACGGCTCCTGCGGGCGCCACAGTGGTTTGGTATGATGCTGCCAATGGCGGAAACATCGTGACCAACCCGATCCTGAACACTGTTGGAACAGTTACTTATTATGCACAGGCCAATGCCGGATCTTCTGATTGTACTTCTTTGAGCAGAACGGCCGTTACGCTGACCATTAATGCAGCTCCGGTTGCACCGACGGTATCGGCATCCAATATCACCGAGTGCGAGCAATCGCCAATCCAGACGCTTACCGCTACAGCTACGGCCCCTGCGGGCGCCACTGTGGTTTGGTATGATGCAGCCAATGGCGGAAACATTGTGGCCAACCCGATCCTGAACAGTGTCGGAACGGTTACTTATTACGCGCAGGCCAATACCGGCACTACGGCATGTTCTTCACTGAGCAGAACCGCAGTTACGCTGACGATCAACCCTGCTCCTGCCGCACCGGCAGTATCGGCGTCCAACGTTACTGAGTGCGAGCAATCGCCAATCCAGACGCTTACCGCTACAGCCACGGCTCCTGCGGGCGCTACAGTGGTTTGGTATGATGCGGCCATCGGCGGAAATGTCGTTGCCAATCCAGTATTGAATGCTGTGGGAACGGTTACTTATTACGCACAGGCAAACGTCGGAAACACCGCTTGTATTTCACTTTCCAGAACTGCTGTTACGCTGACCATTACGCCGGCTCCGGCTGCGCCAACGGTATCGGCAGCTGACATCACCGAGTGTGAAACTTCGCCAATCCAGACGCTGACTGCAACCGCTACGGCTCCTGCAGGCACAACCGTTGTATGGTATGACGCCGCAAATGGCGGAAATGTGGTTGCAAACCCTATTTTGAATACGGTTGGTTCTGTGACTTATTATGCGCAGGCATCGGGCGAATCTTGTGCTTCGCTGACCAGAACTGCCGTGACATTGACGATCAATGCGGCTCCGGATGCACCTGTTGTAGCTGCTTCCAACATCACCGAGTGCGAGCAATCGCCAATCCAGACGCTCACTGCAACCGCTACGGCTCCTGCAGGCGCTACCGTGGTTTGGTATGATGCTGCCAATGGCGGAAATGTCGTGACCAACCCGATCCTGAACACCGTTGGAACGGTTACTTATTATGCACAGGCCAGCTTTGGCGACACAACGTGTTCTTCTTTGAACAGAACGGCTGTTACGCTGACCATTACCAATGCGCCGGTTTCTCCGGTATCCGGTGGTGATGTTGCCGAGTGCGAACAATCACCGATCCAGACGCTGACTGCAACGGCTACCGCTGCTGCGGGCCAGACGATTGTATGGTATGATGCAGCCGAAAACGGAAATGTTGTTGCCAACCCGATCCTGAATACTGTAGGTACTGTTACTTACTACGCACAGGCAACAGGCGGGTCGTGTTCTTCATTGACCCGAACTCCGGTTACCCTGACGATCAATCCTGCTGCTGCGGCTCCGACCGTATCGGCATCCAACATCACCGAGTGCGAGCAATCGCCGATCCAGACGCTGACTGCAACAGTTACGGCCCCTGCAGGTGCTACCGTGGTTTGGTATGACGCTGCAAACGGTGGTAATATTGTTGCGAATCCGATTTTGAACACTGTAGGAACGGTTACTTATTATGCCCAGGCTGTTACTGATGACAACCAATGTTCTTCACTCACCAGAACAGCCGTTACTTTAACGATCAATCCTGCTGCTGCGGCTCCGACCGTATCGGCTTCCAACATCACCGAGTGCGAGCAATCGCCGATCCAGACGCTGACTGCAACCGCTACGGCCCCTGCAGGTGCTACTGTGGTTTGGTACGATGCTGCCAACGGTGGTAATATTGTCGCCAATCCGATTTTGAACACTGTCGGAACAGTCACTTACTGGGCGCAAGCCAATGTGGATGCAACCGCTTGTTCTTCTATCGAAAGAACTTCGGTAACTTTGACGATCAACGCTGCACCTGAATTGCCTGCAGTTGAAGCGGCCAATATTACTGAATGTGAGCAATCTCCAATCCAGACACTCACCGCTACCGCTACGGCTCCTGCGGGTATAACTGTGGTTTGGTACGATGCGGCTACCGGTGGAAACGTCGTGGCGAATCCAATCCTGAACACAGTGGGAACGGTAACGTATTATGCACAGGCGAATGTGGATGCCTCAGCGTGTTCTTCATTGGGCCGTACGGCAGTTACACTTACAATTACCAATGCTCCTGAAGCACCAATATCTGCAGCCGATGTTACCGAGTGCGAGCAGTCGCCAATCCAAACCCTGACGGCCACGGCTACCGTTCCGGCAGGACTCACCATCGTTTGGTATGACGCTGCAACCGGTGGCAATGTGGTCGCCAATCCAACACTGAACACCGTTGGAACGGTAACCTATTACGCAGAAGCCAATGGCGGCACTTGTACTTCGCTGACAAGAACCGCTGTAACCCTGACGATCAACCCGGCGGCCGAAGCGCCAACTGTGGAATCGGCCAACATTACTGAATGTGAGCAATCGCCAATCCAGACACTGACTGCAACAGCTACGGCTCCTGCAGGCGCTACTGTGGTTTGGTATGACGCTGCCAACGGTGGAAATATCGTCGCTAACCCGACTTTGAACACCGTAG
>JAEWLN010000016.1 GCA_023457535.1 Bacteroidota bacterium
CGCGATCGGGCCGGTGGTATAGCTCGAAATCTGCGAACCCGACAGATCTTCTACGATCACGGTAATATTGGGCAGAATTCCTGTTTTGTGGATGTTCAGCAATGCGAACGAAATCTCGTAAGTGGTATTAGCGCACAGCCCGTTCACGGTCGTGGCATAAAACTGGCTCGGATTGGTCGCTGCGTTGATCAGCATAAAATACCCGTTCGGATTCCCGGTATGGTCGCCGGTAACCTGATGCCAGTCTCCGGCCCAGCACGCCGGGGTGGAATTGACGATGCTGTAATTGCCGTCCCAGGGGCAATCCTGCGCGAGATAGCCGAGTAATGTGGTGGTACCGGCGGGCAAAATCGGGCCGTAGTTAGGTCCGGCGCCGAAGTCGATGTGGGCCAGTGGGTCGCCCACGCTGCCGTTGCAGGTTTGTCCGGACGATACGGCGGCACACAAAAAAGCGCAAAATACGGCAACCGACTTTGCAACGTTTACGAAATGGGGTTTCATATGCTATACTTAAGAAAAACTTAACAAATATAGCAGTATTTCTTTACGCGGTGCAACTGATAGCAAAAATGTGACAAAAATCAATACGCCATAAGCTGCTTCAACGCTTGCTGGAAACGTCCTTTTGCGAGGTATTGGTCTTCAAGTGCCTTGGTAAACGGAATCGGGCTGTCCAGACTGGCCACGCGCTTGACCGGCCCGTCGAGGTATTCGAAACAATCTTCCATGATCATGGCCGATATGTCGCTCGCAATCCCGCCAAACATCGAATCTTCCTGCACAATGATACACTTGTTGGTTTTTCTTACCGAGGTATATACCGTATCCTTGTCGAATGGCTGCAAAGTCCTCAGATCGATCAGATCGGCGGAAATCTCCGGATTGAGTTTCAGTGTTTCGAGCGCCCAATGAACGGCCGCACCAAAGGCGACAATCGTTATATCGGTGCCTTCTTTCAACAATGCAGCCTGGCCGAGCGGCAAGGTGTAATAATCCTTTGGAACATCCTGGTAAATGCTTCGGTACAGCAATTTGTGCTCGAAAAACATCACCGGATTCGGATCGTTGATCGACGCATTGAGCAATCCCTTGGCATCGTAAGGAAACGCCGGATAAACCACTTTGAGTCCCGGGGTCTTGGTAAACCACGCCTCGTTGGTTTGCGAGTGGAACGGGCCGGCCTGTGTTCCGCCGCCGCACGGCATCCGCACTACGACGTCGGCTTTTTCCTGCCAGCGGTAGTGCACTTTTGCCAGATAGTTCACAATCGGGTTGAATCCGGTCGACACAAAATCGGCGAACTGCATTTCAACGATCGCCTTGTAACCGTTTATCGATAATCCCATCCCTGCCGATACGACCGCCGATTCACATATAGGGGTATTGATCACGCGCGATTTTCCGAATTCGGCTACAAAACCATCCGTAATTTTAAACGCGCCGCCGTATTCTGCGATGTCCTGCCCCATGATGACAAGGTTTTCGTGGCGTTGCATGGATTGCCTCAGGCCCTGGGAGATGGCGTCGACAAAACGGATATTTTCTGAATCGCCCGAGGGCTGGATGTTTTCAAAATCGTAAGGTTTGTAAACGTCATTGAGCTCTTCTTCATAACTCGCGACGATGTCCGCCTCTGTATTGGCCATGACCAGATGGTCGTCGATTTCCTTTTTGATCTCGTTGCGCCATTTCTCGTCATCGGCAGCCGACAACACGTTTTGCTTGACCAGGTAGCGACGGAAGTTGTCCACCGGATCTTTCTCGGCCCACATATCCATAAGCTCCTGCGGCACATATTTGGTACCGCTGGCTTCCTCATGCCCGCGCATGCGGAAGGTCTTGAATTCGATCAGCACCGGACGCGGATTCTTGCGCATCGACGCAACAATGTCCGACAACTCAGTGTACACCTCCAATATGTTATTGCCGTCAATGATGTGGGCTTCCATGCCGTAACCAATGCCTTTGTCGGCAAGGTTTTCACAGCGGTATTGCTCGTTTGTAGGCGTTGAGAGGCCGTAGCCGTTGTTCTCGATAACGAAAAGCACCGGCAAATCCCAGACAGAGGCAATGTTGAGCGCTTCGTGGAAATCCCCTTCGCTTGTGGCACCTTCGCCCGTAAACACGGCCGTAACGTTGCCGTTGCCCTTAAGTTTATTGGCCAATGCGATACCATCGGCGACCCCGAGCTGCGGCCCGAGGTGGGAGATCATTCCGATAATCTTGTACTCCTGCGTCCCAAAGTGGAACGATCGGTCGCGGCCTTTGGTAAATCCGCTTGCTTTGCCTTGCCATTGGGCAAACAATCGGTACAATGGAATATCGCGGCCTGTGAACACGCCCAGGTTGCGGTGCATCGGCAAAATGTATTCGTCTCTTCCCAAAACGGCCGTCACGCCCACGGATATGGCCTCCTGCCCGATACCTGAAAACCATTTGGACACTTTGCCCTGCCGGATCAGAATGAGCATTTTTTCTTCTATCAGCCTCGGTTTGAGAAGCCTTTTGTATAATTCGAGTAGTTTTTCGTCGGTTAGATTTTTTCTTTCGAAATTCATTTTGCCTTGTTTAAAATGCCCTCAAAAATAGCAAATAACCTTATATAAAACCATATTCTTTTGGAAAGCAGCAAAAATCTTGGCATAAATGCAACGCCAACCCCGGGATCGATAATCTACGCTATGGATTAAGCGCTCACACACAGGGGCTCGCGGAAACGTTACATTTGCACCATCAAATCCGGGCGTCCCGGCTGTTAATAACTTTTAAATGCGCAATCTGATATATTCAATACTTTTGTATCCATCAGGGCTTTACCGCGCTGAAGTTATTAACAAACATTTTTTAGTATGCAAAACATTCCTAGTGTTGACTTGCGTGATTTCCTGTCGGATGACCCGGCACGTAAACAAAAATTTGTAAATGAAATCGGAAAGGCATACGAAGACATTGGCTTCGTGGCATTAAAAGGTCATTTTCTGGATGACAAGTTGGTGGATGAACTGTATGGCGAGGTCCGCAACTTTTTCAGTCTTCCATTGGAGACCAAGAAAAAATATGAAATTCCCGGCATTGGCGGCCAGCGGGGATACGTTTCGTTTGGCAAGGAACACGCCAAAGGCCGGTCTGCAGGTGATTTGAAAGAATTCTGGCACTTTGGCCAATACGTTGAAAAAGACTCCAAATACGCTGCTGAATACCCCGAAAACGTGACGGTTGAAGAATTGCCAAAGTTCAACGCAGTGGGCAAACAAGCCTACCAAATGCTCGAGAAGACAGGGGTTTATGTATTGCGCGCACTCGCTTTATATTTAGGCCTTGACGAATTCTACTTTGATAATTATGTCAAGAACGGCAACAGTATTTTGCGTCCGATCCACTATCCGCCCATCACCGATGAACCGGCCGATGGCGCTGTTCGTGCCGCTGCGCACGGCGACATCAATCTCATTACGCTACTCATGGGCGCGCAAGGTAAAGGTTTGCAAGTCCAGAACCACGAGGGCCAATGGATCGATGCGATTGCCGAGCCGGACGAACTGGTGATCAATGTGGGCGATATGTTGTCGCGCCATACGAACAACCGTTTGAAATCGACGATTCATCAGGTGGTCAATCCGCCGCGTGAACTCTGGGGTACCTCGCGGTATTCGATTCCGTTCTTCATGCACCCGATCAGCGAAATGAAGCTGGACGTACTTGAAAAAACGATAGACGCAAACCATCCAAAGCAATACGAAGACATCACCGCAGGGGAATTCCTGCATGAACGCCTCGTGGATCTTGGACTGATCAAAAAATAAAGTCAAACGTAGCACTTCAAACGGCGAACGGGTTTAAGTCCTGCGACAAACTCAAAAAGACATTGGGAAACCGGTGTCTTTTGTTTTTTAAGAATCGATAAAATTTTGGATATTTGCTATCGGCTAAACACGCGTCAAGACCACAGCCATTTGACTTTCGACTAAAAAATTATGGACCTCCAAGACCAACTCAAAAACCTCTTCCCTACCCACGAGCCCGCACCAGAAGAAGCAGCGCACGAAGCCCCGCACGAATTGCTGATCCAAAAAGAGCCGATGATCTGCAAGTTCGAAAAGCGCAATGGCAAACCTGTAACCCTTATTGAAGGATATCAGGGCTCGGACGAAGATTTCAAAATATTGTCCAAGGAAATCAAGACCAAATTTGGCGTGGGCGGATCCTTCCGCGGCGGTGAAATGCTGATCCAGGGCGACTACCGCGATAAAATTATGAAAATGCTGCAGGACAAGGGTTTCAGGACCAAGCGCGTCGGCGGGTAATTACAATCAATAATTAATAATGTATAACTAACCATTAATGGTGTCGGGGCGTCGTTTGACGTGCGACATTCGACTTTCAAAATGATAAAATCCTCAGAACTTATATTAAATCCCGACGGCAGCGTCTACCACCTGAACCTGCGTCCGGAACACATTGCGCCGGACATTATTTTTGTAGGCGACCAGAACCGCGTCGAGAAGATCACGCAATTCTTTGATTCGATCGAATTTTCGACGCAAAAACGCGAATTCAAAACCCAAACCGGCCTGTTCAAAGGCAAACGCATTACCGTTATGTCCACAGGCATCGGGCCGGACAACATCGATATTGTCATCAATGAGCTGGATGCGCTGGCCAACATCGATTTTAGCACGCGCATGCCCAAAGAAACGTTGACCCAGCTCAACATCATCCGCATCGGGACATCGGGGTCGCTGCAGCGGGATATACCGGTGGATAGTTTCGTGATGTCCAAATACGGGCTTGGGCTCGACAACATGCTGCGTTCCTACCAGATCGAAGACGTGACCCATTTTGCGATTGAAGAAGCCTTCAGCGCGTATACCGATTGGGATTTCCGCAAGGGCAAGCCTTATGTGATCAGGTGCTCGGACAAACTCGAAAAAATGATTGAAAGCGACCAAATGCACAAAGGCATTACGGCAACAGCAGGCGGATTTTATGGTCCGCAGGGACGCGTGCTGCGGCTTGCGATCCAGGATCCGGAACTCAACAACAAAATGGACAGCTTTAACTTCGACGGCCACCGCATTACCAATCTTGAGATGGAAACTGCCGCGATCTACGGGCTTTGCGCGCTGCTGGGCCACAACGCGTTGTCGCTCAATGCCATTATTGCAAACCGCGCCTCGGGGACGTTTAGTGAAGATCCTTACAAGGCCGTTGACGAATTGATCGCTTATACCTTGGATAAGATCGCAGCTTCGAGGTAAAAGCGCGCATTTCGAAATCGAATTTTCAAATTTCGAATTTTGACTTAAAGGTTTCAATTGGAGGTTCGGGCCGCGTGAGCGATGGAAGCGGCATCCTTTTGCCGAGTTCGAGGCAAAAGATACAGCGTACAGCGCGACGGCGCCAGGAACGTTTTAAAGCGCAGGATGCTCCCTCGCCGGCACGCCCAAACCTCTAACCTCAAACCTCAAACTTTAAACCTTTAAACTTTAAACCTTTAAACTTTAAACCTCAAACTTTAAACCTCAAACCAAAATCCCCTCCATGAAAACCATAAAAATTGCCGGCGTCCCCGAACATTTCAACCTGCCATGGCACCTGTGCATCGAAAACGGTGAATTCGACGTAGAGGGCATCAACCTCGAATGGACCGACGTGCCTGAAGGTACGGGCAAATTGTGCCAGATGCTGCGCGAGGGTTCCACCGACATCGCCGTGGTGTTGACCGAAGGAATCGTCAAGGACATCGTAGCGGGCAGTCCTTCAAAAATTGTTCAGGTATATGTGGAATCACCTTTGATCTGGGGCATCCATGTGGCTGCGGCATCAGGATTTCAAACCGTCGCAGATCTCAAGGGCAAAAAGGCCGCGATCAGCCGCGAAGGTTCCGGATCGCAGCTCATGGCTTATGTCAATGCGGGCAACCAACAATGGAACACGCAGGATTTGCAGTTCGAGAGCGTCCATACGATTGATGGCGCGGTCGAAGCCCTCACACAGGGTACGGCCGACTATTTTATGTGGGAGCGATTCATGACCCAGCCGCTTGTGGATCAGGGTGTTTTTCGCCGCATCGGCGAGTGCCCTACACCATGGCCGTGTTTTGTGATCGCCGTGCGCAACGAGGTACTTGAAAAGCATTCGGGAACCATACGGCGCATCCTGGAGATCATCAACAACACCACGATCGAGTTTAAGGACATCCCGAGCATCGACCGAACGCTTGCATCAAAATACAACCAGAAACCGGAGGATATCCGCCAATGGCTGTCGTTGACAATGTGGTCGCAAAAACCGCCTACTGAGCAAATGTTAAACAATGTTCAAAATCAGTTGCTTGCCCTTTCAATTATTGATAAAAAAGGTATTTTTGCTGAACTCGCCAGGGCCTTGTAGCCTTTGCCGCCTGCTATGACACAAACCGGGAGCATTTCTTTCCAGCAAATCAAGGACAAACTGCAGATACCGCGCCCGTGGGACATGGTCATTATTTTTCTGCTCAACATCCTGATCGCGATTCCCGTTTTTATCATCATCCACCAAAATCTGATCGATCCCGAGTGGCCGTTCCAGGTGGACCGCATCGTATTGTTTGTCGTCATCGTGGTGGCCATCCAACTCGTATTGCGGCTTATGCGGCGCGTCATCATCATTTGCATTGCATTGTATCTGGTGGCGCTGTTGTTGGGATCTTTATCGGGCAATTACGGTTTTAAAAGCGTTTTTGAGGATTATCGGTTCATGATTTATGCGATGTCCGACAGCCCGAATCCGCAAGACCTGATCCTGTCGCGCCTGCTGCCGTTCCCGAACAAATCGCGCATCCTGGACGCCGTGGAATACGAAAGTCCCAAAATCCGCAATTTTGCGCTCATGGCCACGACCAAGGAATTCAAGGATGTGCGCGGCTATCCACAATACCGCATGCTTATTCAGTGTTTTGCAGTGTTTAAGGAAATCAACTCGCGCTGGAATTATGTCAGCGACCCCAAAGGCCGTGAATATATTGCCGATGCGACCGAATCTCTGTTGTATCTCTCCGGGGACTGCGATGACCATTCGATCCTGATGGCCGCGTGCGTCAAGGCCATTGGCGGTACTCCGAGACTGATCCACACCGGGGGGCACATTTATCCCGAAATACTCATAGGCGACAAAGCAGATCTTGAAACGATAAACTACCTGATCAAAAAAGTATTGTTTGTCAAAGAATCCAAAGGCAAACAGATCCATTACCACATCGACGAACGCGGCCAGGTTTGGCTCAACCTGGATTATACGGCCACCTACCCGGGCGGCCCGTTCATGTCTGAGGAAATTCTCGGCGCGCTCACTTTGTATTGATTATCCGGTTATCGTTTGCGCCCTTTTTGTATATTAGCCACTAAAATACGCACTATGAAGAAACTACTGATTCTGGCAATGCTGTGTGGCCCGCTCGCGTTTGCACAGGATGCATCGGGCCCGCCGACGAGAAAAAATGAATTGCGCACCGATTTGCTTTCGCTGATTGCGCTTTCCAAATACAACATTTCGTATGAGCGTTTTACCGATGGCCGGTTTTCTGCCGGACTGACCGCCGGTTATACCAGCAGCAACAAAGTGGACAAGGATTTCCGCAATGGCAACCGCGACAATGCGCCCAAATTTGAAGCTACGCCGTTTGTGCGCTACCGGCTTTCTGAAAGTTTGGCGCGGTTTTACTTTGCAGAGGTATTCGTCTCGGCCAATGGCGGTGATTTTAGGGAGATTGTGCGCAAGACAGCCAATGGGACCGGGTATTACGAAGTAGAAAAAAGTGACTATTTTGACGTTGCGATCGGTGCAGGCGCTGGTTATAAGATGTACATCAAGGAACAGCTCGCTATCGAACTCATGGTAGGTTTTGGCGTCAACACCATCGAAACCGACAAAAGCCCGGACGTATTTTCACGCGTTGGCGTAAGTGTAGGATACCGATTTTAAAAACAGTTTATGAAAACACTCCGATATCTACTGCTTGGCAGCCTCGCTACATTGCTCATGGCAGCCGACTGTTCTAACAAGGACAGCGAATTTTACAACGACGTTTTTGTCAATTCCCCCGAGTTGGTGACCATCGACAATGCCGCCCCTCACCTGGCCGGCGATCCGGTTATGGTGTCAGCCGAACTGCCGCGCGCGCTGTATGAGGCCGGGCAAACCGGCGCACTTGACCTCTACCGCACCACAGGCGGGGCCACAGCGTTTACGTTTTCCTACCTGATTGAAAAGGAAACAGGCGCCAACCAATGGACGCCTATTGACATTTCCGAAAATCTTGTGCTGACCGAGGACGGCAACGCATTGGCATACGGCGATTTTTTGCTCGCCCAGGCCGTATATGACGCGGCCAGCGAAACCTATCTGTACCGGGGCGGGATCCGCATGGCGCAAACAGGAAATTACCGGTTGCGTTTCACCTATAACCAGGAGCCGTCGGGCGCTATTGTGCTGACATCGGACAGCGCGGCCGGCAGTTTGTTCGTGACGATCTTCTCTAGCTGCGCGCAAACCGACGCATCAGGTTATTACTATTTCACGGTCAATTGATCACCACATTACCGGCGTCTTGCCGACGCTTTCCAGATAAGCATTGGCTTTGCTGAAATGACGGTTGCCAAACCAATGGCCCTTGTTGGCGCTCAGTGGCGACGGATGCCCCGATTCGAGCACCAGGTGTTTGCTGCGGTCGATGCACGCGCCCTTTTTTTTGGCAAATCCGCCCCAGAGCATAAAGACAATGTGTTGTTTTTCGTCAGCGATTTTCCGGATGACCGCATCGGTAAATTTTTCCCAGCCTTTCCCATGATGACTTCCGGCCTGGCCTTGTCTGACGGTCAGGGTAGCATTGAGCAATAACACGCCTTGCTTCGCCCAGCGTTCGAGATTGCCCGATGCCGGAATGGATTGGCCCAGATCGCTTTGGATTTCCTTAAAAATATTGGTTAGCGAAGGCGGAAACGCAATGCCGTCGCGAACGGAAAAACACAATCCGTTGGCCTGTTGCGGGCCGTGATACGGATCTTGCCCGATGATGACCACTTTCACCGCATCGAACGCACAGTAATTGAACGCAGCAAAAATTTCCGATTCAGGCGGGTAACTCCTCTGGCCCGAACGGGTCTCGTACTGCGAATGCACAAAATCCATGAGTTGGCTGAAATAAGGCTGGCGGAATTCCGAATCCAGTACCGGTTGCCAGGATGCGCTTAGGTTCATGTTTTGGTTTTGCCAAATATAGCGATTTGCAACTTCGAACCGCATGGGCATTAGTGTTTTTTAGCTAAATTTGCTTTTAAAATTGCGCTTCAGATAATGATTTCAATCACCGATAAAACGTTACAGGATTTACAGTTCCCCACCATACTCGAAACCGTAGCGCTTGGATGCACCACTGAACTGGGCGCGGAAAAAGCACTCCGGATCAGGCCGTTTGGCGATGCCGGCCGGCTCATGGACGCGCTGCACCAAACATCCGAATATGTTTCATCGTACCAGAACAACAATGCCATTCCCAACCACGGATTTGAATCGGTGACACAGGAAGTGCGTTTCTTGGGAATCGAGGGCAGTTTTCTCGATGCGCCCGCGTTTCGAAAGATCGCAACGCTTTCCGCAACGGTCAATACATTGCTGCTGTTTTTCAAAAAATTCGACGACTACTACCCTTCCTTGCAAAAAAGGGCTGCCGAAGTGGAATTGACCAAAGAAATCGTCCGGAAGATCGACGCCATCGTGGATCCTTACGGAGAGGTCAAAGACGATGCCTCGGTGCAGCTGTCAGCGATACGCCACCAGATGAATGCAGTGCGCGTCAAGGTCAACCAGAGTTTTGGCGTGGCGCTCTCGCAATACCATTCGCTGGGCTATCTCGACGACATCCGGGAAAGTTTTGTACAAAACCGGCGCGTTCTGGCCGTATTGGCAATGTACCGTCGCAAGGTCAAGGGAACCATACTGGGCAGCTCTAAAACGGGCAGCATTGCCTATATTGAACCGGAAGCCACGCTTAAATATTCACGTGAGCTCGCCAATCTGGAGTACGAGGAACAGGAAGAGATCACGCGGATTTTAAAGCAGCTCTCCAATGACATCCGCGTGTTTTTGCCGCTCATCGTGCAGTACCAGGATTTTTTGAGCGACCTCGATGTGGTTAGCGCCAAGGCCCGCTACGCCAACCGCATCAACGGGATCCTGCCGCAAATCACAAACAACCGCCGGTTGTATTTTCGCGAGGCGTTCCACCCTATTTTGTATCTGGCCAACAAGCAAAAGCAGCAAGTGACGCATCCGCAAACATTCGAATTGCATCAGGAAAACCGCATCATTGTTATTTCCGGGCCCAATGCGGGCGGAAAAACCATATCGCTTAAAACCGTCGGGCTATTGCAGCTGATGTTGCAATCGGGGTTGCTGATTCCGGTGCACGAACGCAGTGAAACGTTTTTGTTCGATCGGATCCTGACCGATATCGGAGACAACCAATCGATTGAAAATCACCTCAGCACGTACAGTTCCCGCCTCAAAAACATGAACTATTTCTTAAAGAAATGCAACCAGCGAACGATGTTCCTGATCGATGAATTCGGAACGGGGTCGGACCCTGAACTGGGCGGGGCGCTCGCAGAAATTTTTCTTGAAGAATTCTACCACCGCCAGGCATTTGGCATCATCACGACGCACTACGCCAACCTCAAGATATTGGCCAATGAATTGCCGCATGCGACCAATGCGAACATGATGTTCAACGAGCAAACGCTGGAACCCATGTACAAACTTGCCCTGGGCCAGGCCGGAAGTTCCTTTACGTTTGAGGTCGCACAAAAGAACGGGATTCCGTTCGGGCTTATCAATCGGGCGAAAAAGAAGATCGAAGTGGGAAAAGTACGCTTCGACAAAACCATCGCCACATTGCAAAAAGAGCGTTCTAAGCTCGAAAAAACATCGCAAACGCTCAAAGAAGAGGAAAGCAAGGCGCGCGAGGAAAGCAAAAAACTCGAGGATACCAACGTCAAGATCAAGCAAAAACTTGAAAGTTATCAGGAATTATACGACAGTAACCAGCGCGTGATCTATCTGGGCCAAAAGATCGATGACATGGCGGGCAAGTATTTCAACAGTAAAAATAAAAAGGAGCTCATTGGCGATTTTTTGAAATTGGTCGAAATAGAAAACTCCAAACGCAAAAAAGCCGCGACGCCAAAAGAGGCAAAAGTGGAAAAGGCCAAGCTCGAAAAAAAGAGAGAAGTCCTTAAAGAAGTGGCCGTTCAGGTAGAAGAAATCAGAAAAGAAAAAAAAGAGAAAAAGCTAAAGGCCATTGCAGTCGAAAAGCCCAAACCCGTTCTTAAAGTGGGCGACCGCGTCAGGATGACGGACGGGAAATCGGTCGGGAGCATCGACAGCATTGAAAAGAACAAAGCCGTGGTCAATTACGGATTGTTTACGTCTAAAGTAAGCCTCGAGGCACTCGAGTTGGTGGAAGCAAAAAAATAGCCATGGAATTACCGCAGGGAAAGAAGATCATTTTGTTTGACGGCGTGTGCAATTTGTGCGACCGGATGGTGCAATATATCATTTCGCGCGATAAAAAAGATGTTTTCAGGTTTGTCGCGCTACAGTCTGAGCTTGGGCAACAAATCACCAAACACATCGGCATCGACACCCAACAGGTGGACAGCATCATTTTGTATGAGCCCGGCGTGGCCTATTTTTATAAATCGGGCGCTGCCCTTGAAATCGCGCGCGAATTTGGGGGCATTTTCCACCTCGGGACGATCTTTAAGATCATTCCTGCGCCGCTGCGCAATGCCGTTTATGATTACGTCGCAAAAAACCGCTACAATTGGTACGGTAAAAAAACCGCGTGCCTGGTCCCGACGCCTGCGATTGCATCCAAATTCCTGTAAATAAAAAACTCCCCAAATTGGGGAGCTTTTCGTATGCCTCAGGCAGGTTTTACTGCTTGATGACCTTTTTGGTCACTTCACCTTCCGCTGACTGGATGTTCATCATGTAAACACCTGCAGCCAGATCTTCGATGTTAACCTGTGCGCTTGAAACGCTGTCGAAAGTGATAGTCTTCACTGTTCTGCCGTTCAAATCCACAAGCGATACACCGTTGATCTTGGTGTTGGCATTGGCTACGTTGATTACGTTGTTTGCAGGATTCGGGAATACTGAAAACGCAGCTGCAGCAGCATTTCCTTTAACACCCAGAGCCGTAACGCCATTAAGCGTGAATGATCCTGTCCAGGTTCCTGAACCGGTGTCCGATCCGTACCCGTTACCAAAATAAACTTTTAAAGCCGGGTTGAAATCAAAGTTGATCGGTGTAGCCAATTCAATGGTTTCATTACATACCGTCCCTGCAGCAGCTGCATTTCCTGTAGTGAATTCGATGTGCTCATCAAAACCAAAATCGGAGTAACCGCCAGCCTGCAAAACCAGTTCGTCTGTCGCTGTAAGGCCTGTTGTAACCAGGATAGCAAAATCATTGGCGTAAGTGAAGTCGGCCGATGCGGTCAGCGTTACGTTGACGTCGATACTGGTAAGGGTACCGGTCAATTCGCCCGCGGTAAAAGCGGTAGCGAAAAATCCACCTGCAAATGTTTGGTTGTTGACAGGAACAGTTACCTGAGCTTGCGCTACTACACCTAAAAACAAACCGGAAAAGAGTAATAATTTTTTCATAATAAAATTTGATATTAAGTCGTAAAATTATTGAAAAAAAAAGGTTCCGGGTTACTTTGAATTGCGAAATTTTAGCCAAAAAAAACACTCAAAACGCGACTGCTTCACAGTCAACAAATTGGCAACAAAAAAAAAAAAACTCCCCTATGCGGAGAGTTTAAGATTAACGCGATTATAATGACAATGCGCTATTGCTTCACGATTTTCCGGGTCGTAGAACCTTCGGCCGATTCGATGTTTACGATATAAACGCCCGATGCGAGATCTGAAATGTCGACCTGCGCAGCAGCAACGTTGCCAAACGAAGCATCGCGTACTGTGCGTCCGTTGATATCGACCAGGGAAACCGATTTGATCTTTCCGGAACCATTGGCAATATGGACCACGTCCCGGGCCGGGTTCGGATACACCGCAAATGTGTCATTATGGGCGATTTGCACTACGTCGAGCAAACTATCCGATGCAGCGGCGCGGATCATAAAATTGTCGAACATGACCACCGAAGCATCCGTATTGGTTGCCGGAGGCGTGGTCGTAGTTCCGCTCAGCGACATAAAATTGGTTTGCACCGGATCCATTCCCGTTCCGGCGCCCAGAACCTGTCCGGCAAACAATTGCGTCGCCCCGTTTTTGCCGCGCCAGTAAACCTGGCCTGTCGTTTTATTGAAGCTCGCCCCCAGCCTTACCCAGGTATTGGCAGGCAGCACAACATTATTTTGCCCGCCGCCAAGATAGAAATAATAACTGGCCAACGTACCCGGAGCCGGCGCATTATAATAAGCGATCCCGCGCAGGACAAGGGTTTTGGTATCAAATGAAAAACCGGAAAGCACAATGGTTCCGCCCGCATCGCCGTTGATGCGCATGTCGATCGTGTTCAAGCTCGTGCCGCCGCCCGGTCCGGTGAACAGTTCAAATTCAACTTCTACGATTTCTTTGCCGGAATCGCGGGTCTCCCAGCCGTCGGTAAAAGATTCGAACCAAAATACGCGGCCGCCTTTGTTTCCATTGGTCCCTACGACCTGTAATACATTAAAGTGCGCGCCATCGTTTTCGATGATCTCAAAGTTGTCCGCCCCGGCGTTGTTGGCCGTTGTAGGCGCCGTGCCGTTTGTGGCAATCGTAAAGATGCCATTGGCGGCCGTCTGGCCCGTCATGTCCGAGTTAAGTTCTCCGGGAAAGTAGGCGTCGAAATTCTCAGACGCAATCACCTGTGCGCGCGACACAAGTCCAAAGCTGCCCATGGCAAGGCATAGTAAAATTTTTTTCATATGGTTATTTTTCGTCGGTTTAGACAAATATATAAAAGTAAACGGTGAAAAAAGCCGGCGATAAGTTATTTACTCAGAAGATTTTTCCCACTTCCCTACCACGCTCGTCGCAAGCGCATTCCCAAGTACATTGGTCGCACTTCTGAACATGTCGCAAAAATGATCAATCGGCAAAATCAACGCAATGCCTTCGATTGGAATATCGAACATTCCGCATGTAGCGGCCACTACTACAAGACTTGCGCGCGGCACCCCCGCAATTCCTTTGCTGGTCAGCATCAGCACGAACAACATCGTAAATTGCGTACCCATGCTCAAATCGATGCCATACGCCTGGGCGATGAAAATACTCGCAAAAGTCATGTACATCATACTGCCGTCCAGGTTGAACGAATAACCCAGCGGCAACATGAACGAAACAATGCGGTCTTTGATGCCAAACCGCTCCAGTTCTTCGGTAAGTTTCGGAAATACCGCTTCAGAGCTCGTCGTGCCAAAGGCAATGACCAGCGGCGAGACGATGCGCTTGAGCAAAATTCCCATCGCCTTGCCCAGGAACAGATAACCCACAATCAGCAATACCACCCAAAGCGTGGAAATTCCCACAAGGAACGACCCGAAAAACTTGGCATACGTGAGCAACAGATCGCCAAAATCGCGCACCGCAAACACGCCTGCAATGGCCCCAAAAACACCCAGCGGCGCAAACTTCATCACGTAATTGACCATTTTAAGTACAATGTGCGAGGTTTTATCGAGCGCATTGACGACCGGTTTGGCATGATCGCCGATAGCGGCCGCAGCCAGGCCAAAAAAGATCGAAAACACGACGATCTGCAGGATCTCATTGGTGGCCATCGCTTCGACGATACTTTTGGGAATGATGTGTTCGATGAAATTCTGCGCGGAAAAATTATGCGTTTTATCGGTGACCTCGCTCGCCGTGGCCATGTCGACATCGCTCAGGTTAAGCCCTACGCCGGGCTTGAGCACATTGACCCAGAACATCCCGATGAGCAGCGAAATAAAAGACGCGGTAAAAAACCATCCCATCGCCTTGCCGCCAATACGCCCCACGGATTTGATGTCGCCGAGCTTTGCAATCCCTACAACAAGCGTTGTAAAGACCAACGGCGCGATGATCATCTGCACCAGCCGGATAAAAATCGTAGCCAGCATTTTGATGTACGTGCTGAATTCCCGCGCACTTTCGGGTGTCGCATTCTGGTAGACCGCCACGCCAAGCACTGCCCCGAGCAGCATCGCAATCAGGATTTGTGTGGTCAGGTTCGATAAAAAAGAAGGCTTGGATTGGGTTTGATTTTCGTTTGTCATGGTTTGGTTTTTAGGAGCCGGGAACCTGCTGTACGCTGTATCTTTTGCATTTAGGAGCTACCTGATTGCCGTTGGCAGTACTTTACGATCAAAATGCAAAAGGATGCCGCTGCCATCAGGGCTAGGCTTTATCGTGGTTTTGAATTTGGTTCATTAAATAAAAGTCGGCAAGTACCATCGCGGCCATCGCCTCGACAATAGGAACGGCGCGCGGTACCACACACGGATCGTGGCGGCCTTTGCCTTGCAGTTCCACGTTGTTTCCATGGCTATCGATGGTGGATTGCGTCTGCATGATCGTCGCCACAGGCTTGAACGCCACGCGAAAGTAAATGTCCATACCGTTTGAAATGCCGCCCTGAATCCCGCCGGACAAATTGGATTGGGTCGAACCATCGGGGTTGAACAAATCGTTGTGATCGCTGCCGTACATGCGGGTGCCGCAAAATCCGCTTCCGTACTCGAATCCATGTGCCGCGTTGATGGACAGCATCGCCTGGGCCAGCGCGGCATGGAGCTTATTGAAAACCGGCTCGCCCAAGCCCATCGGCACATTTTGTACCACGCAGGTCACTGTACCGCCCACGGTATCGCCTTTTTTGCGCACATCACGGATCAACGCCTCCATTTTGGCGGCCGTATCGGCATCCGGACAGCGCACTGCATGGTGGTCGGTTTGCGAAAAATCAAGGTCCTGGTAAGGTTTGTCGATGAAAATCTCCCCCACCGATGACACAAACGCATCAATGCGGATAGCCGGAATAATTTGCCTGGCCACGGCTCCGCCCACGACCCAATTGGCCGTCTCGCGCGCAGAACTTCGTCCGCCGCCGCGGTGGTCGCGGATCCCGTATTTTTTGTCATAGGTGTAATCGGCGTGGCTCGGGCGGTACGCTACATCATTGTGCGCGTAATCGTCCGGTTTGGCATTGGTGTTGGCGATCTGGAACCCAATGGGCGCACCGGTGGTTTTGCCTTCGAAAATCCCGGATAAAAACTGCACCTGGTCGGCTTCTTTGCGCTGGGTCACGATCGCGGATTGTCCGGGTTTGCGCCGGTCCATCTGGCGTTGAATGGCGTCGGAATTGATGGCGATGCCTGCGGGAACCCCGTCGATAATACCGCCAATGGCCGGGCCGTGCGATTCGCCAAAGGTCGTCAGTTTAAAAATGCGGCCGAAAGTATTGGACATTTTGGGTGTTTTGACAAATGTAGGGGATTTAGGTGAAAGTGGAAAGTCGAAAGTGGATGTTGAAAGTCGAATGTCGAATGTCGAACGAACGCCGAATGTCGAACGTCGAATGTCGAATGTCAAACGTCGAACGAACGCAACGTTAAACTTTAAACCTTAAACTTTAAACCTCCTCAATCCCTGATCTCGATCGCTTTTTTCGAATTGATTTTTACGATTGTGTACGGATAGGACATCACCGAGGTTGCCATTTGCCCTTGTCCCGGCGATTGTTCGCGTATCGTCACAATGATCTTGTCCGGACGCTCCTCCACCTTTTCCACCGCGATCGAATGTCCGCCCGAGGATTGCTCGCCAAGGTTTAAAATGATAAAGTTGGCCGTATGGATG